>NZ_DASPMG010000094.1:0-21620 GCF_035627195.1 Azospirillum sp.
CAGCAGTTCTCGACGCCGGCCAACATCGCGCTGTCGCGCTTCGGGCTGGAGTTCATCCGCGACGCCAACCGGCACCTGTCGGTGGACGGCGACCCCGTCGACCTGGGCCTGCGCGAGCCGGGCTACCTGTACCTCGCCACGCCGGCGGGGGTGGGCGTGCTGGAGGCCAACCACGCGGTGCAGCGCGCCTGCGATGTGGACGTCGCGCTGCTGGCGCCGGACGAGTTGGCGGCGCGCTTCCCGTGGCTGAGCACGCAGGGGATCGCGCTGGGTTCGCTCGGCCTGTCGGGGGAGGGGTGGTTCGACGGCTACAGTCTGATGCAGGCGTTCCGGCGCAAGGCCAAGGATCTGGGCGCCACCTTCATCGCCGGAGAGGCCGCCGCGATGACGCTGGAGGGTGGCCGGGTGACGGCGGTGACGCTGGCGGACGGGCGGCGGCTGGACTGCGGCACCGTAGTCAACGCCGCCGGCCCGCGGGCGCGGAGCGTCGCCGCCATGGCCGGGGTGGAGTTGCCGGTGTCGGCCCGCAAGCGCTGCGTCTTCGTCTTCGACTGCCGGGAGGAGCTGCCGGGCTGCCCGCTGGTCATCGATCCGTCGGGCGTGTGGTTCCGGCCGGAGGGCCGGCAGTTCATCTGCGGCGCCCCGCCGCCCGAGGAGCGCGACCCCGACACCCTCGACCTCACCGTCGAGCACGATCTGTTCGACGAGATCCTGTGGCCGGCGCTGGCGGAGCGCGTGCCGGCCTTCGAGGCGATCAAGGTCACCAACGCCTGGGCCGGGCATTACGAGTACAACGACGTCGACCAGAACGCCGTGATCGGCCCGCACCCGCAGATTCCCAACCTGCTGTTCGCCAACGGCTTCAGCGGCCACGGCCTGCAGCACGCGGCCGGCGTGGGGCGCGGATTGGCGGAGTGGATCACCTGCGGCGCGTGGCGCAGCATCGACCTCTCCCCCTTCGCCTATGAGCGCCTGCGCGAGGGCCGGCCGCTGGTGGAGAACTGCGTGATTTGACGGGGTAATCGCCCTCCCCCACTCCACCTCCCCTCCCGCGCCTTTGCCCGCCGCCGGCTGGCGGCGGACCATGGCGTGGGGAAGAGGGAGGGCGCCGGATGCTCGGCACGCTCAGGCTGGTCCTGGCGCTGGTGGTGGTGCTGTTCCATGCGGGGGTTCCGGACCCGTGGCCGCAGACCGGGGTGGCGGCGGTGGCCGTGTTCTACATGGTGTCGGGCTTCGCCATGACCGGCCTGCTCGACCGCCACTTCGCGGACGGGGGCGGCGGCATCGGCGCCTTCTACCGCGACCGGCTGTTGCGCATCCTGCCGCAATACTACGTGCACCTCGCCTTCTACACGGCCGTGATCGTCACGCTGGGGCCGGTTTCCTATTTCCAGTACGGCACCGTCGACGCCACCGTGGTCGTGGGCTACCTGACCGTGGTGCCGCTGTGCTTCTTCCTCTACTCCGCTTCGCTCAGCACCTACATGATCATCCCGCAGGCGTGGTCGCTGGGCACGGAGCTGCTGTTCTATGCCATCTTCCCCTGGCTGCTGCGCGGGCGGAACCGGGAGGTGTGGTGGACGGTGGCGTGCCTGACCGCCTTCGTCGCCGCCACGCAGGGGGTGCTGGACCGCGATTCCTTCACCTACCGCATCCCGCCGGGGCCGATGCTGTTCTTCATGATCGGCCATTTCCTGCAGCGGCGGCGCGGCGGGCCGGTGGCGGCGGTGCTGGGCGCGCTGGCCGTCAACGCCGTGGTGCTGGCCGCGAAGGGTGAGTTGACGGAAGCGTACAATTTGGAGCTGCACGCCGCAGCGTTCCTCGGCACGGCGGCGGTGGCGCTGCTCGGCCACCGACGGTCGGGGCGGCTGGACGAGGCGCTGGGGGCGGCGTCCTACGGCTGCTACCTCGTCCACTTCGCCTTCATCTTCATCGCCGAACACCTGGGCATCACGGCGGCCCTGCCCTTCCCCACGTACGTCGCGGGGATCGCCGCGCTGTCGGTGCTGGCCGGACACGCGACGCATGTGTGGGTGGAGCGGCCCTTCGCCGCGTTGCGCCGGGCGCTGCGCGGCGGCTGGAAGACGGACCAGGACGGCCTGCGAATACCCCTATGAAAAGTGCATTTACTTGGATGCCCATAAGAAATGTATGGAGTAAGTCGAAGGTTGCACACAGATATTAGCTTGAATTAATGTACGCGCCGGTCTAAGTTCTTCTCTGTGAGCGGGGCCGCGCAGCAGCCGCCCCGATCGGCCAGACAGTTTGACTTCTTTCATGCGACGGCGCGCGACACACCGCCCGCCGACCGAGCCCCCGTGTGCCCGGTCGAGCCAACGACACGCGGAGCGGCGCCAGGAGGAGACGGTGAGAGATGACGGACAGACCACGTCCACATAACCAAGCATTGCAGTCAGATATACATCTCGGCCGGCGTGCCCTGCTGACCGGAGCGGCGGCGGCCGTGAGCGGCGCCGCAGCCGCCCGCGCGGGCGGCATTCCCAAGGACTTGCCAGACTGGACCGCCGGCATGGGCCCCGGCGTGACCGACGAGCCGTATGGCGCCCCTTCGAAGTTCGAGGCGCACGTCGTGCGCCGCAACGTGGAGTGGCTGACGGCCAGCACCGAGTCGTCGGTCAACTTCACGCCGCTCCAGGACCTGAACGGCATCCTGACGCCGAACGGGCTGTTCTTCGAACGCCACCACTCCGGCCGCGCCGACGTAGACCCGGCGCAGCACCGGCTGGTCATCCACGGCATGGTGGAGCGGCCGGTGAGCCTGACCATGGAGGACCTGTACCGTCTTCCGCCGGTCGACCGCATCGCCTTCACCGAATGCGCCGCCAACGGCGGCATGGAGTGGCGGGGCGCGCAGCTGAACGGCGTGCAGTTCGTGCGCGGCATGCTGGGCTGCGCGCAGTGGACGGGCGTCAGCGTCCGCACCCTGCTGGAGCACACCGGCGTGCGGCTGGGGGCGAAGTGGGTGCTGGCGGAAGGGGCGGACAACGCCGCGCTCGACCGCTCCATCCCGCTCGACAAGATGCTGGACGACGCCGTCGTCGCCTACGCCCAGAACGGCGAGCGGCTGCGGCCCGGCCAGGGCTACCCGATCCGCCTCGTGCTGCCGGGGTACGAGGGCAACATGTGGGTGAAGTGGCTGCGCCGGCTGGAGGTGGGGGACGAGCCCTGGTACACGCGCTGGGAAACGTCGAAGTACACGGACCTGCTGCCGACCGGGAAGGCGATCAGGTTCAGCTTCGTGCAGGAGGCCAACTCGGTCATCACGGCGCCGTCGCCGGAGAAGCCGCTGAACGGGCCGGGGCCGTACGTGATCCGCGGGCTGGCGTGGTCGGGCAACGGGCGCATCGCGCGCGTCGACGTCTCCACCGACGGCGGAAAGAACTGGGTGCAGGCCCCCTTGCAGGAACCGGTGCTGCCCAAGGCGCTGACGCGCTTCTACCTGCCGTGGCGCTGGGACGGCGGCTCGGCCCTGCTGCAATGCCGGGCAATCGACGAGACCGGCTACGTCCAGCCGACCATCGAGGCACTGCGCAAGGTGCGCGGACGCAACGCGATCTACCACAACAATTCGATCGTCACGTGGCTGGTCAACACGACGGGCGAGGTGGAAAATGTCCAGGTTGCGTAACGCCGTGCTTGCCGCCCTGTTGGCGGCGTGCAGCCCCGCGCTGGCCGGCCAGTCCACTCAGATCGGCATCGGCACGCCGCTGACGCCGGAGGAGATCGCCCGCTGGGACATCGCCGTGCGCCCCGACGGCCGCGGCCTGCCGCCGGGCAGCGGCACCGCCAAGCAGGGCGATCCGATCTACCAGGAGAAGTGCGCCGCCTGCCACGGCGAGTTCGGCGAGGGTGCTGGGCGCTGGCCGCAGCTGGTCGGCGGCCAGGGCACGCTGACCTCCGACAACCCGGCCAAGACGCCGGGCAGCTACTGGCCCTACGCCACCACGCTGTTCGACTACATCCGCCGCGCCATGCCCTTCGGCGCCGGCCAATCGCTGAGCAACGACGAGGTCTACGCCATCACCGCCTACCTGCTGGCGGAGGAAGGCATCATCGCCGCCGACGCCGTGGTCGACGCGCGCAGCCTGCCGGCGATTGCCATGCCCAACCGCGACGGCTTCATCGACGACCCGCGCCCGGACGTGCCGAAGGCCGCGGTGGTGGAGCTGTGCATGACCAACTGCGCGGAGAAGGTCACCATCACCGGCCACGCCCGCAAGATCGACGTGACGCCCGACCGGCAGGCGGCGGCGCGCGGGGAGTGAGGAACCCCAACGCGTCGCCCCCTCACGGCCGGATGTAGGGCCAGCCCTTTTCCTGGAGTTCCATCAGGCGAACGACGCCGGCCGGGACCTCGGTGGCTTCGGCGACGAGGGGGATCTCCTTGCCCTCGGCCTTCTGCATGCCGGCGCGGGTGTTGCCGCAGGCGACGAAGGCGACGTTCGGCATGCCCTGGCGGAACGACTTCAGGCGGTCCTTCACCGGCGAGGTGTCGTCGCGCAGCATGTGCAGGCCGGGGCCGTAGGCGACGATCTCGATCTCCACCTGCTCGCCCTTGCCCGTGTAGTAGCCGGTCGCATTGGCGGCGTTGTTGAGCGCCAGGTTCATCGCCTGGGGATCGTTGACGTTCACCTGGATCGCCAGATGGTGGACGCCCTTGTGCTCGTGCATGGCGGACGCCGCCGAAGCGCCCCCCGCCACCAGCAGGGCCGACAGAAGAAGCGCGCGCAATGGCCTGGTCATGAGGTCCTCCCGGGTGGGTTCCGTTGGTTCCTTCGTGCTTTCCCATGAAGGTGCGCTTTCCCGCGACCGCCGGCAACCCGCCGGCCGGCCGGGCGCGGGGGAGCCAGGGCATATTGACGCGGAAGACCGCCGGACTCTTTCAAAACCAAGGAGTCGCGTCCTCATACGATTATATGGGCACGGCTTTGTCATGGCCCGGCGTGCCGGATTTGCTTAACATCGGGGATGCGAACCCGTATCGTTTGGGTAGGGACACCACTTAGGGTTTATGCGCTTCGGCGGCGGCGGTGCGGCCATGCCGCGGGCGGTGCCATCATGACAATGACCGCGAAGATAACGGGCATGGTCCGGCCTTTCCTGCGATGCCTGCAGGCGGCGGCGGCGGCGGCCATGCTCGCCGGGCCGGCATCGGCGGGCGAGGCGCTGGTGGTCGCTGTCAACCGCGACGACCCGCCCTTCGGCTACATCGACCCGACGGGCGAGCCGACCGGCTTCAGCGTCGAGTTCGCCCGCGCCATCTGCGCCGTCATGGCGGCGGCCTGCCGGCTGGAGCCGACGCGCTTCCAGGACGTGCTGTCCGGCGTGGTGTCCGGCAAGTTCGACTTCGCGGTCGCAAACGTGCTGCGCACGCCCGAGCGCGAGGCGCAGGTCGACTTCTCCGACCATTACTTCCGCTCCTCCTCCTGCTTCATCGGGCGGCCGGGCATGGTGGCCGGCACCGCGCCCGGGGATCTCGCCGGCCGGGTCATCGGCGTGACCGCCGGTTCCGTGCAGGAACGCTGGCTGCGCACGGCCTACAGCGGTTCGGTCGTCATGGTGCTGCCGTCGGTGTCGGAAGCGACGGCGGCGCTCCTGGACGGCACCGCCGATCTGATGCTGGCGCCGACCATGTCCAGCTTCGAGTTCCTCATCTCCCCCGAAGGCGGCACCTTCGAGATCATCGGCGAGCCGTTCCACGACCAGGGCCTGGGCGGCGAGGTGGCGATCCCCCTCGCCAAGGGCCGCGACGACCTGCGCAAGCGCCTGAACGACGCCATCGCCGTGATGCAGCGCGACGGCATCCTGGACCGCGTCGTGCTGCGCTACTTCCCCTTCCGTGTGCGCTGAGGGCAAAACCGGATGACCAGCTTGCCCCGCCGTCTGCTGCGCGCCGCTGCCCTTGCCCCGGCCGCCCTCGCCGTCGCCGCCCTGCTGGCGCTGGCGGCCCTGCTGGCGTCGCCGGACGCGCGGGCGGGGGACGCCTTCACCGTGGCGGTCAACGACAACGACCGGCCGTTCGGCTACACCGACGAGCGCGGCGAGCTGACCGGCTTCAACGTCGACATCGCCCGCGCACTGTGCCGCGCGCTGGCGGCGGAATGCCGGCTGGTGCCGGCGCGCTTCCCGGATTTCGTGCCCGGCGTGGCGGACGGGCGGTTCGACTTCGCCGTCGCCAACCTGCTGCGCACGCCCGAGCGCGAGCGGGTGGTGGACTTCACCGGCCGGCTCTGGCGCTCCTCCTCCAGCTTCATGGGCCGGCCGGGCGCGGTGCCCGACCTGAAGCCCGCCTCGCTGGCCGGCAAGACCATCGGCGTGCAGAAGGGCGGCGTGCAGGAACGCTGGGTGAAGGAGACGCTGGGCGCCCAGGCGACGGTGAAGACCTTCGACACCATCGCCGAACGCAACGCGGCCCTGCTGGCCGGCAACATCGACCTGGCGCTGGGCTCGACCGTCGGCAACTTCGTTTTCCTGAACTCGCCGGACGGCGCGTGGTTCGAAATCATCGGCGACCCGGTGTTCGACCAGGGCCTGGGCGGCGACGTGGCGATTCCCGTGGCCAAGGGCCGCGAGGCGCTGCACCAGCGGCTGAACGCCGCGTTGGCGGCCATCCTCACCGATGGCACGTTCAGCCAGATCAACGTCAAATACTTCCCGATCAGCGTGTACTGATGAGCGACGCGACAGCAGCCCCTCCGGGCGCAGACTCCCACGGTGTTCCCGGCGGCCCGCCCAACCGGCCGGGCCTGCCGCTGCGCCGGCTGCTGGTGATCGGCGCCGCCGTTCTGGCGGCGGTGTCGGCCGCCGTGTTCGCCGTGATCATCATCACGCAGTCCCGCATCTCCGAGGTGGCGCTGAACACCCGCGACCACCTGCTGCCGCAGATCCTGGCGCAGCACGACACCTCGCGCAACGTCGAGCGGCTGCTGTTCTTCGGCGAGATGGTGCTGAACGCGCGCACCACGGTGAAGCGGCGCGAGGGGCGGCTGTCGGCCCAGGTGCTGGCCTATGATCCCAGCTTCCGCTTCGATCCGGAGGTGGAGGCCCGCGTCAAGGAGACCTACCACACCATCGTGGCGCTGGCCGAACAGCGCGAGCGGCGCGACGCCCTGGCGCTCCAGGTGCTGCGCCAGCAGTTGGAGGCGGAGGACGCGCTGATCGCCGTGGCCGCCGCCAGCGGCGATGCCACGGCGGGGCGCGACCTGCACCGCCTGCTGCTGGAAGTCGCCCACGCTTCGGACGAGCCGGCATTGCGCCCGCTGGCCGACCGCTTCCTGGCGCTGGCCGCCGCCCGGCCCGATCCGGCGGCCGGCACGCTGCGGCGCGTGGTCGAGCTGAAGCGCGAGGTGTTCGCCATCGACCGCTCCAACTCGGCCACCTGGGACGCGGCGGTGCAGCGCCTGAAGCAGATCACCGACGCGCTGTCGGTGCGCGCCGCCGTGCAGACCGGCAACCGCTTCACCGAGATCGTCAAGCAGGCCAACCGCGCCGACACCGTGGCCGTCGCCGGCTTGGCCGGTTTCGCCCTGCTGGTGTCGGCGCTGGTGCTGGTCGGCCACCGCTTCGTGCTGCGCCCGCTGACCGGCGCCACGCGCATCCTGGAGAACGCGGCCCAGGGCGGCGAGACGCCGGACCTGCCCAAGAGCCCGATCGCCGAGGTGACCTCCATCGTCGCCGCGGCCAAGTCGCTGACCGAATACACCCACGCGCTGGACGAGGAGCGGCGCAAGGTCGTCCAGGTGCGCCTGGAGGCGGCCGCCGCGCGCGAGAAGGAGCTGCGCGTGCTGGTCGCCCAGCGCACGCACGAGCTGGAGCAGGCCAAGGAGCGCGCCGAATCGGCCAACCGGGCGAAGAGCGTGTTCCTCGCCAACATGAGCCACGAGCTGCGCACGCCGCTGAACGCCGTGCTGGGCTTCTCGCGCCTGATGATGCACGACGCCAACCTGCGCCCGGAGCACCGCGACCACCTGTCGATCATCAGCCGCAGCGGCGAGCACCTGCTGCAGCTCATCAACGACGTGCTGGACATGTCGAAGATCGAAGCCGGCCGCATGAAGCCGGAACCGGTGAACTTCGACCTGAAGCGCATGGTGCTGGACGTCTCCAACATGCTGCGCGTGCGCGCCGAGGAGAAGGGGCTGCGCCTGATCTCCGAACTGGGGCCGGAGGTGCCGGCGCACGTGCGCGGCGACGCCGGCAAGCTGCGCCAGGTGCTGATCAACCTGCTGGGCAACGCCATCAAGTACACCGACGAGGGCGGCGTGGCGCTGCGCCTGGGCCTGGGAAGCGAGATCAAGGACGGCAAGGTGCATCTGGTGGGCGAGGTGGAGGACACCGGCGTCGGTATCCCGGCCGCCGACCTGAAGCGCATCTTCGAGCCGTTCGAGCAGGTCTCCTCCTTCGATCAGAACAAGGGCACCGGCCTGGGGCTGGCCATCACGCGGGAGTTCCTGGAACTGATGGGCGGCACGCTGTCGGTGCAGAGCGAGCACGGCATGGGTTCCGTCTTCCGCTTCGCGCTGCCGCTGGAACGGGTGGACGAGGCGACCGCCAACCCGGCGCGGATGCTGCCGCGCCGCGTGATCGGGCTGGTGCCGGGCCAGCCGGACTACCGGATCCTCATCGTCGAGGACAACCCGGAGAACCGTCTGCTGCTGCGCCGCCAGCTGGAGGGCGTGGGCTTCACCGTGCGCGACGCCGCCGACGGGGCGGAGGGCGTGCGGGTCTTCGCGGAGTGGCGGCCGCACTTCATCTGGATGGACCGCCGCATGCCGGTGATGGACGGGCTGGAGGCGACCCGCACGATTCGCGAGATGGACGGCGGGCGCGAGACCGCCATCGTCGCCATCACCGCCAGCGCCTTCACCGAGCAGGCGCAGGAGCTGCGCGAGGGCGGCTGTGACGATTTCGTCCGCAAGCCCTACCGCGAGGAGGAGATCTTCGCGGCTCTCGAACGCCACCTTGGGGTGAAATTCCGCTATGCCGAACCGGACGCAATGCCGGATCCGGCGGCGGAAAAGGGTGAGCTGTCGGCCGAGGCGCTGCGCCGCCTGCCGCCGGAACTCGTGGAAGAACTGCACCGGTGCGTGACCCAGCGCGCCGTTTCCGCCACCGGCAAGCTGGCCGACCGCGTGGCATTGCACGAACCGGCGCTGGCCAACGCCATTCGCGGCTTGCTGAGCCGCTTCGACTGGAAGACACTGGGCGCATTCCTGGGCGACAATCTCGCCATGGATGCCGCGCAGCAGGGGGGCGCAGGCCAGTGAGCGATCGGATCCTCATCGTCGACGACATTCCCGACAACCTCTGGGTGCTCAACGAGATCCTGGGGCGGGAAGGGCACGACGTCCGCGCGGTGACCAGCGGCCACGAGGCGCTGGAGGTGGCCGCCCTGGCCCCGCCCGACCTGGTGCTGCTGGACATCCGCATGCCGGAGATGGACGGCTTCGAGACCTGCCGGCGGCTGAAGGAACTGGCCGGCCTGGGCGACGTGCCGGTGATCTTCCTCAGCGCCTCCTCGGACATCAACGACAAGCTGAAGGCCTTCCAGGGCGGCGGCGTCGACTACATCGAGAAGCCGTTCCAGGAGGCGGAAGTTCTGGCGCGCGTGCGCAACCACCTGCGCCTGCGCCGGGTGCAGGTGGAACTGGCCGCCGCCCGCGACACGCTGGAGGACAAGGTCGCCGAGCGCACGCGCGAGCTGGCCGAGCGCGAGGCGGCGCTGGAATACCTCGCCTACCACGATTCGCTGACCGACCTGCCGAACCGCAAGAAGCTGCTGGCCGCCATGAACGCGCGGCTGGCGGAGAAGATGCCGTTCGCGCTGCTGCTGCTCGACCTCGACCGCTTCAAGGAGATCAACGACGCGCTCGGCCATCCGGTGGGTGACGAGCTGCTGATCCAGATCGCCGAGCGGCTGCGCGCCGATGTGCCGGAGGAGGCCGGGCTGGTGGCGCGGCTGGGCGGCGACGAGTTCGCGATCGTGCTGAACCGCACGACGTTGCGCGAGGCGGAGGTGCACGCCGGCCGCGTGCTGACGGCGCTGGACCAGCCGTTCAGCCTGGGCGGCCTGCGCGTGCGCGTCGGCGCCAGCGTGGGCATCGCCATGCACCCGCAGGACGGCGCCACCACGTCGGAACTGCTGGTGTGTGCCGACATCGCCATGTACGCGGCCAAGCGGCGGCTCGGCGGCTACTCCGCCTATTCGGCGGAGATCGGGCAGGTCAAGCCGACGCGGCTGGAACTGCTGCCGGAGTTCAACGAGGCGGTCGACCTGGGCCAGCTCGTCCTGCACTACCAGCCCAAGCAGCAGCTGGCGGACGGCACGGTGGCCGGGCTGGAGGCGCTGGTGCGCTGGAACCACCCGCAGCGCGGGCTGCTGATGCCCGGCGACTTCCTGCCGCTGGTGGAGATGAGCGACCTCGTCTGCAAGCTGACGGAATGGGTGATCGACGCGGCGGCGGCGCAGGCCGTCGCCTGGGACGCGGTGGGCATCCGCACGCCGATCGCCGTCAACCTGTCGGCCCGCAACCTGGTGGACGAGAGCCTGCCGGACTTCGTGCGCGCCGTCGTCGAGCGGCACGGCGTGCCGCGCGACCGGCTGGAGTTCGAGATCACCGAAACGGCGATGATGGTCGACCCCGACCGCGCGCTGCACACGCTGGAGCGCATCGCCGAACTGGGCATGGGGCTGGCGATCGACGATTTCGGCACCGGCTATTCCTCCTTCGCCTTCGTGCGCCGCATGCCGCCGCTGACGGCCATCAAGATCGACCGCTCCTTCGTGGTGAAGATGCCGTCGAGCCGGCCCGACGCGGTGGTGGTGAAGTCCATGGTGTCGCTGGCCCGCGGCCTGGGCGTGGCGGCGGTGGCCGAGGGCGTGGAGGACGAGGCGACCATGGACGCGCTGCGCCGCTGCGGCTGCCATCAGGTGCAGGGCTACCACATCGCCCGGCCCATGGACGCCGCCCGCGCCGAAACCTGGCTGCGCCAGCAGCCCACCGCCGCCGCCACGCCGCTGGGCCGCGCGGGGTAGCGGAACGCCGCCCCTTCGCCATCGTTGACCAACGCCCGCGGGGACCAATCCCCGTGGACTCGGGAGGCGTCGATGGCCGCAAGGATTGCGCGCGCCCTGTTGCTGACCACCCTGATGCTGGTTGCCCTGCCGCTCACCGCCGGGCCGGCGCTGGCGCACGCGCCGGGCGGGGCCGGATGGGTGCCGGACGCGTGGTCGGCCGGGCCGCTGGCGCTGGGCGCCGGCCTCTACATGGCCGGGTGGCGGCGCTGGCAGGCGTGGCGGGCGGTCTTGTTCTGGGCGGGCTGGGGGTGCGCGGCCGTCGCCCTGCTCTCCCCGCTCTACGGCCTCGCCGAGGATTCCTTCGCGGCCCACATGGTGGAGCACGAGCTGCTGATCGCCGTGGCGGCCCCGCTGTTCGTGCTGGCGCGTCCCCTGGGCGTGCTGCTGGCGTCGCTGCCGTCCGGCGCGCGGCAGGCCGGGCGCTGGGGCCGGCTGTGGGCGTGGGCGACGGCGCCGGTGACGGCAACGGCGCTGCACGCGGCGGCGCTGTGGCTGTGGCACCTGCCGGCGCTGTTCGACGCGGCGCTGGAGGGACGGGGCGTGCACGCGCTCCAGCACCTTTGCCTGTTCGGCACGGCGCTGCTGTTCTGGTGGGCGATGCTGGTGGGGCGCGGCGCCGGGGCGCGCGGCGTCGCCGTGCTGTGCCTGTTCGTCACCGGGCTGCACGGGGTGCTGCTGGGCGCGCTGCTGACGCTGGCGCGCGTCCCGGTCTACGCCTATGGGGTCTACGCCTATGGCGCCGCCGGCTTCGACGCGCTGGGCGACCAGCAGCTGGCGGGGCTCATCATGTGGGTGCCGGGGGCGATGGTGTACGTCGGCGCGGCGCTGGCGCTGCTGGCGCCGGTGCTGGCGCGGACGGACTGATGCGGAAAGGGCGAAGGCCGGCGGGGGGTTCCCGCCGGCCGCATTAGAACCCTTACTGGCTGGAGCCGCCGGAGCCACCGCCGGCGCCGCCGCCGCTGGCAGCACCACCGGTGTGGCCCGGAGTGCCGGCAGCACCGGTGCCGCCGACGCTCGGCCCGCCGCCCAGGCTGGTCGTGCCGGACGTGCTGCCCGAGCCGGAGCCGCTCAGGTTGCCGGTGCCGCCGGTCATGCCGGAGCCCGAACCGGACGACATGCCCGACGAGCCGCTGGTGCCCGCACAGCGCGGGTCGGTGCTGTTCGCCACGCAGTTGAGCGGGACGTTGCTGGTGGTGCCGGCGGAGGAGCTGCCGCTCTTGCCCGACGTGGCGGACGACTGGCCGCCGTCGGCCGCGCCACCGGTGCCACCCGCGCCGCCGCCGGTCTGCGCCATGGCTGAACCGGCGATCAGGGCCAGCGCCGACACGGCGCCGATCATCCAACGATGCATGGTGTCGTTCCCTTTGCAGTGAACAGTGAAGCCCCCCTTCGGGGCGCCTTACCGCAAGAGAACAGTCGGCAGCCGAACCCATTGCGCGGGAAACGGCGATGCTCAAGGATTACTCCGCTGCGAGGCTCCGGCGTTCGAGTTCCGCTTCCAGGTCGCGCACGCGGGCCTGAAGCGCGTCGGCGCGCGCCTTCTCGTGCAGGGCCAGCTTCGCCACCAAGGCCATGGCGTCCCATTCGCGGGCGCGGGGGCCGCGCGCCTCGGTGCGGACGGTGGCGCGGGCGACGCCTTCGGGCAGGCCGGCGCGGGCGATGGCCTCGGCCAGCGTCAGCAGCGCGACGGTGTCGTCCGGGCCGAAGCCGACGGTGATCACCAGCCGATCCTGGCCTTCGCGCGCGACGCCGACGACACCGGGAAACGTGAACGGACCGCTCATCCTCAGCCTCCAGACGAAAGGGGCGTCCTTGGTAGCGGCACCGGCGCGCCCCTGTCAAACGGCCAAGCGTCACAGCCCCATCCATCGGCCAACCCACGGACCGGCCACCAGGAAAGGCTTTCTTTATCCTTTCCCCGGTAAAGTCAGGACAAGAGCAAGAGCAATACACGGGTCCCAAGGATCATTCCACGACATCGACACAGACAGTAAACATCACAGAAATACACAAACAGAAAGAAGAAATTTTATTTCCGCCGGATGTTCGATCCCGCGGATTCGGGAGGTCGGAGGGTCCCATGATCGTCGACAGCCTTCGCGTGCGGCTTCTCATCCCGCTTCTGGTCGTCGCCTTGCCGGTGACGCTCAGCTGGGGGGTCCAGATCCTGTCGGACTACCGGAACGCGCAGCAGCATCTGGCGCAGGAGGTGCGGAACCTCGCCGACCTCGCGGTGCAGGTGGAGCGCCAGCAGATCGACGCCGCCAACCGCTTCATGAAGGCGCTGGCCGAGACGGCGGAGTTCCGCGCCCTGTCGCCGGAATGCCAGGCGATCCTCGACTATCAGGCGATGGGCACCGACAGCTACACCGTCGTCGGGCTGATGGACACCAACGGCGCGATCATCTGCCGGACCGGCGCCGCCCCCCGCATCGGCAGCACCATCACCGACCCGTGGGTGCGCGAGGCGCTGCGCACGCCGGGGCTGGCGACGCAGGGATACCGGCTGGGCCCCGTCTCCGGCCGGCCGGCGCGGCCCATGGGGTACGTCATGGCGGACAACGCCGGACGGCCGACCGGCGCCGTCTTCGTCGGGCTGAACCTGCGCTGGCTGGCCGACCTGAACCCCGGCCAGCACCTGCCCCAGGGATCGCACGTCACGGTGTTCGACGAGGCGGGCACGATCCTCGGCCGCTATCCGGACGACGATTACGTCGGCAAGACGCTGCCGGACGCCACCTTCGTGCGCATGGCCGCCAGCGGGCCGGAGAACGTTCTGGAATCCGGCCCCGGCCTGGACGGCGCCACCCGCCTCTACGCCATCGAACCGCTGTTCCCGGCGTCCGGCGCCGGCAGCGCCAAGGTCTTCGTCGGCGTCAGCGTGCCGGAGGCGACGCTGTACGCGGCACCGCGCGCCCAGATGGCGACGATGACGGCCACACTGCTGGGCACGCTGGCCCTGGCGCTGTGGCTGGCGTGGCGCGTCGCCACCCGGTCCGTGGAACAGCCGATCCGCGAGGCGGTGCAGATCGCCCGGCGCATCGGCCAGGGCGACCTGAAGGTCCGCACCGGCGTGCTCCACGGCTCGCGCGAGATCCGTTCGCTGGGCCGGGCGCTGGGCCACATGGCGGCGTCCCTGCAGCGCCACCGCAGCCAGCTGGAGGCGGCGCAGAAGCTGGCCGGCCTGGGCAGCTGGCGCTGGCCGATGCACGACGGCACGGCCGAGTGGTCGGACGAGATGTACGCCATCTTCGGCGTGTCGCGGCAGGACTTCGTGCCGACGCTGGAAGCCATCCTCGCCCACATCCACGCCGACGACCGCGGATACGTCGAGGCGCAGCTCCAGGACGCGCTGGCCACCGGGCGCACGCACCATTTCCAGGCCCGCATCCTGGTCGGCGACCGGGTCCGCCACTGCCGCTGCGTCGCCCAGAGCGACGCCGTGGCGGAGGGCAAGCCGCCACGCCTCGTCGGCGTGATCCACGACATCACCGAGCTGAAGGAGACCTACGACCAGCTCCGCCAGGCGCAGAAGATGGAGGCCATCGGGCGGCTGACCGGCGGCATCGCGCACGACTTCAACAACCTGCTCCAGGTCGTGCTGGCCAGCGCGGAGATGATGGCCGACGAGGAGATCCCGCTGTCCCCGCAGGACCAGCGCGCCATGGCGGCGACCGTCTGTCAGGCGGCCGAGCGGGGCGCCAACCTGACGCGCCGCCTGCTGTCCTTCTCGCGCCAGCAGGACATCGAGGCGGCGAGCGTGGACGTGAACGCGCTGGTCCGCGACATGAACCGGATGCTGGAGCGCACGCTGGGCGAGGACATCGCCATCGAAACCGTGCTGGCCGACACCCCCTGGCCGGTGTGGGCGGACGGCGCGCAGCTGGAGGCGGCGATCCTCAACCTGGCGGTCAACGCGCGCGACGCCATGCCCGCCGGCGGACGGCTGGTGATCGAGACGGCCAACGTGGTGCTGGACGAGGACTACGCCGTGCGCGCCGGGGTGGCGGCCGGCGACTATGTGGCGGTGTCGGTCAGCGACACCGGCTGCGGCATGGCGCCCGAGGTGATGGCCCGCGTGTTCGAGCCGTTCTTCACCACCAAGGAGGTCGGCAAGGGCACCGGGCTGGGGCTGCCGATGGTCTACGGCTTCGTCCGGCGTTCGGGCGGGCACGTCAGGGTCTACAGCGACGTCGGCATCGGCACCACGGTGCGCCTGTACTTCCCGCGACAGACGGCGGCGGAACGTTCCGACAGCCCGGCCGAAGGGGCCGAGGCGCCACCGCGCGGCACCGAGACGGTTCTGGTGGTGGAGGACGACGATCTGGTGGCCGTCGTCACCTGCGAGCGGCTGCGCCACCTGGGCTATGGCGTGCTGCACGCGCGCAGCGGCCCGGAGGCCGTGGCGCTCCTGGAACAGGGGATGGCGATCGACGCGCTGATCACCGACATGGTGATGCCCGGCGGCATGTCCGGCGCCGACGTCATCCGGCGCTTCCGCGAGGTCCGGCCGGACCTGCCGGCCATCGCCACGTCGGGCTATGCCCTGGCCGCGGCCGTGCGCAACGGCAGCCTGCCACCGGGGACGGTGATGCTGGGCAAGCCGCACCGCCTCGCCGAACTCGCCAAAGCGGTGCGCGCCTGCCTGGACCAGCCGGTCCGGGCGCCGGCCGGCTGCGGCGTTTGAGCGGGAGGCCGCGATGATCGCCACCGGTCAATCCATTCTCGGCCATTCGGTTCCGGCTCATTCCATCCTCATCAAGGCCGCCGCCGTGCCCGTGCTGGTGATGGCGGGGCTGGGCCTTGCCCTGCTGCTGCTCCCGGCGGGGTTTCCGCCGGCGGTTCCGGTGGCGTTCGGCGCGGCGCTGGCGGCGGGCGGGGCGCTGGCGCTCGTGCGGCTGCTGCGTCCGGCGGCGGAACTGGCGCGCGCGGTCGAACGGCTGGCGGCGGGCGACACGGCGGGCGAGCTTCCCGGCACCGGGCGGCCGGACGAGTTCGGCCGGACGGCGCGCGCCGCCGCCGCCTTCCGCGACGCCATCGCCGCGCGCCGGCGCGCGGAGGAGCGGTTGAGCAGCTTGGCCGCCAACCTGCCCGGCCTCGTCTACCAGCGCATGCTGCACCCCGACGGCACGATCACCTATCCTTACTTCAGCGAGCGCCTGCGCGAGATCACCGGCCACGATCCGGCCGCCGTGCAGGCCGACCCCGGCCTCGTCAGCCGCATCATCCCCGCAGACTGGCGGGAAGCGATCGCCAAGGCCTTCGCCCGCTCGGCCCGGACGATGCAGACGCTGACCCTGGAATACGAATACCTGAACGCGGCGGGCGAACGCCGCTGGGCCTACGGCGTGGCACGGCCGCGCCGGCTGCCGGACGGCACCCTGCTGTGGGACGCCCTCATGCTGGACGTCACCGAGCGCCGCGAACTGGAGCGCCGCAACGCCGAGATCGAGCGGCAACTGGCCGAGGCGCGGCGCCTGCGCGCGGTCGGCACGCTGGCCGGCGGCATGGCGCACGAGATCAACAACGCCCTGCTGCCGATCTTCGGCAACGCCGAACTGGTGCTCGACGGCCTGCCGCCCGACAGCCCCGATCGCGCCTGCCTGTCCGACATCCTCGTCGCGGCGCAGCGCGTGCGCGCCCTGATCGACCGGCTGTCCGCGCTGGAGGGCGGCGAGACCACGGCGCAAGGCCGCGTGGCGTGGCCCGAACTGATCCGCGACGCCGTGGAATCGCGGCGCGCCAGCCTTCCCGACGGCGTCGTCATCGACCTGCCCCCGACCACGGGCGCCGGGGTCGCCCGCGGCGACTCCGGACAGATGACGCAGGTGCTGTCCACGCTGCTCAACAACGCCGTGGAGGCGCTGGGGCCGGGCGGCGGGCGGATCGAGGTGGCGGTGACGGACGAGATCCTGCTGCTGCCCCCTGCCCCCGGCCTGCCGCCCGGCGCCTACACGCGCCTGCGGGTGCGCGATGCCGGGTACGGCATGGACACGGAGACGCGCCAGCGTGTGTTCGAACCCTTCTTCACCACCAAGGAGGTCGGCCTGGGACAGGGGCTGAGCCTGTCGACGGCCTACAGCATCGTCCGCGGGCAGGGCGGGACGATCCTGGTGGACAGCGAACCCGGCAGGGGGACGACCATGGACGTCCTGCTGCCGACCGTTCTACAACCGGAACCGGTCCCGTCGGCCTGACACGGGCGGCGGGCAATGGACGCGCAAGGGAGGTGCCCATGGCGAATATCCTGGTGGTCGACGACGACCACATGGTCCGGCAGGTGCTGCGGACCAGCCTCGAGCGCGCCGGGCACCACGTGGCGGTGGCCGGCAGCGGCACGGAGGCCCTGCGGCTGATGGAGAAGCAGGCCTTCGACGTGGTGGTGCTGGACGTCATCATGCCGGAAAAGGAGGGCATCGGCACGCTGATCGAGGCGCGCCAGAAGCACCCGCGCATGAAGACCATCATGATGTCCGGCGGCGGGCGCACGGGGCGCTTCGACTACCTGGAGATGGCCAAGCGCCTAGGGGCCGACCACACCCTGCAGAAGCCCTTCCCGCACAAGAGCCTGCTGGACCTCGTCGACCGCTGCCTGGCCGACGCGGGGCAATAGGGTTTACCCCACCACCCAGCGCTCGGCGAAGGCTTCGGGCGGCTGCGGGCGGTCGAACAGGAAGCCCTGGCCGCAGTCGCAGCCGAAATCGCGCAGGCGGTCGCGCTGTTCGGCGGTCTCCACCCCTTCCGCCACCACGGCGAGGTCGAGTTCGTGGGCCAGCATGACGACGGCGCGCACGATCTTCTCGTGCGGGCGGCTGGTGGTCATGCGGGCGACGAACGACTTGTCGATCTTGACCTGCGCGATGGGGAACTGGTGCAGGTGGCTGAGCGAGGAGCAGCCGGTCCCGAAATCGTCCAGCGAGAACTGCACGCCCATCGCCACCAGCGCCTCCATGGCGCGGCGGGTCCGCGCCCCGTCGCCGAGCAGCGCGGTTTCAGTCAGTTCCAGTTTCAGCAGTTCGGGTGGCAGGCCGCTGTCCCGCAGCAGCCCGGCGACCACGGATTCCAGGTCGGCGCGCTCGAACTGCACGGCCGAGACGTTGACCGCGACCGGCACGGCGAGGCCGTGGCGCCGCACCCACCCGGCGAAGCGCCTCACCGCGGCCGACAGCACCTGTTCGCCCAGCGGCAGGATGAGGCCGGTGGTTTCGGCCAGCGGAATGAAGCGGTCGGGCGGCACCGGCGCGCCGTCCGGCCCGTCCCAGCGGACCAGCGCCTCGGCCCCGGTCATCCTGCCGCTGCGCAGGCAGACCTGCGGCTGGAAATGCACGGCAAGGCCGCGGGTCTCGATGGCGGTGCGCAGGCCGCTTTCCATGAGGAGGGCGGCGCGCACCTCGTCCTCGCCACCGCTGTAGCGGGCGACCTTGCCGGAAGCGCGCAGGCGCACCCCGGCCATCGCCGCCCCGGCGTGGCGGAGCAGCGCTTCCGGCGACGCGCCGTCATGCGGAAACACGGCAAAGCCGATGCTGGCGCTGGGCGAAACGGCGACGCCGCCGTCCCCGACGGGCTTGGCGACGGCGTCGAGGATCCGGTGGGTGCGGGCGGCAAGATCCTCCTCCTCGCCGACGCCGGCCAGCACGATGCCGAACTCGTCGCTGCCGATGCGCGCCAGCACGTCGTCGGGACCCAGCAGAGCGGACAGGCGGCGCGTGACTTCGGTGAGGACGCTATCGCCGAAGGAGTGGCCGAGCGCCTCGTTGATCAGGCGGAAGCGGTCGATGTCGAGGTCGAGCAGCGCGAAACGCGTGCCCGACGCCTGATGGCGGACGACCGCCTCGCGCAGCACGTGCTCGAACAGCGGGCGATTATAGACGCCGGTCAGCTCGTCGAAGTAGGAGACCTGGAGCAGCCGCTCCTCGGTCGAAACCCCATCGGTCATGGCCGCGTGTCCTTGGTCCGGACATCGGACGGGTCGGTGTAGACATGCGCGTAGGCGTCGCCCAACTCGAATGGCTCGATCTCGCCCAGCCGTTCGGCGTCCGGCCCGATGATCTCGCCGCCCACGTATTCGAAGCCGTCGCAAACCGCCGCCGCCAGCAGGCTGAGCGTACGCACGCCATGCACGTAGCAGCGCAGCCCGAAACGGTCGGCGCGCGCGCGGAAGATCTGCAGCTTGCGGATGATGTCGGCTTCCGGCAGGTCGAGATCGACGATATCGGTGCCGACGGCGTGGACGCCGATGCCGAGGAAGTCTTCGAACCGGGGGTAGTCGATGTCCACCCGCACCAGCACGGCGCGGCCGGAACCCTTCAGCGCGTTCACCGCAGCCGGCAGGTGCAGCGCCGTCATGCTGCCCGCCGGCTCGACCAGTTCCCACACCAGAAGGGAGCGCAGCGGCGGCGCGATGCTCCGGCACAGGCCCAGGAACTCGCGGCTGATCGGGCCGCCGGCCAGGGTGGAATGGTGCACGGGAACGACAAGGACGCCCCGGCCCGTGCCCCGGCCCGCGCGCTGCCCCAGCGCGTCCAACTCGGCCACCGCCTTCAGCGCCACGACGCGGTCGATCAATGCCACCAGCCGGCTGTCGGCGGTGTCGGGCAGCAGAGCGGTGCCGGCGACCAGCCGCGCCCCGGCGCGCATCGCCACCTGGCAGAGACGGGCGTTGATGACCTGCCGCGGCACGTGCCACAGCGGGCTGTGGAGGAACGCCAGCTCGGCGTTCTCCAGATCCTCCTCGGTCCGCGGCACGGCCACCAGTCCGGCGCCGGTGGCGGTCAGGGCCGCCTCCGTCCGCTCGATCAGGCCGCGCAGCACCGCCAGCAGAGCGGCGCCGTTGCCGGGTGCGGCCGGGGACGCGGGGGTGTGCGGCAGCACCGTCCAGGCCGGATCCGCGCGCACCTCGCCGGCGGGCGCCCGCGGCATCGTGGCGGCCAGCGCGCGCTCGGCGTCGCGCAACAGGTCGAGCAGCGTGGCCAGACGGTCGGGCGTGGGCGCGGCGGCGCTGCCGGCGCCCTTGGGCTGCCGGGCGGTCAATTCCAGTTCGACCTGCCGCACCATGTCTTCGATGACGGGGGGCAGGCCACCCTTCGGGTTGTCCGGGCGGGCGGCGTCGCGGGCGCTGTACTGGTCCGCGTTGTCGAGGAGGGCGTTGAGCGCGTCGGCCGTGTCGAAGCGGGTGATGTCCATGGTGCCGTCGACGCGCGTGGTGGCGCTGCACACGTCGATGGCGCTCATCGCGGCGTTCTGGCCGAACAGCTTGCCGGCGATCTCATCGGCGATCAGCGCACACTTCAGCCGTGCCTCGGCTTCCGACAGCCCGTCGAAGACAATGACGTAGACGCCGTCCTCGCAGCGCGAGAAGAAGTCGCGCGGCGACAGACGGCGCGACAGGCTGAGGCGGATCAGCTGGTCGACCTTGTCGGCCAGCGCCGGCCAGCGCGGGCCGAAGCGTTCCGCCAGCTTGCCGAGGTTCAGCAGGTGGACGCGGCCGCCGACGGCGGTGCCGCTGCGGGCCAGCACCTCGCGCAGCTTCTGCTGGAAGTCGGCCTTGGCCTGCGGCGCCGGGACCGGTTCGGCGGGGCCGGCCGGCCCGGACGGTTTCGCCGATGGCGCGGCGGCGCGCTCGGGCTCGCCCGACAGGAGGGTGAGGAAGCGGTCGAACAGCGTCATGCCGGATGCTCCGCCGCCAGGGGGGGGGCGTGGAACGCCTTCTGGTCGTCGATCACCATGTGCGGGATGAGCCGCGTCTCGACCCAATGTTCCAGCGTGTCGGGAATGCCGTCGAGGAAGCCCAGCATCTCCTCCCGCAGCGCCGCCAACTCCTGCGCGAGTTTTTCGTGCTGGTGCCGGTGCTCCACCAGGAGAAGAGAGCCGATGGCGGCGAAGTATCGGTCCTCATCGTCAAAATGCTTCGTCGTGTAAAGGCCAAGCGCGTCGAACGCCTGCCCGATCACCGCCTCGCCCTTTCCCATCTTGACGGCATCGTACAGGAGATTCGCCAGCACGAGGAGTTGCCGGTGCTGACCGTCGATGGTGTGGTCGCCGACTTCATACTCTGGCTTCCATGCAAATCGTGCCGAGCCCATGGCGGCGCCCTCCTGGTACCTACACGAGTATTCATGTGGTTCATACAGGATAGCAGGCTAAGATGAGCGAGTGGTTAAGACTCGTTCACAACCATGCCGCGCGCAACGTCCGGCGACGCGCAACGTAACCGGGATCATGCGCACGGCAAAAAGCCCGCCTCCGTAGGAGGCGGGCTTTTTGATGTTTGGTTGCGGGGGCAGGATTTGAACCTGCGACCTTCAGGTTATGAGCCTGACGAGCTACCGGGCTGCTCCACCCCGCGGCAAGGCGGTTGCGTGTTGGGGGGAGGTCTGTGAGAAGGGTTTGTTTGTCGATCGGGGGCATGCGCGGCTGGAAGACCTGGCGGCGACCTACTCTCCCACGCCTTGAGACGCAGTACCATGGGCGCTGAAGGATTTCACGGCCGAGTTCGGGATGGGATCGGGTGTTGGGGCCTTCG
>NZ_DASPMG010000095.1:0-29077 GCF_035627195.1 Azospirillum sp.
AGTTGCCCGGCCCGACGTCGTTCCCGGTGCCGCCGTCGAGGAGATCCGCGCCCGGCCCGCCGCGCAGGCGGTCCGCGCCGTCGCCGCCGTACAGCGTGTCGTTGCCCGCCAGACCGGAAAGGTTGTCGCGGCCGGCGAGGCCATGGATCACGTCGTCGCCGGGCGAGCCGGTCAGGAAGTCGTCGTGCGTTGTGCCGGTGACGTGGAATCCGGAAATTGCGCCGGGCGCATCGTCGTCGACGATGGTGCCCAGCGCCGTGGCGGTGCCGTAACCCGCGTCCGGCTGGACGAGGTTGGTGCCGACGGCGCCGTGCAGGGAGACCACGAACGCCTCGTCGGGCTCCACCGTGGTGTCGGCGGCGACGTTCACGGTGATGGTCTTGCGCGACTCGCCGATGGCGAAGGACACCGTGCCGGATGGCATGGCGCCACCGAAGTCCGTGGCATCGGCCGGGTTCGCACCGACGCCAGTAACCGTGTAGCTCACGGTCGCGCTGGTCGAGGTGTCGCCCGCGCGGGTGACCGTGAAGGTGAAGGGCGTGGTGCCGGACTGCCCCTCGTGTTGCATCCCGTCCGCCGTCACCCACACGGTGCCGCCCGGTTCCGCGAATTCGAAATCGGAGGGGTCGACCGTGGTGACGCCCTGGATGCGCATCGCCAGATACTGCTCGCTGCCCAGGTGCAGGAACACGCTCACGTCGTTGACGCCGGGATTGTACGTGATCGTTGGGACCGACCCGTACATCTCGGTGTATCCCGTCCCAGCCATGATGGCTGGCGTGAAGCCGCCTCCGAAGCCGACCAAGCGGATCTTGTCCACGCCGTGCTGGAAGTCGTAGACCTGATGCATGGCCCCGCCGCCCACGGGAGACGCGTTCGCTTGGGCAAAGGTGAACCGGTCGTTGCCGTCGCCGCCGTACAGCGAATCCACGCCGTACGCCAGATCGCCCGCGATGAGGGTGTCGTTGCCGGCGCCGCCCGACATCAGGTCGGCGCCCCGGGCGTTGCCGAACAGCATGTCGTTGCCGGCGCCGCCGTACAGCGTGTTGTTGCCGCCGCCGCCATCCAGGGTGTCGTTGCCGTCCAGCCCGTAGAGGACGTCGGCGCTGGCGCCGCCGGACAGGTAATCCGGACCCGACGTGCCGGTGATGGCGCCGCCCGCGCTGTCGTCATTCTGAATGGTGCCGGTGGCGGTCCCGCTGCCGATGCTCATGCCGACGGGATTGGAGAGGGTGACCGCGAACGTCTCGTCGGGTTCGACGGTGCCGTCGCCGGCGACGTTCAAGGTGACGGTCTTGCTCGACTCGCCCACGCCGAAGGACACCGTGCCCGACGGCATCGTGCCGCCGAAGTCGGCGGCGTCGGCCGGGTTGGCGCCGGTGCCGGTCACCGTATAATCCACGCTGGCGCTGGCGTTCGTGTTACCGCTGCGCGTAACGGTGAAGGTGAAGGGCGTTGTGCTCCCGGTGCCTTCCGCCTTGTGGGCGTCGGTGGCCGCGATCGTCAGGACGGGAAGGGCCGTGTCGTCGTTCAGGATGATGCCCAGCGCCGTGGTCGAGCCGAGCGTGTCGCCGCTGGCGTTGGACAGGGTGACCACGAAGCCCTCGTCGGGCTCGACGTCCGTATCGCCGGCGACCTGAACCGTGATGATCTTGCTGGTCTCGTTGGGCGCGAAGGCCAGCGTGCCGGATGGGAAGCCGCTGGTGAAGTCGCCGCTCCCCGCCGCGTCGGAACCGGACCCGCTGATCGTGTAGTCGACCGTGGCGGTCATGGCGGCGTCGCCGGTCCGCGTCACCGTGAAGGTGAAGGCGTTCCCCCCGCTGTTGCCTTCGTTCTTGCTGGCATCGGTGGCGGAGACGGAGAACACGGCCATGGAGAACGCCCTTTTTCTGCAATTTTAGGTAATTGCCATTGGAATGCCGATGTAGGCATTCCACGCGTCTCATAGGCCGAAAGGCAATGCAAGCTTTTGAATTATTTGCGTTAAATGGCATTTATCCGGCAAGTGTTTGAAACGCCTTCGCGCAGCATGCAAGGATATGCAAAAGCGCGACATCATGCCGCATACCATTGCGAGCAACAAACATTCGGCACCGTGCGCATTTCGCAGCGCATGGTTAAATGCCCATTAATGACGGATGTCTTTCGATACCACGACACTCCGGCCTTCAGCGTCCATCCATAAGGTTGGATCGAAGGACGCACGGGCATGCGAAATCCTGCACTCACGCACGACAAAGCGGTCGTCCCGCATAACCCTTGCGCGGGAGCAAGAAATTCCGCATCAGTTCACCGCTGGCAAGCCGGACATTCTCGGCAACAATCCGTGTATCGACGATGAACGCCCCAGGGACCGCGCCGGAGTGCTTCACGGGTCCCGCCATCGATGCCGATGCCGACGCCGATGCCGAAAGGCTGGTCGCGCTGGCCGCCGACCGCCGCCGGGCGGGGCAGAGCGACGCGGCGCGCGCCCTGCTCCGCCGCGCGGTCGCCGCCGACCCCGGGCACGCGCAGGCCTGGAACAACCTGGGCGCGCAGGAACAGGCGGCTTCCGACGACCGGGCGGCGGCGGCCGCGTTGGCACGCGCCGCCCGGCTGCGCGCCGGCTACACGATCGCCCTGTCCAACCTGGGGCAGGTCCATCTGGCGGCCGGATCGCCGCGGCAGGCGCTGGCCGCCGCCGCCGCCGCGGTCGCCACCGCCCCGGACGACCCCGTCTGCCTGACCAACCTTGGCGTGGTGCTGGAACGTTTCGCGGCGCTCGGCCAATCGGACGCCCTCTACCGCCGCGCGTTGCGCGTGGCGCCGGACCATCCGGAGGCGCGCTGGAACCGCTCGCTGACGCTGCTGCTGGCCGGGCGCTATGCCGAGGGCTGGGACGCCCACGAGTGGCGCTGGCGCGCCCGCGGGTTCGAGAGCCCCCGGCGGCCCTTTCCGCAGCCGCGGTGGGACGGCCGGACGCGGCCCGGACGGCTTCTGGTGTGGGGCGAGCAGGGCGTGGGGGATGAGATCCTGTTCGCCAGCCTGCTGCCCGACCTGATCGCCGCCGGCATTCCCTGCACGGTCGAATGCGATCCCCGCCTGACGGTGCTGTTCGCCCGCTCCTTCCCGCAGGCGGAGGTCGTCGCCCGCCGCACGCCGCCGGACCCGCGGCTGACCGATCCACAGCTGACCGGCCCGGCCGTCACGCACCAGATCCCCGCCGGCAGCCTGGGCGGCATCCTGCGCCGCGACGCCGCCGGCTTCCGCGGGCAGCGCCCCTTCCTGCACGCCGATCCGGAGCGGCGGCGCGCGCTGCGGGACCGCTACGAGGCCGTGGCCCGGGGCCGCGCCATCGTCGGCATCGCGTGGCGTAGCGGCAACCGGCGCCTGGGGCGGCACCGCTCCATCCCGCTGGCCGCGTGGGAGCCCGTCCTGAAGACCCCCGGCGTGCTCTTCGTCAGCCTGCAGGCCGGCGACTGCGCCCGCGAAATGGCCGCCGCGCGTGAACGGTCGGGCCTGAGCCTGCTGACGGACCCGGCCGTCGACCCGGTGGCCGACCTCGACGCGTTCGCCGCCCAGGTGGCGGCGTGCGACCTCGTTCTGTCGGTCGCGAACACCACCGTCCACATGGCGGGCGCCCTGGGCGTGCCGGCCTGGACCCTGCAGCCGGAACCGCCGGACTGGCGATGGGGCCGGGCGGGCGAGAGCGGCCCCTGGTACCCGCACGTCCGCGTCCTTCGGCAAGCCGCGCCCGGCGACTGGCGCCCGGTGCTCGCGGCCGCCGCCGCCGACCTGGACGCCTGGGCGCGCGACCGCGCCGCCGACGCGCCGCCGTCCGAGCAGGCCGCCGCCCGCTTCCAGCGCGGCGATGCCACCGGAGCGGTCGCCCTGCTGCGGCATGCCCTGGCCGAGGCGCCGGCCGACGCCGGCTGCTGGAACAACCTGGGCGTGGTCGTCGGTGCGCAGGGGGCGCTCGCCGGGGCCGAGGCGCTGTTCGGCCGTGCCGCCGCCATCTGGCCGGGCTACGCCGACGCGCTGGCGAACCTGGGAACGGTCCGCGAGCAGCGCGGCGACCGCGCCGCCGCGGAAGCGCACTACCGCGACGCCCTGGCCCTGGAGCCCGGGCACGGCGGTGCGCGCCAGGGTCTCGCCCGGGTGGCGCCCGAGCCGCGGGGCACGGTTCCCGCCACGCCGCCGTCGTGCCGGGCCGCCGTGACGCGCACCCCCGGCGACGCGGGGGCGTACGTGCACCTGGGCGTCGCGCTGTGGCGCGCCGGCGACGGCGCGGGCGCCCTGGCGGCGCACACGCGCGCCGTCCGCCTCGCCCCCGGCGACGCCGGGGCGCAGGGGAGCCTGGGCGTGACGCGACTGCACGGCGGCGACCTCGCCGGGGCGGAGGCGGCGTTCCGCCGCGCCCTCGCCCTGCGCGGCGACGATGCCGGTGTCCGGACCAACCTGGGCCAGTGCCTGCTCATGCAGGGCCGCTTCGCCGAGGGGTGGGCGGAGATGGAATGGCGCTGGCGCAGCCCCGGCTTCCCTTCGCCGGAGCGCCGCTTCCCGCAGCCGGCCTGGGACGGCGGCGATGGAGACGGCGGCGATTGGGCCGGCAAGCGCCTGCTGGTGTGGGGGGAGCAGGGCATCGGCGACGAGATCATGTTCGCCAGCCTGATTCCCGAGGTGATCGCCGCCGGTGCCGGCGTGGTCGTCGAATGCGCCCGCCGCCTTGTCCCGCTGTTCCGGCGCTCGTTCCCCGGCGCCGCCGTCGTGGCCCGCCGCGACCCGCCGGATCCCGTGCTCTTCGACCCCGCCGTCACGCACCACGTTGCGGCCGGCAGCCTGCCGCGCCGACTGCGGCCGGACCGCGCCGCCTTCGCCCGCCAGCGCCCGTTCCTGGTTCCCGACGCGGCGCGGCGGGCGGCCCTGCGCGCACGCTACGCCGACATGGCCGACGGGCGGCCGATCGTCGGCATCGCCTGGCGCAGCGGCAACCGCGACCTCGGCCGCCTGCGCAGCGCCCCGCTCGATGCCTGGGGGCCCATCCTGTCGCTGCCCGGCGTGCTGTTCATCAGCCTGCAGGCCGGGGAGACCGCGGCGGATCTGGCCGGTGTCCGCGCGACCCTGGGCGTGTCGGTGCTGCACGACACGTCCGTCGACCCGCTGGCCGACCTCGACGGCTTCGCCGCCCAGGTCGCCGCCTGCGACCTGGTGGTCGCCATCGCCAACACGACGGTGCACATGGCCGGGGCGCTGGGGGTGCCGGCCATCACGCTGCAGCCGGCCGTTCCCGACTGGCGGTGGGGCATGACGGGCACGCGCGGCCTGTGGTACCCGGACGTCCACGTCGTCCGGCAGAGCCGGCCGGGAGACTGGGGCGACGCGATCCGGCAAGCCGCCACCCTGCTTCGCCGGATCCGTGAGGGCGCGGGCGGCAAGGGCACGGGCGGTGAGGGCACGGGCGCCAAGGACACGGACGAATGACCGGCCCCTCCCCCGCCCCGCGTCCGGCGGACGCCGAGCGCGCCTGCCGCCGCGCCCTGGCCGAGCAGCCGGCCGAGCCGATGGCCATGCAGACGCTCGGCCTGATCCTGCACGGGCGCGGCGATGCGCACCGGGCGCACCGCCTGCTGGCACGCTCCGTACGGCTGGCGCCGCAGGTGCCGGAGTTCCACTACAATCTCGCCAACGCGCTGAAGGCGCTGGGTGCCGCGGACGACGCCGTCCGGGCGTTCGCGACGGCGCTGTGCCTGCGGCCGGACTTCCTGCAGGCGTGGTTCAACGCGGCCAACACGCTGCGCGACGCCGGACGGGCGGCGCCGGCCGGGCGGGCCTATCGGGCGGCCGGGCGCCTTGCCCCGGAGCTTGCCATGGTGGCGCTGAACCACGGCGGGCTGTGCCTCGCGCAGGAGGACACGGCGGGGGCGGCCGCGCTGTACCGCCGCGCCGTCAGCCTGCAGCCCGATTACGCCGAAGGCTGGCACAGCCTGGGCGTTGCGGCGGAGCGCGCGCTGCGGATCGGGGCCGCCACCGTGGCCTACCGGCGGGCGGTGCGCCTGCGGCCGGACTACGCCGACGCGCACTGGAACCTGTCGCTCGTCCTGCTGCTCGCCGGCCAGGACCGCGAAGGCGGGGAGGAGTACGAGTGGCGCTGGCGCACGCCGGCCTTCCTCTTCCCCCGCCGGCGCTTCCCGCAGCCGGAATGGGACGGCACGGTCCATCCCGACGTGCGCCTGCTGGTCTGGGGCGAACAGGGCGTGGGCGACGAGGTGATGTTCGCCGGCCTCGTCCCGGACCTGCTGGCCGCCGGCCTGCGCTGCGTCCTGGAGTGCGACGCGCGGCTGGTGCCGCTGTTCCGGCGCTCCTTCCCCGGCGTCGCCGCCGTCGCGCGGCGGGACCCTCCGGCGCCGGAACTGCTCGGTCCGGCCATCACCCACCACGTCGCGGCGGGCAGCGTGGCGCAGCGGCTGCGGGCGGGCGGGCGGCCCCTGCGGCCCCGGCACCCCTATCTGGCCGCGGACGAGGTCCGGCGGGCCGAGTTGCGCCGCCGCTACGAACAGGCGGCCGGTGGACGCCGCGTCGTCGGCATTTCCTGGCGCAGCGGCAACGCGCGGCTGGGCGGCGTGCGCACCATCCCGCTCACCGCGTGGGCGCCGATCCTGCGCACGCCGGGCATCCTGTTCGTCAACCTGCAATACGGCGACTGCGCGGCCGATCTGGCCGCGGCGCGCGCGGCGGCGGGCGTGGAGATCCTGCACGACCCGGCAGTCGACCCGTTGCGCGACCTCGACGGCTTCGCCGCGCAGGTCGCCGCCATGGACCTCGTCGTGTCGATCGCGAATACCACCATCCACACGGCCGGCGCGCTCGGCGTGCCGGCGTGGACCGCGCAGCCGGCGGCGCCCGACTGGCGCTGGGGCCTGGGCGGGGAGCACGGCTCCTGGTATCCGGGCGTGCGCGTCTTCCGGCAGGACGAAACCGGCGGCTGGCCGCCGGTCATCGCACGCATCGCCGCCGAGATCGCGCGGTGGTGCCGGCACGGCGTGCGCTAGCCATCGACGATGACGTGACTGTCGCCGCGCGAGCAGCGTTCGATGCGGGCATCGATCCGGTAGACGTCGCGCAGCAGGTCGACGGTGATGACGTCCTCGCACCGGCCGCTGGCCCGCGCCGTGCCGCCGGCCATGACCAGCACCTTGTCGGCGAAGCGCATGACCTGGTTCAGGTCGTGCAAGGCGACGAGGACCAGCAGTCCCCGGTCGCGCGCCAGGCCGCGTACGAGGCCGAGCACCTGCACCTGCCGCTGCAGGTCGAGGGCGCTCGTCGGCTCGTCCATCAGCAGGATCTCCGGCCGGCGCGCCAGCGTCTGGGCGAGGGACGCCAACTGACGCTGGCCGCCGCTGAGTTCCGCCAGGCCGCGGAACGCGATGTCGGCGATGCCGAGCGAGGCCAGCACGCCGTCGACCAGTTCCAGATCGGCGTTGCGCACCGTCCACGACGCGTTCTGCTTGCACGCCAGCAGGACCGATTCATAGACGCTCAGCGCCGCGCTGGTCGCCGGGTCCTGCGGCATGTAGCAGATGCCCTCCCTCCCCCGCCGCGCCCCCTCCACGACCACATGGCCGGGACCGTTGAGGAGGCCCGCGATGCGCTTGAACAGCGTGGATTTCCCGGCCGCGTTGGGGCCGATGACGGCCACCACCTCGCCGCCCGCGAAGGCCGGCGTGCTGACGCCGGAGATGGTGAGCCGGCGCCCGTGGCACGCGCCGACGCCGTCCAGCCGAAGCGTCACCATGCGCGCCTCTTGCCGCCGAGGATCAGCGAAATGAAGAAGGGGATGCCGATCAGGGAGGTGACCACCCCGATGGGAAAGATCGTGCCGGGGATCAGCAGCTTGCTCACGACGGAACTCAGCGACAGGATGAGCGCGCCGGCCAGCAGCGAGGCCGGAAGGAAGAATCGCTGGTCCTCGCCGATCAGCAGGCGGGCGATGTGCGGGCCGACCAGCCCGACGAAGCCGATGGTGCCGACGAAGGCCACCGGGAAGGCGGCCAGCAGGCTGACCAGCACCAGCGTTTGCAGGCGCAGCCGGCGCACGTCCACGCCGAAGCTCGCCGCCTTGTCGTCGCCCAGGCGCAGCGCCGTCAGCGCCCACGCCCGCCGCATGAAGAGCGGCAGCGTCACCGCCAGCACCGCGGCGGTGATGCCCAGCTTGGTCCAGGTGGCCTTGGTCAGGCTGCCCATGGTCCAGAACACCACGGCGGCCACCGCCTGCTCGGTCGCGAAGTACTGCACCAGCGCCAGCAGGGCGTTGAAGGTGAAGACCAGCGCGATGCCCAGCAGCACGATGGTCTCCGCCGTCACCCCGCGCCGCAGGCTCAGCGCGTGGATGATCAGCGCCGTCAGCATGGCCATGACGAAGGCGTTGAGCGGCAGCATGTACTCCGCCGCCACCGGGAACAGCCGGACGCCGAAGGCGAGGCCCAGCGCCGCGCCGAAGCTGGCCGCCGCCGAGATGCCCAGCGTGAACGGACTGGCCAGCGGGTTGTTGAGGATCGTCTGCATCTGCGCGCCGGCCAGCGACAGCGCCGCGCCGACGACCACGGCCATCAGCGCCACCGGCAGGCGGATGTCCCAGACCACCACGCGCGCCTGCGCCGGCGCGCTGCCGGGCGTCAGCAGCGCCTGCACCACCTCCCACGGGCCAAGGCGCACGGAGCCGAGCGCGAGGTCGAGCAGCAGGCTGCACAGCAGCACGAGCGCCAGCAGGCCGAGCAGCAGCCGCTTGCGCCGCGCGATCACGCGATAGCCGTGGCGGGCCGGGGTATCGGAAGTAGGGGTATCGGGCAGGGGCATGGCTTCGGTCACGGCGTTTCCGCCTTTCCACCCAGCGACACGAAGTAGCCGGGCTGGTGCGCGATGGGCAGGAAGCGCTCGTGCAGCGCGCGGAACGTCGCCTCCGGGTCGAGGTCGGCGAACAGCGCGGGGTGGAACCATTTGGCGAGCTGCTGGAGCGCCACGAACTGGTAGGGGCTGTTGTAGAACTGGTGCCAGACGGCGTGGAACGAGCCGGTGGCGTTCGCCTTGATGCCCGTGTAGGCCGGCCGCTTGGTGAAGGCGCGCAGCTTGCGCGCGGCCTCGCCCAGGTCGGCGCCGGGCCCGACGCCGATCCAGCTTCCGCCGGGGACGTAGGCCTCCCAGTTGGCGCTGGTCACCACCACGTGGTCGGGGTCGGCGGCGATCACCCGCTCCGGGCTCAGCTGGCCGAAGGTGCCGGGGATGAGGCCCGTGGCGATGTTGCTGCCGCCGGCCATCTCGACCAGCCGGCCGAAGTTCTCGTCACCGAAGGTCAGGCAGCAGTCCGGGGTGTAGCCGCCGATGCGCTCGATAAAGACCTTCGGGCGCGCCGGCCGGTGGGCGGCGATCACGCCGGTGACGCGGCGGATCTGTTCGGCGCGAAACGCGATGAAGGCCTCGGCGCGCGCCTCCTGCCCGAATAATGTGCCGAACAGGCGGATGGTCGGTTCGGTGTTTTCCAGCGCCTGATGGCGGAAGTCGGCGTAGACGACCGGGATGCCCAGCGCGCCCAGCGTCTCGATGGTGCGCGCGTCCTCGCTGGCGCGCTGCGCCTCGATGTTCAGGATGAGGACGTCGGGGTTCACGGCGATGGCCTTCTCCAGGTCGAAGGTGCCGTCCTCGATCCCGCCGAAGGTCGGGATGCGGGCGATGTCCGGAAAGGCCCGCAGGTACTGCGCGTAGGTGTCCGGGTCGGCCTGGATCAGGTCCTTGCGCCAGCCGGCGATGCGGCGGACCGGATCCTCCCGGTCCAGCAGCGCCACGAGGTAGAGCTGCCGCCCCTCGCCCAGGATCACGCGCCGCACCGGCGTGCGCACCTCCACCGTGCGCCCGGCGAGATCGGTGACCGGTGCTGCGTCCGCGGGGATGCCTGCGGCCAGGACGCCAAGGGCGGCGAGGACCGCGAGGAGGGTATGTCTGCCGAAGATCGCCATGATGCTCACCCCTGTCGGTCGCGCGCCATCGCCCACAGGGCGAGGGCTCCCGCCGCGTAGGCCGCGGCGACGAAGAAGTACGTGTGCTCCAGCCCGGCCGTCTGGCCGAGGCCGACGCCGAGCGCGATGCCGGCCATGGACGCGACCTGCGCCGTGCCCTGCGCCACGCCGAGGACGCGCCCCTGCCGCGCCTCGTCCGCCGCGCGGGAGATCAGCGCCATCAGCACCGGCGTCGTGGCGCCCAGCAGGACGCCCCAGGCGAAGTAGGCGGCGGCGAAGACGGCGACGCTGCGGGTCAGGCCGGCGAGTGCCATCAGCCCCGCGCAGCCCGCCACCACCCACGCCATCCGGCCGAGCGCCGCGGCCCGCGGCTTGCCCTCGAAGTGCCGGGCCCAGGGGGCGGCGGAGGCCACGAAGCCCAGCGCCAGCAGCGCGTAGCACAGGCCCGTCACCCCGGTGCCGACGCCGAACACCGACGTCACGTACAGCGAGAAGGGCGTCTGCGTGATCATGCGGGCGGCGAGCAGCAGCCCCATGACGCCGAGCAGGCCGAGGATCGGCGACGACCGCCACGGCGTGGCGGCGGCAGGCATCCGGGCGGGCGTCCGGGCGTCCGTCCGGGCGGGCGGCGTCCGGGCGACGGGCACGTCCGGCAGCAGCAGCGCGATCGCCACGGCGCAGGCCGCACAGATGGCCGCCGCCACGGCGTTGATCCAGAAGAACGCCGCGTGGTCCAGGATCACGCCGCCCACCACCGCTCCTGCGACCGAGCCGACGTTGGTGGACACCTGCAGGTGTGCGAACAGGCGCGTCCGCGCGGCGGGGGATTCGATGCCCACCCCGTACGCCTGGGCCGGCGCGATGTACCCGGCGCACGCACCCTGCAGGAAGCGCAGCGCCAGGATGGACCAGACGTCGCCCGCGAACGCCAGCGCCAGCTGCGTCAGCGCCAGCCCGAGCAGCGCCCGGATCATCATCAGCCGGTGCCCGAAGCGGTCGCCGACCCGCCCCCAGAAGGAGCTGGTCAGCGCGATGCCCAGCATCGGCCCGACGTAGACGGCGATCCCCGCGACACCGAACAGCCAGCCCGGCGGGTCGAAGGAGGCCAGGTGGACGGGCCAGAACGGCCCGCTCATCTCCATGGCGCCCATGGAGACGAGCTGCACCGCGAACAGGGTCCGGACGGCGCGCCGGACGCGGTCCGGCGCCAGGGAAACGGTGGTCATCCGGCTTTAGAAGTCCGTCGAGACGGACAGCAGCACGGTGCGTGGCGCGCCCTGCGACACGCCGCCCCAGCTCGCCACGCCGGACCAGTACTCGCTGTCCAGCACGTTCTGCACCGTCGCCCGGACGGTGACCGGCCGGTCGTGGACGGTGGTGCGGTAGCGTGCACCCAGATCCAGCCGCGTCCAGGCCGGGACGCGCTGCGTGTTGGCGGCGTTGATGTATTGGCCGGTGGTGTGCGCGACGCTGCCGGCCAGGGTGAGGCCGGCCAGGAACGGCGTGTCCCACTCGGCGCTGAGGTTCGCCTGCACCTTCGGCACGCCGACCGGCGTGTTGCCCCGGGTGGCGGAGCTGTTGGTCCTGGTCAGTTCGGCGTCGATGAAGGTCACGCCGGCCAGCAGGCGGACCGACGGCACCACCTCGCCGAACACGGTGAACTCCAGGCCGCGGTTGCGCTGCTCGCCGCCGGCCGTGTAGACGCCGCCGGCCAGCTGCCCGGACGGCTTGGTGATCTGGAAGGCGCTGGCGGTGGCGCCGATGTGGCCGAAGTCGACCTTGACGCCGGCCTCGACCTGCTTGGCGACGTAGGGGGCCAGCGCCTCGCCCGCGTTGGCGGCGGTGGCCGGCGCGATGTCGCCCTTGCTCAGCCCTTCGATGTAGTTGGCGTAGACGGTGACGTTGTCGCGCGGCTTGAGGACGAGGGCAGCCATCGGGGTGACCGCGCTCTTTTCGTAAGACGAGGTGACGGCGCCGGTCGTGGCGCTGAAGTTCTCCGACGTGATGGTCTGCTGGCGCACGCCCAGCACCAGCTGCACGCGGTCATCCAGGATGCCCAGCGTGTCGGTCAGGGCGAAGCCGGTCAGGTCGGTTTCCGAGATCTTCGGCACGCGGCCCGGCGCCGCCACCGCCTGGGCGGTACGGTCGGCCGGCGCATAGATGTTCGACAGCACCGCCCGCCCGCCGGTCAATCCGCGCGACAGCGTGTCGTGGTAGCGGCTTGCCTGGACGGTCGCGCGGTGGCTGACCATGCCCGTGTCGAAGCGCGCGCGCAGCCCGGCATCCAGCGTCGAGCGATCGACCTCGAACTTGTAATGCTCCGGCGTCACGCTGGTGTCGCCGCGCGCGTTCAGGATCGTCGGCGTGCCGAACAGCCGGTCCACGGTGGTCCAGCCGCCACCGGCGTTGGCGAACACCGTCACGCTGTCGGTCAGGTCGTATTCGCCGCGCAGCAGCGCGGCGCGGTCGGTGACCTCCGACCATTCCCAGGACTGGGTGATGTTGCGCCGGCCGTTGGGGGCCGAGGGCACGGACACGCCCGCCGCGACCAGGAACGGGCGCGACGGCGCGTTGAAGTCCTCCTTCTGCTCCAGCAGGTCGAGGGAGGCGCGCAGCCGTTCACCCCGGTAGTCGAGGGCCAGCGCGCCGACGCGCGCCTCGCGCGACTGCTTGTCCAGCGGGGTGTCGCCGCCGCGGTAGCTGCCGTTGAAGCGGACGCCGAACTCCCCATTGGGGCCGAAGCGCCGGCCCACGTCCAGTTGCCCGCCGAACTGCGAAGCGCCGACGTATTCGGCCGTCAGCCGCGTCAGGTCGCTGTCGGGCGCGCGCTTGGGCACGATGTTGATGCCGCCGCCGATGCTGCTGCTGGGCGCCATGCCGGACAGCAGCGCCGTGGGGCCCTTGATCACCTCGACCCGCTCGGCGTAGTCGGCGAAGACGCGGTAGTTGGGGGCGACGCCGTAGACGCCGTCGAAGCTGATCTCGCCCAGGTTGCCTTCGCCGACGGGGAAGCCGCGGATGAAGAAGGCGTCGAGGATGCCGCCCGTCTGGCCGCTGGTGCGCACCGACGGGTCGCCGGCCACCACGTCGGCGATGGTGGTCGCCTGGTCGTCCTCGATCTTCTTCGAGGTGTAGCTGGTGACGCTGAACGGGGTGTCCATGATGTCGCGGTTGCCGAGCACGCCGATGCGCCCGCCGCGCGCCACCTGCCCGCCGGCGTAGGCCTGCGGCAGCGCATCCGGGTGCGCGGCGCCGGCCGACACCGTCACCTCCGGCAGCGTCAGCGCCCCTTCAGCACCCGTCTGGCCCGCCCCCGTCTGGCCGGCCCCCGTCTGACCGGCAGAGGCCGGCACCAGCACGTAGCCGGCCGGTGTCCTGGCGGTGCGGTATCCGCTGCCGCGCAACAGCGCATCGAACCCGTCCTCCACGCCGTAGGTGCCGTTCAGGCCGGGGGAGCGCAGCCCCTTCACCTTCTCGGCGTCCACGACGATGGCGGTGCCGGATTGCTGCGCGAAGTGGTTCAGCGCGTCGGCCAGCGGCCCGGCCGGGACGTCGTAATGGGCGGCGGGCGGCGCCGTCTGGGCGCGGGCCGGGACGACCCCCGCGGTGGTCAGCAGCAACGCTGCGGCAAAGGGCAGGACGGCGGTGCGGACGTGCTTGAACGGCATGATGGACGGCTTCCCGTGTCAAAGGTCTCGTTCCCCTTGACGGGCGAGACCGGAAAAGCCGAACCGGCCCGGCGAATTTTTTTCGCCGTTGCGTCTACGGGCCGCTTCTACGGGCCGCCGGGCGCGTCCACCAGCACCAGCCAGGGCGTGAGCGTGCGCACCCGGATCGCCGGGAAGCTGGCGGCCAGCAGGCTGAGCGCCCGATCGGTATCGTCCAGCGGCAGGACGGCGGAGACCTTGATGGCCTCCAGCGCGGCACGGTCGTAGCGGATGAGGCCGCGGCGGTGGCGGCTCAGCCGGTCCAGCACGTCCGGCAGCGGCTCGCCCTGCACGACCAGCTGGCGGAAGCGCCAGGCTCCCTCGACGCTGCGCACGTCGACGGCGGTCACCGGCCCCGGCCCAGCGGCGGTCAGCCGCACGCGTTGCCCGGCCTGGACGATGGGGCCGGCCGGCGATGACGGCGGCTCGACGGCGACCTTGGATTCCAGCACCGTCAGGACCGTGACGTCCGCTTCCCGCACCACCGCGAAGCGGGTGCCCAGCGCCCGCATGCGGCCATGCGGCGTCTCCACCATGAACGGCCGGGCGGCGTCGGGCGCCACGTCGACGAGGATCTCGCCGCGCAGCAGTTCCACCGTGCGCCGGCTTTCGTCGAAGCGCAGGTCCACGGCGCTGCCGCTGCCCAGCGTCAGGCGCGTGTCGTCGGCCAGCGTCCGGGTCGCCCATTCGCCGGTGCCCGTGCGCGCATCGGCGGTCAGTGCGGCCGTCAGGTAGGACAGCGGATAGGCCTGCACCGCCAGCCAGCCGGGCAGGCCGAACGCCAGGACCAGGGCGAGCGCCGCCCCCATACGCCGGGCGCGCCCGCGCCTGCCGTCGGTGAAGGCCGCGCTCAGGGCGGCGCGGGCCGGCCGGGTGGTCCCGTCGGCGCGCATGCGCTGCATCTGCTCGACCAGATGTTCCATGCGCGCGGCCGCCTCGGCGTGGCGGCGGTCGGCCTGCCGCCAGCGTTCGAAGCCGATGCGCGCCTTCTCGCGCGCGGCCGCGTCGTCGGCCGTCAAGGCGACCACCCAGCGCGCCGCCTGCTCGGCGATGGCGTCGTCGGAGGCCGTATCCCGTGCCCGCATGGTCATGTCGGCCGTCCTAAAGGTGCTCGTCGCGCGCCCGGCAGCAGTGCAGCAGGCACTGCGCCAGATACTTCTGCACCATCCGCGTCGACACGCCCAGATGGCCGGCGATGGCGCCGTGGGTCTGGCCGTCCAGGTAATGCATCAGGAAGGCCTCGCGCGCCCTGGCCGACACGGCCTGCAGCGCGGCGCCGATCTGCGCCAGCGCCTGCACGGCGGCCAGCACCTCCTCCGGCGAGGGATAGCCCGGCATCGTCGCGGCGGCCAGCGCCAGCTCGGCCAAGTAGGCCTCCTCGATCACCTGGCGGCGCGCGCGATCCACCAGCAGGCGCTTCGCCGTGGTGGTGAGGAAGGCGCGCGGTTCGCGGATGCCCAGAAGCGCGTCGCGCGAGGCGAGGATGCGCAGGAAGGTGTCCTGCGCCACGTCCGCCGCATTGTGCGCGCAGCCCAGCCTGCGGCGCAGCCAGTTGTACAGCCAGCCATGATGTTCGCCGTAGAGCAGGCCAAGTTGAAGAGTGAGGGGATCATCCTCAAGCGCAAGTTGATCCGTTGGCATGATGTCCCCTGCGCACCCGCGTGTCTGGCCGTCGCTGTAAGTCCGGACGTCGCTGCAAGTCCGGACGTCGTTATGAGAATGATAATTATTTTCATGCTCATCCTATATCGGCATCCCTGATGCTTGCAATGCCCGATCTTGAGCCGCGGCCGCGCGGCGGGCTCCCTTCAACGGGTGGGGCGCCTCCGGGAACAAGGTATTCTTAGGACCTTGGAGGGTATAGCTGCCCGTTCGACGCAAGGGAGCTTACCCGATGAAGCGGTTCCTCATCGCCTTGGTGCTGCTGTTGTTCGTGGGCGATGTGGCCGCGCGGCTGGTGGCCCAGCACAACACCCGCGAACCGACCTTCCAGGGCAGCGTGCAGATCGCCTATGTCGGCAGGCAGGCGGGCGCCACCAGCCGCAACACCAGCGAAATGGCGACCGCCGCGGCCGACCTCATCGATCAGGTCAACGCCGCGGGCGGCATCGGCGGACGGAAGGTGGAACTGGTCACCTTCGACGACGACAACAACGCCGACCGCGCCCGCGCCGTGGCGCAGCAGATCGCCGCCGACCCGCGCATCGTCGCGGTCATCGGCCACAGCTCCTCCACCGGATCGCTGGCGGCCGGCCCGATCTACGCCCAGGCGGGCGTCCCCGCCATCACGCCGCGCTCCACCGCCCCCGACGTGACCGACGGCAACCCCTGGTACTTCCGCACCATCTTCTCCGACGACCGCGAGGGCGAGTTCCTCACCTATTACGCCCGCGACATCCTGGGGGCCTCCGGCATCGCCGTGGTGCGCGCGCCCAGCAAGTACGCCGACCGCATGGGCGGGGTGGTCCGCCGCGAGGCCGGCCAGCTCAACCTGCCCATCCTGGCGGACTGGACCGGCGACCCCCAGGCCGACGACGCCGCCGCGCGCCTGGACGTGCTGACCCGCGAACTGGCGGCGCTGCCGCCCGACACCGTCGTGCTGCTGCTGTCCTTCCAGCGAACGGCCGTTCCCATCATCAAGGCGATCCGCGACGCTGGCATCAAGCTGCGCATCCTCGGGCCCGACCCGCTGGGCACCATCGAACTGGCCAACGCCTTCTCCCGCATGCCGCGCGAGCAGACCTCGCCCGGCTTCTACACCAACGGCCTGTTCGTCTCGGCGCCGTTCCTCGCCGACACCGCCAACGTCGAGGCGCGGCAGCTCATCAAACGGATGACCGCGAAGCTGGGCGGCATGGAGAGCTGGAGCGCGCCCTACGCCTACGACGCCGCCAAGGTGCTGGTGGAGGCCATGCACCGCGCCGGCTTCGGGGCGGAGATGCCGGCCGAACCGCGCCGGGCCATCCGCGACCAGCTCGCCCTGATGCGCAGCCCCGGCATGGGCGTTCCCGGCGCCACCGGCGTCACCTGGTTCGATGCCCAGGGCAACGCCATGAAGCCGGTGACCATCGGCCAGTTCTCCAACCTGCTGATGTCCTCGCTGATGCAGTTGCATCACAACGTCCACAACGACGCGCTGAGCCGCGTCCCCGTCGTCTACAGCGGCCTGTCGCCGCGCCGGATCGAGCGTGTCGCCGACAACCCCGACCAGATCGACGTGGACTTCGACCTGTGGTTCCGCTTCCAGGGCGACGTCCCGGTGACGGACATCGGCTTCCTGGGCGCGGTCAAGCCCATCGTGCTGGGCGATCCGGTGAAATCCTCGTCGGTGGACGGCATCGAATACCGCCGCTTCCGCGTCAGCGGGCGTTTCCAGATCGCCGGCGACGGCGCGCGCGCGGCGCAGGGCCGCATCGGCGTGCCGATCGCCTTCCACCACCGCTCGCTGTCGCAGAACCAGTTGATCTACGTGCCGGATTCCACGGCCTTGCCGGCGCTGTCCGGCGCGCCGCTGGTGCGGCTCCTGTCGCGCACGGCCGTGCTGCCGGCCGGCTTCTCCATGACGGAGGCCACGCTGTACGCCGACACGCTGGAGCGCTCCAGCCTGGGCGACCCGGCGCTGACCACCGGCGCCGTCCCGGTGGTCAGCGCCCCCGGCGTGGCGCTCGGCGTGGAGCTTGGCCCCACCAACCCCAGCCTGCGCCGGCAATGGCTGACCCCGGAGGCCGAGGCGGGCGCGCTGGCGCTGGCGCTGGTCTTCGCCCTGCTGCTGTGGGCGAGCGACACGCCGTGGGCGGCCCGCCGGCCGCGCACCGTGCTTCTCCTGTTGGCCGCCGCCACCGGCGGGCTGCTGCTGACCGGCGAGTGCGCGGCCATGCGGCTGCTGGCCGACCTCGGGCAGGAGCGCATGATCGGCGGGGTGATCCGCTTCTTCGACCTGCTGTGGTGGGTGGCGTCGGGCAGCCTGCTGCTCGCCGCGACGGGGAAGCTGGTGTGGACGCCGCTGGAGGCGGCGACCGGCCGTCCGGTGCCGCGCGTCATTAAGACCTTCGTCACCGGCGTGGTGGTGGTGCTGACGCTGTTCGTCATCGTCAGCAACGTCTTCGAGCGCGACGTGACCGGGCTGATGGCCGGCTCCGGCCTGGTGGCGATGATCGTCGGCCTGGCGGTGCAGAGCAACCTGTCGAACGTGTTCTCCGGCATCGCGCTCAACATCGAGCGGCCGATCCGGCCGGGCGACTGGATCCGGATCGGCGACAACCCGGTCGCCCAGGTGGTGGACATCTCGTGGCGCGCCACCAAGGTGCGCACCTTCGCCAACACCATCCTGAACATCCCCAACTCGGTGGTCACCGGGGCACGGCTGGAAAACTTCTCCTACCCGGAAAAGCACTTCCTCATCGAGCGCACGCAGTACGCCCCCGCCGACATCGACCCCGCGCGGGTGACCGAACTGCTGCTGGACGCGCTGCGCCTCACCCGCCCGGTGGACGGGCGCCGCAACCTGGGTGTGACCGGCGTCACCTACACCGGGGTGGACGGCGTGGGCGCGCGCTTCTCCCTGCGCTTCGACTGCGTGGACCGCAGCAAGGCCGGCTCGCAGGAACAGGCCGTGCTGCTGAGCATCCACCGCATCTTCCAGCGCGCCGGGATCCCGATGATCACCGCCGCCCCGTCCGGCGGCCTTCCGCCGCTCCAACAGCCGATGCCGCCGGTGCTGGAGATCCCGGCCGACGCGCTGCTGGCCGATGCGGAGCCCTTCGCCACCCTGCCGGCCCGCGAGCGCGAGCAGCTGGCGGCGGCGGCGCGGCGGCGGAGCGTGGGACCCGGCACAACGCTGTTCCACGAGGGGGACCCGGCCGACGCCCTGTTCCTCGTCGCGGCCGGCGTGCTGGTCGCCCGGCACCGGGGACCCGGCACGGAGCAGGAGGTCGAGCGCTTCGGGCCGGGCGCCCTGGTCGGCATCGAGGCCCTGCTGGAGGGCGAGCGGCGCCTGACCACGGTCACCGCCATCGGGCGGGCCGTGCTGTTCTCGCTGGCGCGCGACGACGTCTCGCCCGTCCTGGAATCCCATCCGGAACTGATGGACCGTGTGGGCGAACTGATGACCCGCAACCAGATGGCCGCCCTGGAGGCGGAGGGAGCGTCGGCCATCGACGGCAACGCCGCCGTGAAGATCCGCAGCCGCATCCTGTCGCGCCTGGGCACGCTGTTCTTCGCGGCCACAACCGCCCGGCCGCGGGGAGGGTGAACGAAGGACAAAAAACGGGCCGCGGCGGGGGTGCCGCGGCCCGAGTGGGATCAGGCGGGAGGGGAAGTCCGCACCAGCGCCGTCACCAGGAGCCCTGTGTCGAAAGGGTGCGGTTACTTGCGCACCTTGGCGATCTCCGCCTGCAGCTCCTTCAGCTGCTCCGCACCGCCCTCGGCGGCGTACTTCTCGAAGGCCGGCTTTACCATCTCGCGCATGCGGTTCAGCTCGGCGTCGCTCAGTTCGTTGATCTGCATGCCCTTTTCCTTGAGGAAGCCGACCGACTTCAGCGACGCCTCGCGGCTGTCCTTGCGCTCGAAGTCGCGGGCGGCGGCGGCGGCCTCGCGGATGATCGTGCGCTCGTCGTTGGACAGGCCGTCGAACCAGCGCTTGGAGGCCAGCACGATCCACGGGCTGTAGACGTGCTTGGAGATCGTCAGGTACTTCTGCACCTCGTAGAACTTGGAGGACTGGATGGTGGTGACCGGGTTCTCCTGGCCGTCCACCGTGCCGGTCTCCAGCGCCGTGAACAGCTCCGAGAAGGCCAGCGGCACCGCGTTGGCGCCGAAGCGGTTGAACATGTCGATGTAGACCGGGTTCTGCATGACGCGCAGCTTGATGCCGCCCAGGTCCTCGGCCTTGGTCACGGGGCGCTTGGAGTTGGTCAGGTTGCGGAAGCCGTTCTCCCAGTAGACCAGCCCGACCAGCCCCCTCTCCTCCAGCTTGTTGATCAGCTTCTGCCCGAACGGGCCGTCCAGCACGGCATCGGCCTCCTGCTCGTTGTTGAACAGGAACGGCAGGTCGTAGACGGCGAAGTCCTTGACGATGCCGACCAGCGTGGCGGTGGAGCCGACCATCATCTCCTGCGCGCCGCCGATCAGCGCGTTCTGCATCTGGATGTCGTTGCCCAGGCTGGCGTCGCCGAAGCCCTTCATCTTCAGCTTGCCGCCGGAGCGCTTGGACAGCTCCTCGGCGAAGAACTTCACCGCCCGGCCCTGGTTGGAGCTTTCCGACAGGCCGTAGCCGAAGCGGATCAGGCGCGGCTTGACGTCCTGCGCGGCTGCGGCGGAGACCAGCGCGGTGGCGAGGCCGGCCGCCAGGAGAAGGGTGCGCACGAGCTTCATGGGGGGAAACTCCCTGGGGGTTCTTGTGGTCAGCGGACGAGGTGGGCCGGCACGGTGATGATCTCCGGCACGGCGATGAAGAGGGCGATCAGGACCATGTAGGTCAGCAGGAACGGCCAGATGCCGCGCGTGGCGCTTTCCAGCGAGATGCGGGCGACACCGCACACCACGTTCAGCACCGTGCACACCGGCGGATGGATCAGGCCCAGCGTGCCGATCAGCACGAACATCACGCCGAAATACGTCGGATCGATGCCGGCCGCCGCCGCCAGCGGCGTCAGCACCGGGCCCAGCACCAGGATGGTCGGCGTCAGGTCCATCACAGTGCCCACCGCCAGCAGCAAGAGCGCGATGGCCGCCATCAGCAGCTTCGGCTGGTCCAGCAGCGGGTGCAGCAACTCGTTCATCTGCTGCGGCAGGTCGGCCAGCGTCACCATGTAGGAGGACACCAGTGCGGCGGCGCACAGGAACATCACCGTGGCGGTGGTGCGCGACGCCTTGACCAGCAGCGGCACGAGGTCCGGCAGCTTCACCTGGCGGTAGACGAAGATCGCCACCACCAGCGAGTAGACGGCGGCGACCACCGCGGCCTCCGTCGGCGTGAACAGGCCGCCGCGCAGGCCGCCCAGGATGATGATGGGCAGCAGCAGCGCCCACACGCCGTCGATCACCGCCTTGACCCGCTGGCGCCCGCTGGCGCGCGGCTGCAGCGTGACGTTCATGTCGCGCACCACGAACATCCACGCGAACACCAGCCCCAGGCCCATCAGCAGGCCCGGCACGATGCCGGCCATGAACAGCCCGCTGATCGAGGTGTTGGTGGTGACGCCGAAGATGATGAAGGGCATGGACGGCGGGATGATCGGCGCGATGATGCCGCCCGACGCGATCAGCCCGGCCGAGCGCGGCACCGGGTAGCCGTGGTCGCGCATCATCGGGATCAGCAGCGTCGCCAGCGCGGCGGTGTCGGCGATGGCCGAGCCGGACAGGCTGGCCAGCAGCACGGACGCGCCGATGGTGACGAAGCCCAGGCCGCCGCGGATGTGGCCCACGAGGCTGACCGCCAGGTTGATGATGCGCTGGGAGATGCCGCCGGCGTTCATCAGCTCACCCGCCAGGATGAAGAACGGCACCGCCATCAGCGGGTAGTTGTCGGCGCCGCTCAGCATGTTCTGGGCGACGAGCTGGGCGTCGAAGAAGTCCAGGTGCACCATCAGCGCGACACCCGTGAGCATCAGCGCGAAGGCGATGGGCATGCCCAGGACCATCAGCCCGAACAGCGAGGAAAGGAAGATGGTGAGGGTCATGGCCGCGGCCTCGTCAGCAGGGCTTGGGCGTCGATGCCCTGGGCGACCGGCAGCTTCTCCGGGTCATCGCCGGGGACGCGGGCGCCGGGCTCGCCGGACAGGATCTTCCACAGGTTGGTCAGCACGACGCAGCCCATGGCCAGCGCCGGGAAGAAGCCGGCGGCGGCGTAGAACGCCATGGGAAAGCGCAGCACGGTCGAATAGGTCTCCATGCCGATCAGCAGCTGGATCCAGCTGCCCTCGACGAAGAGCCACAGCGCGTAGAGCATCAACAGGTGGCTGACCACCGCGCAGGCCCGGCGCACCTTCGGCGGCAGCCGCACCTGCACCAGCTCCAGCCCCAGGTGCTGCTGGTGGCGCAGCGCCAGCGTGGCGCCCAGGAAGACCAGCCAGACGAACATCAGCCGGGCGATCTCCTCCGCCGCGACGATGCCGCTGTTGAACATGTATCGAAGCACCACGTTGCCGAAGACCAGGGCCACCATCACGGCGAGCATCAGCGCCATGACCCATTCGGTGACCTTCTCCAGGCCGTCAATGAAGCGTTTCATGCCGGATTCTCCGCGGGCATGGGTGGCGTCGGCCCCTTCCCGGACAGCTGGCCGGGCAGCAGGTCGGGCAGGCGATCCAGGAATTCGGCGACGATCGCGTCGGGGGTGCGGGCGACGTCGATGGTCAGCGCCGCCTCGTCCGCCCCCGGCGGCTCCAGCGCGGCGAACTGGCTGTCGATCAGGCTGGCCGGCATGAAGTGCGCGGAGCGGGCGCGCATGCGTTCGGTGATCAGCGCCTTGTCACCGTGCAGGTGCAGGAAGGCGACGCGCCGGCCATCAACGCCCAGTTGGTCTCCGCGCAGCCGGTCGCGGTAGCGGCGCTTGAGGGCCGAGCAGGACAGCACCAGCCCTTCCCCGCGCCGGTCGGCGTCGGCGATGAAGCCGCCCAGCGTGCCCAGCCAGCCCCAGCGGTCCTCGTCGGTCAGCGGGGTGCCGGCGGACATCTTGGCGATGTTGGCGGGCGGGTGGTGCTCGTCCCCCTCGACGTAGGCCACGCCCAGCCGCTCGGCCAGCATCCGGCCCACCAGCGACTTGCCGCAGCCGCACACGCCCATCACGACCACAATGGGTTTGCCGCTCATGACGGCGCTCCTTCGCGCAGGGCCGCGGCCGCCTGGGCGGCGCGGCGGATGGTGTCCCAGTCGCCGGCCTTCACCGCCGCCGCGGGCGCCAGCCAGGAGCCGCCGACGCACACCACGTTGGGCAGGCGCAGGTACTCCGCCGCCTTGTCGGCGCCGATGCCGCCGGTCGGGCAGAAGCGCAGGTGCGGCAGCGGCGATGCGAAGGCGCGCAGCGCCGCCGTGCCGCCGGCCGCCTCGGCCGGGAAGAACTTCAGGAACGCATGGCCCCGCTCGGCCGCCACCATAGCTTCGCTCACCGTGGCGACGCCGGGCAGCAGGGGCACCGCGCTTTCGTCAGCCGCGTCGAACAGATGCTGCGTGGCGCCGGGGCTGACGGCGAAGGCCGCACCATCGGCCTCCGCCTCGCGCAACTGCTCGGCGGTCAGGACGGTGCCGACGCCCACCAGGGCCTCCGGCACCTCGGCGCGGATGCGGCGCACGCACTCGCGCGCCACCGGTGTGCGCAGCGTGACCTCCAGCACCGGCAGGCCGCCGGCCACCAGGGCGCGGGCCAGCGGCACGGCGGCGTCCGCGTCGTCGAGGACGATCACCGGGACCACCGGCGCGCGGCCGAGGATGGCCGCAAGGGAAGAACGTTTGCGATCCATGAACGACCCCTTCACGTCAGCTGAAGATGGAGGCGCCGCTTTCGGCACCCCCGACCGCGCGTCGGAAAACGGAGAACAGCTCGCGCCCGCAGCCCATTGCCTCCGGGGCGGAATATTCGGCGGCACCGTCCTGGCGCCGCCGCCATTCGGCGGCGTCCACTAGCGCCTCCAGCGTGCCGGACTCGGCGTCCGCGCGCACGACGTCGCCGTCGCGCAGAAGAGCCAGCAGGCCGCCGGCCGCCGCCTCCGGCGTCACGTGCAGGGCGGCGGGCACCTTGCCCGAGGCCCCCGACAGGCGCCCGTCGGTGACCAGCGCCACCCGGTGCCCGCGGTCCAGCAGCACGCCCAGCGGCGGGATCAGCTTGTGCAGCTCCGGCATGCCGTTGGCCTGCGGCCCCTGGAAGCGGACCACCACGACCACGTCGCGGTCCAGCTCGCCGCGGGCGAAGGCCTGCCGCACGCCGTCCTGGTCGTCGAAGACGCGGGCCGGCGCCTCGACCACGCGATGCTCGGGTGCCACCGCCGAGACCTTGACCACCGCGCGCCCCAGGTTGCCGGACAGCACGCGCAGCCCGCCGTCCGGCGCGAACGGCCGGGCGGCAGGGGCCAGCACCGCCGGGTCGCCACTCTCCGTCTGCGGTTCGGCCCAGGCCAGCGCGCCGTCTTCCAGCACCGGCATGCGGCGGTAGGACTCCAGCCCGCCCCAGGCCGTGCGCACGTCGGCGTGCAGCAGCCCGGCGTCCAGCAGCTCGCCGATCAGGAAGGGCATGCCGCCGGCCGCGTGGAAGCGGTTCACGTCGGCGCTGCCGTTGGGGTAGACGCGGGCCAGCAGCGGCACCACCGCCGACAGGTCGGCGAAATCCTCCCACGTCACCCGGATGCCGGCGGTCGCGGCGATGGCAGGGATGTGCAGCGTGTGGTTGGTGGAGCCGCCGGTCGCCAGCAGGCCGACGATGCCGTTGACCACCGCACGCTCGTCCACCTGAAGGCCCAGCGGCGTGTGCCGCGTGCCCTGCGCGGTCATCGCCACCACACGCTTCGCCGCCGCCTCGGTCAGCGCGGCGCGCAGCGGCGTGCCGGGCGGGACGAAGCTGGCCCCGGGCAGGTGCAGGCCCATGACCTCCATCAGCATCTGGTTGGTGTTGGCGGTGCCGTAGAAGGTGCAGGTGCCGGGCGCGTGGTAAGCGGCGGCCTCCGCGTCCAGCATGGCCGCGCGATCCACCTTCCCCTCGGCGAACAGCTGGCGCACGCGGCTCTTCTCGGGGTTCGACAAGCCGGACGGCATGGGGCCGGCCGGCACGAAGACGGCCGGCAAATGGCCGAAGGACAAGGCGCCGATCAGCAGCCCCGGCACGATCTTGTCGCACACGCCCAGGCACAGGACACCGTCGAAGGCATCGTGCGACAGCGCCACGGCGGTGGCCATGGCGATCACGTCGCGGCTGAACAGCGACAGCTCCATCCCCGCGTGGCCCTGGGTGACGCCGTCGCACATGGCCGGCACGCCGCCGGCCACCTGGGCGACGCCGCCGGCCGCGCGCACCGCCTGTTTGATGGCGCCCGGGTAGGATTCGTACGGCTGATGGGCCGACAGCATGTCGTTGTAGGCGGTGACGATGGCGATGGCCGGCGCGTCGCCGCCGCGCAGGTCCGCCTTGTCGACCGCCGGGCAGGCGGCGAAGGCGTGCGCCTGGTTGGCGCAGCCCAGCCGGTGCCGCCGTGGCCGTCCGGCGGCGGCCTCCAGGCGCCCGAGGTAGGCCGCACGGCTGTCGCGGCTGCGCGCGGCGATCCGCCCGGTCACCCGGCGGACGACGTCGTTGAGCGATTCGGGCATCGGGCGGCTCCACGGGGGCGGCCCGGCAGACGAATGGCGCGGAAGAGAAAACGGCGTAACCGGTGGTCCGCGCCTGCGCGCGCACTCCTCCAGGACTCCTCCGGGCGGTCTTCTGCCGAGACCTTGTGGACGGGGACGATACCCGAACAGCATCGGGCTGTGAAGAAAATTTTTTTCATATAGCGCTGCTGCAGCGCACAATTCCTTGCCAGAAATGAAAATTATCGCCATATCAGGCGGCAGGCTTGCCAAGCCTCGGCGGGAGGCCGGAGGATGTGCCCGGACGTCGCCCGGCTCCCAGCCCGGCCCCCAGGCCCGGCCCCAGGCGCTGTCACCGCGACGGATGGACCGCACCCATGCTCATCACGCCCCTCAACATCGTCGATCACATCCGCCAGCGCCTGCCGGAGCTGAAGCGTTCGGAGCGGCAGGTGGCGGAGATGGTGCTGACCGATCCGCAGAAGGTCCTTGGGCAGAGCATCACCGCGCTGGCCCAGACGGCGATGGTCAGCGAGGCGACCGTGGTCCGCTTCTGCCGCAGCGTGGGCTGCGGCGGCTTTCCCGACTTCAAGCTGCGCCTTGCCGAATGCCAGGCGCGCGGCGGCACGCCGTTCGTCAGCCAGGACGTGGCGCCGGACGACGACCTGCCGGCGGTCGCGCGAAAAATCTTTTCATCGGCGGCGGCGGCGCTGAACGACGCGGCGGGGACGCTGGACGCCGGCGCCATCGCGCGGGCCGTCGACCTGCTGGCCGACGCGTCGAGCATCCTGTGCATCGGAATGGGGGCGTCGGCGGTCGTGGCGGCGGACGCGGCGCACAAGTTCCTGCGCCTGGGCATGGCGGCGCAGGCGAGCGCCGACCCCATGATCGTGCAGATGCTGGCCGTCAACCTGGGCAGCCAGCAGGGCATCCTGCTGGCGGTGTCGAACACCGGCCGCACGCTGGCGCTGATCGAACTCGCCCAGGCGGCCCGCGCCCAGGGCGTGCCGGTGATCGCCATCACGGCGCCGGGATCGCCGCTGGCGGCAATCGCCACCGTGGCGATCGGCACCGATCCGGTGGAGGACGCGGAAATCTACACGCCGATGGCGTCGCGCCTCATCCACCTCGCCATCATCGACGTGCTGTCCACGGGGACCGCGCTGCGGATCGGCGCCGCCGCCCGGCGCCACCTCGCCAAGGTGAAGTCCGCCCTGGCCGGCACGCGCGCCGGCCGGCCGGCCGCACCGTCGGGCAAGGGCCGGTCACGGCCACGCTGACGCCCGGCCCGGCCGCGGCGGCCTGTGTCGCAATGTCAACTGCCTTCGGCGCAACCCGTGTCACCATGCCTTCCTCACACGGCGGGACATGGGTCTTGGCATGCCGGAATACGCGCACACGCTCGGACGGCAGCGGCACCGTTTCGATGATCTGAAGGCGGTCATGGCCTGCGCGTCGCCGCGCCGGTCGGGCGACGAGCTGGCCGGGATCGCGGCCGACAGCGACGAGCGCCGGGTGGCGGCGCGCATGGTCCTGGCCGACCTGCCGCTCGCCACCTTCCTGAACGAAGCGCTGGTCCCCTATGAGGACGACGAGGTCACGCGCCTGATCCTCGACGGCCACGACGCCGCGGCCTTCGCGCCCGTTGCGTCGATGACCGTAGGCGCGTTCCGCGAGTGGCTGCTGTCCTACGAGGCGGACACCGCCGCACTCGCCGCACTCGCCCCCGGCCTGACGCCGGAGATGGCGGCGGCGGTGTCGAAGATCATGCGCAACCACGATCTGGTGACGGTGGCGGCCAAGTGCTCGGTCGTCACCGGATTCCGCACCACGGTCGGGCTGCCGGGGCGGCTGTCCAGCCGGCTGCAGCCCAACCACCCCACCGACGACCCCACCGGCATCGCCGCCGCCGCCCTGGACGGCCTGCTGTACGGCATCGGCGACGCGGTGATCGGCGTCAACCCGGCCACCGACAACGTGCCGGCCTGCATCACGCTGCTGGAGATGCTGGACACGCTGCGCCAGCGCCTCGACATCCCGGTGCAGTCCTGCGTGCTGGCGCACGTCACCACGACGCTGCGGGCCATCGAGCGCGGGGCGCCGGTCGACCTGGTGTTCCAGTCGATCGCCGGCACGGAGAAGGCCAACCAGGGCTTCGGCGTCTCGCTGGCGCTGCTGCGCGAGGCGCGGGACGCCGCGCTGGCGCTGAAGCGCGGCACGGTCGGTAACAACGTCATGTACTTCGAGACCGGCCAGGGCTCGGCGCTGTCCGCCGACGCGCATTTTGGCATCGACCAGCAGACGGTGGAGGCGCGCGCCTACGCGGTGGCGCGGGCGTTCGAGCCGCTGCTGGTCAACACGGTGGTGGGCTTCATCGGCCCCGAATACCTGTACGACGCCAAGCAGATCACCCGCGCCGGGCTGGAGGACCATTTCTGCGCCAAGCTGCTGGGCGTGCCGATGGGCTGCGACGTCTGCTACACCAACCACGCCGAGGCCGACCAGGACGACATGGACGTCCTGATGACGCTGCTCGCCACCGCCGGGGTCAACTTCCTGATCGCGGTGCCCGGCGCCGACGACGTCATGCTGAACTACCAGAGCCTGTCGTACCACGACGTTCTCGGCCTGCGGCACCTGCTGAACCGCCCCCCGGCGCCGGAGTTCGAGGCGTGGCTGGACAAGGCCGGCTGGCTGGACGCGCAGCGGCGCCTGTCGCCCCACGGCCCGCACGGCGGCACGGCGCAGGCCCTCATCGGGAGGATCACCTGATGGCCGACCGCCCGGAGACCGATCCCTGGCAGCGCTTCCGCACCGTCACCCGTGCGCGCATCGGGCTGGGACGCAGCGGCGACGGCCTGCCGACCAAGGCGCTGCTGGACTTCCAGCTCGCCCACGCCCGCGCCCGCGACGCGGTGCATGGTGCCGTGGACTTCGACCGGCTGGCCGGCGACCTCGCCCCGCATCCCACCATCCGCGTGCGCAGCGCGGCACCCGACCGCGCCACCTACCTGCGCCGGCCGGACCTCGGCCGCCGGCTGGACGGAGACGGCCGGGCGGCGCTGCCGGCCGGCGTGTGGGACATCGCCTTCGTCGTCGCCGACGGGCTGTCGGCCGCCGCCGTGCAGGCGCACGCCGCGCCGCTGGTGCGCGCCTGCCTGGACCGGCTGCCGGGCTGGTCGGTGGCGCCGGTGGTGCTGGCGGAGCAGGCCCGCGTCGCGCTGGGCGACGAGGTCGGGGCGCTGCTGGGTGCCAGGCTGGTGGCGCTGCTGGTGGGGGAGCGGCCGGGGCTGTCGGCGGCCGACTCGCTCGGCGTCTACCTGACCTGGGCGCCGGAGCCGGGGTGCCCGGATTCCCGGCGCAACTGCATCTCCAACATCCACGCCGCCGGACTGCCCGTCGCGGCGGCGGCGGACAAGCTGTGCTGGCTCGCCAACGAGGCGGCGCGGCTGAAACTGACCGGGGTCGCGCTCAAGGACGACGCCCCGGCCCTGCACGGCCCGGCGTCCGGGCCGCAATCCATCGGCCAATCATAATTCACGAACAGGCATAATTCACGAACAGGAGGGTACACGGCATGTCTGAAAGCGCGAAACCCGAGTTGAAACGCAGCCTCAGCGGCCTGCACCTGTGGGGCATCGCCGTCGGGCTGGTCATCTCCGGCGAGTACTTCGGCTGGAGCTACGGCTGGGCGGCGGCGGGAACCTTGGGGTTCCTGGTCACCACGGTGCTGATCGCGGCGATGTACACCACCTTCATCTTCAGCTTCACCGAGCTGACCACCGCGATCCCGCACGCCGGCGGCCCGTTCGCCTACAGCTTCCGCGCCTTCGGACCGAACGGCGGATTCGTCGCCGGCTTCGCCACGCTGATCGAGTTCGTCTTCGCACCGCCGGCCATCGCGCTGGCGATCGGCGCGTACCTCAACGTGCAGTTCCCGGCGCTGGATCCCAAGCTGGTGGCGGTCGGCGCCTATGTCGTGTTCATGGGGTTGAACATCGCCGGCGTGTCCATCGCCGCCACGTTCGAGCTGTTCGTCACGCTGCTGGCGATCTTCGAACTGGTGGTGTTCATGGGCGTGGTGTCGCCCGGCTTCTCCTGGTCGAACTTCAC
>NZ_DASPMG010000096.1:0-24518 GCF_035627195.1 Azospirillum sp.
GGACGGCGGGGGCGGCGGGTTGGTCACCCACCAGGGCGGGTCCCATTGCGGCGGCGACGGCGTCACCACCGGCGCCGGTTCGACGACCGGTGCCGGCGGAGGGGTGGGCGGCGGGGGTGGGGCCGGCGTTTCGACCACCACCGGCGCCGGGGGCGGCGCTGGCGTTGGGGCCGGAGCCGGCGCGGGGGCGGGGGCGGGCGTCGGCGGCTTCGGGGCGGAGAAGAGGTTGGCCATGGACGGACCTCCGGTGAAGGGAAAGGCGGGTCAGGCGCCGCCCAGGCGGCGGTAGAGTTGCCACGGCGTCAGCACGAAGGGGGCGTGCAGGCCCAGCACACGCTTGACCGCCTCCACGCAGGTGAAGGGGCCCCAGGGGGCGGGGCGCGTCAGGCCGCGGCGCACCGGGGCGGCGACCACCGTCATGCCGAGCGAGCGGAACCAGCCCGGCACGTCCCAGCCGGCCGGCACGCCCAGCACGGCGACGTCGGTAAAGGGCGCCAGCGGGTCCACCACCACCCAGTGCCGCCCGTCGTCGAGCGCCACGAAGCAGTGGCGGAAGCCCGGCCGCAGCAGCCGCAGCCACCACAGCTCGGCCGCCCCGCTGAACACCACCCAGGCGCGCGGGGCCGGCGGGACCGGCGCCGGGGCGGGACGGCTCACGGTGCTAGTCCCGCCTGCACGATGCCCTTCTCGCGCAGCAGCGGGCCGATGTGGTCGAACGCCTCGCGCCACAGGGTGCAGGCGCGCTGCTCGCGGAACCGCTCGGGGTCGGGCGCCATCAGGCGGCGGCCGTAATGCACCAGCACGTGCAGGTGGTCGCGCACCAGCCGGCGCTGGCGGTACAGCCGGTCCACGGCGCGGATCACGTCGCCGGGCTCGCACGGGCGGGGGACCAGCCCCTTGCCGGCCGTCACGCGCGCCCCTTCCGCCTTGGCCTCGTGCGCCTGGACGGACCAGAACCACGCCTCCTCGGCGCTGCCGAACGGAACGCCCCCCGGACTGTCGAGGGGGCTGTCGGGGAGGCTGGCGGCGAGGCTGGCCGTGGGGGCGGCCGGCTTGGGCCGGGAACGGGGGTGGGCGAGGATCATCGGCAAGGGCTCCCGTGCGTCTGCCGGCGGACCGTGGCGGGCGCCCGCTCGTCCGCGGCGGGCATCACCGCCGCGGGCACGCGGCATGGTGGAACAAGTGTTCTTCTTATGTTCTGTTTATATTCCTATGTCAAGGGAATTATGAAAACGTTCCTAGGGACAGGGAAGCCGGTTTCTGAGACTATGATCCCATGTTGAAACACGCGGACATCTGGCGGGCGATCGACCGCCTGGCAGCCCAGCACGGGCTGTCGGCCTCCGGGCTGGCGCGCCGCGCCGGGCTCGATCCCACGACCTTCAACAAGAGCAAGCGCACCACCGGCGACGGCAAGCTGCGCTGGCCCTCGACCGAGAGCATCTCGAAGGTGCTGGACGCCACCGGCGCCTCGCTGCCGGAGTTCGTCAGCCTCGTGGGCGACGGCGTGGCCGGCGGACCGATGCAGCGCGTGCCGGTCATCGGCTATGCCCAGGCGGGCAACGCCGGCTATTTCGACGATGCCGGCTACCCCGCCGGCAGCGGCTGGGACGAGCTGCTGTTCCCCAGCCTGGGCGACCCGCACGCCTACGCGCTGGAGGTGTCGGGCGAGAGCATGGAGCCGGTGTACCGCGACGGCGACACCATCATCGTCTCCCCCGCCGCGCAGATCCGCCGCGGCGACCGCGTGGTGGTGCGCACCAAGGGCGGCGAGGTGATGGCCAAGCAGCTGACGCGCGAGACCGCGACGCGGATCGAGCTGATGTCGATCAACCGCGCCCACCCCGACCGCGTCATCCCGCGCAACGACATCGCCTGGATGGCGCGCATCATCTGGGCCAGCCAGTAACGGCGTCCTAGGATTTTATGCTTGCTGGTAGGCGCGCCCTCGGGCAGCATTGCCCGCATGACGCGCGCTGTCCCGCCCTGCCCTACGCCGCTACTCCCCATTCCGCTGGACGAGCTTGAACGCTGCTACGACGACGCGCCGCCGGCCGCCGCCGTGCGCATGGCGCTGCTGGGCGGCCGTGGCCGGGCCGAATCGCTGGCGCACGCCGCAACCGTGCGTCATCACGCGCGGCTGGCGGCGGATGCGCGCCTGGGTGCGGCACGGCGACGCATGGTGTTGAAAGCGGCGGAGGTTGCCGGGGATGGCTGGCTGAACCGCCTCGCGGCGACGCTGGCGCACCACCGGCATGCGGCGGTCACGACGCCGCGGGGGTCTTTGCCGCCTTCGCCAGCTTCAGGCCCTTCACCGCCTTGCGGGGGGTCGGTTCGGCCGTGACCGCGCCGGGCTTGTAGACCAAGCCGGCCTTCTTCGAAGCGGGATCCTCTTCGGCGGCCTTCCTCGCCTTCGGCTTTCCCTGCTTCACCTTGGACTTCGAGAAACCCGCGTCGCGCATGGCTTCCTTCAGCGGCTCCCAGGCGGCGCGGATCTCGGCCGCGAAGGCCAGCGCCTCCTCGCCCTGGTGGGTGCGGAAGTACTCGGCCGCCGCGCGCATCTGCTCGGGCAGCGTCTCCGCCCCGGCGCGCGCGGTGGCACCGCGCTGGGCGTTGAGGCGGGTGCGCAGGTAGGCGCCGACCTCCTCCAGCTCCTCGGCCGTGCAGGCGGCGCGCAGCGCCTCGCCCACCGCCGGGTCGTCCTTGTCGAGCGTGCCGACCACCTCGGACCGGCCGCGCTTCAGGGTGGGATCATAGACGGTGCGGATAACCTGGATGACGCGGCGGCGTTCGCGGAACTGCATGGCCTGAGCCCTCCCCACGGCGGACGGCATATGGTGCCCGACGCCGGGCCGCACATCAAGCGGGGGCTTGGCCTGTCAACGTGAAAACGGCTTTTGAGACACGGATGAACACGGATGATGCCGGATGAACACGGGCTGAGAATAGATTTTCTATCATCTCCATCTGTGTCTATCTGTGTTCATCTGTGTCAAGAAGCACAACTCCGCACCAAAGTGACGCAGCAGAACACGAGATTTTTGACACAGATGAACACAGATAGACACAGATAAATGGAATTAATATCAATCCATGTTCATCCGTGTTTCATTTTTCCAGCTCGACTTTCAGCGCTCGCGTTCGGCCGCCTTGATGTCGGCGTGCAGGTCGCGCGTCATCTCCATGGTGAGGAAGTCCAGCGTGATCGGCAGTTCCAGCGTCACCGACGGCGCGTGCTGCAGGCGGATCGTCACGCCGGCCGTGTCGGCGGCCAGCAGGTGGCCGCCGTGCCGGCGGTCGGCGGAAAGGAAATGCAAATGGAAGCCGGCCACGTGCACGGAGCCGAGGAACGACGGCGTCCAGAAGCCGACCAGCGTGCCGTCCAGGTCGGCGAAGTCGAACAGGGTCTGCGTCTTCGCCACCTCGGCCAGCGGGCGGTAGTTCTCCTGCCGCGGGACGGAACGCACGCGCACCCGCGAGAAACGCCCGTCGATGCGGATGGCGTAGACGAGGTTGGTGGAGGGCAGCAGGGACAGCAGCCGCTCCTCCAGCCCGGCGAAGGCCATGGGGTCGGGGAAGTGCTCCTCGGTGTCGCCCAGGAAGGTGGTGACGCAGGCAAACGGCGTCTGCACCGCATCGTCCATCACCTCCACCCCGCCGTCGGCGCGCAGCTGGTACACGGTGCCGTCCAGCATCACCATCTCGCCGTCCAGGTCGTTGAAGGTGCCGATGCCGAAGTCGCCGTTGGCCCGCACGCGGCCGACCGTGGTGTCCTCCCGGTAGATGCCCTCGACCAGGGCGGCGATGGGCGCGGAGATGTAGAGCGGCGGGCGCCTGGGCAGGGGCATGGAACGGCCTTCCGGTCAGGTGGCGGGCTTCGGCGCCGGCAGCGCGGGCGCGCGGCGGTTGACGAGCTGGATGCCCACCCCAACCAGCGCCAGTGCGGCGACCAGCGCCGGGGTGATCGGTTCGGAAAGCAGCACGCCCCCGGCGATGATGCCGAACAGGGGCGTCAGGAACGAGAAGGCGGCCAGCCGCGAGGCCGGATAGCGGGTGATCAGCCAGAACCACGTCAGGTAGCTGGCGAAGGCCACCACGACGATCTGGAAGGCCAGACTGCCGGCCACCAGCGGCGTCACGTTCACGATGCCCGGCTCGCCCAGCGCCAGCGACGCCGCCACCAGCACGATGGCGGAGACGAAAAGCTGGTAGAACAGCGTGCGCACCGCCGGCACGGTGACCAGCCGGCTGGCGCGGATCACCACCGTGGTCGCCGCCCACAGCACGGCCGCCGCCAGGATCATCAGGTCGCCCATCAGCTCCTTCTCGGACGGCAGGCGCAGCGCGTCGACGAAGGCCACCGCCACCCCGGCGAAGGCGCACACCAGCCCGGCCGCCTGGATGCGGCTCAACCGCTCGCCCGGCACCAGCAGGTGCAGGCCGATGGCCGTCCAGAAAGGGGCGGTGTAGAGGAACAGCACGGCGCGCGACGCCGTGGTGTGCACCAGGGCGCCGTAGATCAGCACGAACTCCGACGCGAAGAGCAGGCCGGCGACGGCGCCCAGGCCCAGCTCCGCGGCGCTGCGGCCGAACAGGCGCTGGCCGCGCCACGCCGACCAGCCCCACAGAAGCGCCACCGCCCCGGCGGAGCGCAGGCCGGCCTGCAGAACGGGCGAGATGCCGGCGTTGGCGACCTTGATCGCCACCTGCTGCAAGCCCCACAGGGAGCACAGCACGAGCATGGCGACCACGGCGGTCGCGTCGAGATGGGCGCGGCGTTCGGACATGCGGGAACGGAGACCTTGTTCTGCGGAAGGCGCTGAATCAGCGCTGGCGTTTTGCAGCCAGCGTTCAGCGGCGGGCGTGGGCGAAGTCCCAATAGAGCGCGCGGGCGCGGGCGGCCAGCGGGCCGGGCTGGAGGTGGCGGTCCTCCACGCGCGTCACCGGCACCACCTTGGCGTAGTTGCCGGTGGAGAACACCTCGTCCGCCGCCATCACCTCGGCGAACGTCAGCGCGCGCTCGTGCACGGGCACGCCGGCGTCGCGCAGCAGCGCGATGACGCGCTGGCGGGTGATGCCGTTCAGGAAGGTGCCGTTGGGGGCGGGCGTGTGCACGGCGCCGTCCTTGGCGATGAACAGGTTGGCGGTGGCGAACTCGGCCACGTTGCCGATGGGGTCGAGCAGGATGGCGTTGTCGAAGCCGCGCGCGGCCACCTCCCTCAGCGCCAGCCCGGCGTTGGGGTAGAGGCAGGCGGCCTTGGCGGCGGTCGGCGCGCTGTCCGGCGCCGGGCGGCGGCGGGTCGACAGTCCGGCGGTGAATCCGGCCGCACTCGGCATCGGCGCTTCGAAGAGGGTGAGGGTGAAGCGCGTGCTCCCCGGATCGGCCAGGACGAAGCCGGATTCGGCGTAGAACATCGGCCGGATGTACAGCGCGGCGTCGTTGGGGAAGCGGCGGATGCCGTCCCAGCACAGCTCCTCGATCTCGCCGGCCGACAGCATCGGCTCCAGCCCCAGCGCCTGGGCCGAGCGGATGGCGCGCGCGCAGTGCAGGTCGAGGTCGGGCGCCACCCCTTCGAAGGCGCGCGCACCGTCGAACACCACCGACGACATCCAGATGGCGTGCGTCATCGGGCCGATGATGGCGGGGTTGCCCTCCAGCCAGGCGCCGTCGATGTAGCTGATGGCGCGCGCGCCGCCGTCGCCGTGACCGGCCATGGCTTCCTCCCCCTCGTTCGTATCATCGGACGTTCCGGAGAGCATACCCCCTCATCGCAGTCGGTCAATGGTCACCAAACGCCCATCTGCCCTGTTGAGGCTTTCCCGGCAGATGGACCTGACAAACGGAAAGGAGTCCGCCCATGCCCTGGATGTCCATGTCCCCCACCCCGCGCCCGCTGCGCCCGGCACCGCCCCGCCAGACCGACGCCCCGGCACCCGCCCAGCCGACCGACAACCCCGACCTCGCCACCCCCCGCCCCGGCCTGGGCGACGCCCCGGTCCCGGGTCCGGACATCCAGCCGACGGCCCCGACGCGGGAGTGACGGACGGCCCCGCGCGCCGACGCGTGGTGGCGCGCGGGGCGCTCAGACGAGAATGCCGGCCGCCGTGGCGAATTCGCGGACGGTCAACACGCGCACAGGCCCGTATTGCCGGTCCGGGAAATCCTTGACGTTGCCGGTGATGACAATGGCCGCGTCACCGTCATGGGCGGCGGCCAAATAGATGACGTCCGTCGGATCAGGCAGTTGATGGTCCACCGGTCCGCCCTCGACCAACAGCGCCACCGCCTCCACCAGGTCGATCAGGCCATCGAGGGTCGAGCGGATCCGGGCCAGCTTGGCGTAGCCGGCAACCCGGCGGTATTCGGCGAGGATCGTCGCCGAGACCACGATCTCATGGTGCCGCACGCCATACAGCAGGACGGTGCGGGCGATTCCGGGATTCCACGCGGCGGAAACGATGACGTTGCAGTCGAGGACCAGCCTCATGCGGACCGCTTGGCCCGTTCGCCGCTTCGCCCTTCCTCGATGATCGCGTTCACCATGTCCATGATTTCATCGTCGCTTTTGCCGGCGACGGCCGGATCAGGGCTGGCGTCTGCGGTGGCGAAAAGCCGCTCGAACTCGGCCAGCACCTCCGCACGGCTCCGGATCGGCTGAACGTAGACGCGGTACTGGCCGTCCGGCAGCCGGCCGATGCGTTGCGCCAGTTCCTGCGGCGTTCCGTTGTCGGTGATCATAGGCATTCCCGGTACATGGGGTGTGGATCCACCGGAAACGAGTTTACACCACCTTCGGCACCTGTCATGTCCAGGGTGTCACGACCGGGGCGTCACGACCAGGGCGCGCGGGGCGCGCTCCACTTGCGCCAGACGCTGACGATGCGCAGCACGGCGGCGGCGAAGGCGCCGGCGAAGGCCACCGGCACCTCCGGCAGGCCCAGCGCGCGGCCGGCAATCACCACCACGGCGGCCAGCAGGGCGGCCACGGCGTAGATCTCCTCGCGCAGGACGCGCGGCACCTCGCTGACCAGCAGGTCGCGCAGCATGCCGCCGCCGATCGCCGTGACCACCGCCAGCAGCGCCGCCGGCAGCGGCGCCAAGCCGTAACTCAGCGCCTTCTGGCAGCCGGCCACCGCGAAGATGCCGAGGCCGATGGCGTCCAGCACCACCACCGGGCGGTTCAGCCGCTCGATCAGCGGGTGCGCCACGAAGGCCACCACGCCGGCGGCCAGCGCCGACCACAGGTAGCGGTCGTCGCGGAAGGTGGCGGGTGGCACGGCGCCCAGCAGGAGGTCGCGCGCCACGCCGCCGGCCAGCGCGCAGACCAACGCCAGCACCAGCACGCCGAACACGTCCAGCCGGTGCCGCACCGCCACCGTGCCGCCGGTCAGCCCGAAGACGAAGACGCCGACGAGGTCCATCCACAGCACCAGCGTGGACGGCTCGACGGGAAGGGTGGGAAGTGGGGGCATCGGCAAACCATATCATCAAAACGAAAAAGGGGGCCTCGCGGGAGGCCCCCTTCTCCGCGTTCGCGTCGCGCCGGATTAGCGGCGGACCACCATCAGCTTCTTGATCTCGGCGATGGCCTTCGCCGGGTTCAGGCCCTTCGGGCAGGCCTTGGTGCAGTTCATGATGGTGTGGCAACGGTACAGACGGAACGGGTCCTCAAGGTTGTCGAGGCGCTCGCCCGTCATCTCGTCGCGCGAGTCAGCGATCCAGCGGTAGGCTTGGAGCAGGATCGACGGGCCGAGGTAGCGGTCGCCGTTCCACCAGTAGCTGGGGCACGAGGTCGAGCAGCAGAAGCACAGGATGCACTCGTAGAGGCCGTCCAGGCGGGCGCGGTCCTCGGGCGACTGCAGACGCTCGCGCGACGGCGCCGGGGACTGCGTCTGCAGCCACGGCTTGATCGAGGCGAGCTGAGCGTAGATGTGCTTCAGGTCGGGGACGAGGTCCTTCACCACCGGCATGTGCGGCAGCGGGTAGATGGCCACGTCGCCCTTCACGTCCTCGATGGCCTTCAGGCAGGCCAGCGTGTTCGTGCCGTCGATGTTCATCGCGCACGAGCCGCAGATGCCTTCACGGCAGGAGCGGCGGAAGGTGAGCGTCGAGTCGACGTTGTTCTTGATGTAGATGATCGCGTCCAGGACCATCGGGCCGAACTTGTCGAGGTCGACCACATAGGTGTCGACCCGCGGGTTCTGCCCGTCGTCCGGGTTCCAGCGGTAGATCTTGAAGGTCTTCGGCCGCCGGGCGCCGTTGGCAACGTTGATCGTCTTGCCGACGCCGACCTTCGAATTGGCGGGAAGGTTGAATTCCACCATGTCTGTCTTCCTTGCCTTCTAAAGCCGGCGGCTCAGTACACGCGCGCCTTGGGCGGGAACACCTGGACGTCGTTGGTCAGGGTGTAGAGGTGCACCGGACGGTCGCCCAGCGTGACCTCGCCCTTCTCCGACACCCAGGACGTCGTGTGCTTCATCCAGTTCACGTCGTCGCGATCCGGATAGTCCTCGCGGGCGTGGGCGCCGCGGCTCTCCGGCCGGTTGCGGGCGGAGTGCAGCGTGGCGACCGCCTGATAGAGCAGGTTGTCCAGCTCCAGCGCCTCGACCAGGTCGGAATTCCACACCATCGAACGGTCGGTGATGGCGACGTCGTTCTTCTTGGCGAAGGTGGCGTCGATGAGCTTGCAGCCCTCCTCCAGCACCTCGCCGGTGCGGAACACGGCGCAGTTGTTCTGCATCGTGCGCTGCATCTCCATGCGCAGGTCGGCGACCTTGATGGAGCCCTTGGCGTGGCGGGTGCGGTCCAGACGCTCCAGCGCCACGTCCGCGCTGCCGGCCGGCAGGTCGCGCACCTTGCCCTTCTCGACGATCTCGGCGGCGCGGATGGCGGCCGAGCGGCCGAACACCACGAGGTCGAGCAGCGAGTTGGAGCCCAGGCGGTTGGCGCCGTGCACCGACACGCAGGCCGCTTCGCCGATGGCCATCAGGCCGGGGACCACCGCGTCGGGGTTGTCCTTGGTCGGACGCACCACCTCGCAGCGGAAGTTCGTCGGGATACCGCCCATGTTGTAGTGCACGGTCGGCAGCACCGGGATCGGCTCCTTGGTCACGTCGACGCCGGCGAAGATCTTCGCGGTCTCGGCGATGCCCGGCAGGCGCTGGTGGATGACCTCGGGCGGCAGGTGCTCGAGGTGCAGGTGGATGTGGTCCTTGTGCTCACCCACGCCGCGGCCCTCGCGAATCTCGATGGTCATCGAGCGGGACACGACGTCACGCGAGGCGAGGTCCTTGGCCGACGGCGCGTAGCGCTCCATGAAGCGCTCGCCCTGCGAGTTGGTGAGGTAGCCGCCCTCGCCGCGCACGCCCTCGGTGATGAGGCAGCCGGAGCCGTAGATGCCGGTCGGGTGGAACTGCACGAACTCCAGGTCCTGCAGCGGCAGGCCGGCGCGCATCACCATGCCGCCGCCGTCGCCCGTGCAGGTGTGGGCCGAGGTGCAGGAGAAGTAGGCGCGGCCGTAGCCGCCGGTCGCCAGCACCACCAGCTGCGCGTTGAAGCGGTGGATGGTGCCGTCGTCCAGGTTCCAGGCCATGACGCCGCGGCACACGCCGTCCTGGTCCATGATCAGGTCCAGCGCGAAGTACTCGACGAAGAACTCCGCCTCGTGCTTCAGGGCCTGCTGGTAGAGGGTGTGCAGCATGGCGTGGCCGGTGCGGTCGGCGGCGGCGCAGGTGCGGTAGGCCTGCGTCTTGCCGTACTGCGCGGTCATGCCGCCGAAGGCGCGCTGGTAGATCTTGCCCTCCGGCGTGCGCGAGAACGGCATGCCGTAGTGTTCCAGCTCGATGATGGCCGGGATGGCCTCGCGGCACATGTACTCGATGGCGTCCTGGTCGCCCAGCCAGTCCGACCCCTTCACGGTGTCGTACATGTGGTAGCGCCAGTCGTCCTCGCCCATGTTGCCGAGAGCGGCCGAGATGCCGCCCTGCGCCGCCACGGTGTGGGAGCGGGTCGGGAAGACCTTGGTGACGCACGCCGTCTTCAGGCCCTTCTCGGCCATGCCGAAGGTGGCGCGCAGACCCGCGCCGCCGGCGCCGACGACGACGACGTCATAGGTGTGATCGATGATCTGGTAAGCGCTCGCCATGGCGGATCAGGCTCCGAACGTCAGCTTGAGGACGGAAATGATGGAGGCGGCGGCCAGCCCGTACAGCACGAGCTTCGTCACGATGATGCCGGCCAGCTTCTGCCACTCGACGTGCACGTAGTCCTCGATGACCACCTGCATGCCCTCGGCGGCGTGGTAGATGCCGACGGCGACGAACAGCACCATCATGGTCGCCGAGAACGGCGACTTCATCCAGGCCACCATGGCGGCGTGGTCGGCACCCAGGTGGCCGATGACGCCGATGACGAACCACAGGGTCAGCGGGACCAGCGCGATGGCGGTCAGGCGCTGCTGCCACCAGTGCTCGGTGCCGTACTTGGCGGAACCCAGGCCGCGGGCCTTGGACAGCGGCGAGCGGAGCTTTGCGGTGTCGTTGCTCATTGTATCCCTCACCACGCCACGAGGCCGATGATCCAGACCAGCACGGTCAGCGCCAGCGAGGCGCCCGCCGCGATGTACGCACCCCGCTCGGCACTCGGCAGCTCGAAGCCGTAGCCGGCGTCCCACACCAGATGGCGGATGCCGTTGGCGAGGTGGTAGAACAGCGCCCAGGTCCAGCCGAACATCAGCAGCAGGCCCAGGCCCGAGCCGATGAACTTCTGCGCCCGCGCGAAGGCGTCCGGGCCGATGGCGGCGGCGACCAGCCACCAGGTGAGCAGCAGCGTGCCGATGGTGAGCCCCACGCCGGTGATGCGGTGCGTGATCGACCCGGCCATGGTCCACTGGAACCGGTAGACTTGAAGGTGTGGGGAGAGCGGCCGACTGCTGCCGTTTGCCATGGTTTGCGTCCTCTTTATCGGCTGCCGGGCGCGGCGGGGAGGGAGCTGCCGCAGCGGCGGGGAGACAAGCTCGCAGATGCGAAGAAATTTTGGCGCCCTCGTTTACGCCTCTAAACAGGCCGAGTCAACGCGCCCGCACGAAAGTGGGATTGACAACATAGCCCGTTCGGGCAGGTTGGCGGAATTCTGCAATCGGCACGTGCTTTTGCCCGTCAATGCGGCGATTTGCCGGCCGGCGCATCGTTGGCATTACCAATCATACCGGCCGGCGCGGCTATTCGTCGGGGATTGGGGCCGTTCTTGGCGGCGCGCGAGTCGCGCGGCGCGTTGTCACCACCCTCATATGGGTGCCGCGTTGACCGTTTCCGATTATCGGTGCACCTCTGATAGGGTTATCGACCAGGGGGGACCTCATGCGCAAGATTCCGGCGGCCAACACCACGTGCGACGAACCTGCCGGGGCCGACGCCCCGGCCGCCGGCCTGACCCGGCGCGAGGCGCTGCGTTGCGCGGCGCTGGGCGGCGTCGCCGCGGCCACGGGTGCCGCCGCCCTGCCCGCCGCGGCACAGCAGGCCGGCACCGCCAAGCTGGCCGAGATCACCGAGGTGACCGCCGAGGGGGTGGAGGTGGTGACCGGCAAGCGGATGGTGGTGCGCTTCGACGGCAAGCGCTGCATCCACACGCGCGTCTGCGTGCTGCGCCAGCCCGAGGTGTTCAAGGCGAACGTTAAGGGCCCCTGGATCGACCCCGACGCCGCCGACCCGGAGGAGGTCGCCGACGTGTCGCGCAACTGCGCCTCCGGCGCCATCACGCACACCCGCCTGGACGGCGGCCCGCAGGAGGCGACGCCGCGGGTCAACACGGTGACGGTGCGCGAGGACGGCCCCTATGCCTTCCGCGCCGACCTGTCGATCGACGGCAGGCCGGACGGCTTCCGCGCCACGCTGTGCCGCTGCGGCGCCTCGGCCAACAAGCCGTACTGCGACAGCTCGCACAAGAAGGTGAAATTCACCGCGACGGGCGAGCCGCCGACGCAGGACAGCCAGCCGCTGGCCCAGCGCGGCGGGCAATTGCTGATCGAGCCGCAGAAGGACGGGCCGCTGCAGGTGACCGGCAACCTGGAGATCACCGCCGGCTCCGGCCGCACCACCGACCGCGTGGCCGGCGCGCTGCTGTGCCGCTGCGGCGCGTCCGCCAACAAGCCGTACTGCGACGGCTCGCACGAGCGGATCGGCTTCAAGACCTGAGGTCTTAAAAACTCCTCCCCTGCCGGAGGTGGGGGAGGGTGGGGGCAAGGTGTTCGCAAGGATCAGCGGGTCCCTGTTCCCACATAAGCCGTTGCCCCCACCCTTCCCACTTCGTGGGCCCCTTCCCTCCCCCGCCGGAGGCAGGGGAGGGAGTATTCACCCCGCTACTTGTCGAACCGCCGCACGTTCTCGACCATCATCGAGTACATCTGGGTGATCAGCTCGGCCGGGCGCAGGCGGCCGAAGGGGATGTTGTCCTTGGCCCACTCCACCAGCCCGTCGGGCGGCTTGACCGGCGCCACCTCGTAGCCGGCCTTCTTCAGGGCGCTCATGACCGAGCGGGCCTGCTTGGTGTAGTCCTCGTTGAAGAAGGACTTGTCGGCGTCCTTGATGGCCTTGGCGATGATGTCTTCGAGCGGGGTCGGCATGCGGCTCACTGGACTCCGGCGCGCTTCAGTTCGGCCTCCAGCCGGCCGGCGCACCACAGGAAGAACATGCGGAAGTCGCTGACCAGCGACCACAGCGGATATTTGAACGTGGCCGGGCGGTTGCGCTCCACCACGAAGTGCCCGATCCAGGCGAACAGGTAACCCGCCACCACGGCCGCAAGCAACAGCCACGGACGTCCCGTCACCGCCGCCAGCACCAGCAGGGCCAGCGCCAGCCCGGTGCCGAGGAAGTGCAGCTGGCGCGTGCGCGGCCGGGCGTGCTCGCCCAGGTAATAGGGCCAGAATTCGGCGTAGGTGCGCGGCATGTCGGCCATGGTCCGTCCCCGGTGGCGACCCCATCTGGATACGGCGGCAATCATTGCATTTCCATGGGAAACGGACTAGTCCGTACCGCCTTTTCCCTGTCCAAAGCCAGAAGAAGGAATCCCGCCATGGGCTACAGAGTTGCGGTCATCGGCGCCACCGGCAACGTCGGGCGCGAGATGCTGGCCACCCTGGCGGCGCGGAACTTCCCGGCCGACGAGGTGATCGCGCTGGCCTCCGACAAGTCGGCGGGACGCGAGGTGTCGTACGGCGACGACAAGGTCCTGAAGGTGCAGGACCTCGCCAAGTTCGACTTCGACGGCACCGACATCGTGCTGTCGTCGCCCGGCGCCAAGGTGTCGGCGGTGTACGCGCCCAAGGCGGCGGACGCCGGTGCCGTGGTGATCGACAACACGTCGTACTGGCGCATGGACCCCGACGTGCCGCTGGTGGTGCCGGAGGTGAACCCGCAGGCGATGATCGGCTATCGCAAGAAGGGCATCATCGCCAACCCCAACTGCTCGACCATCCAGATGGTGGTGGCGCTGAAGCCGCTGCACGACCTGGCGACCATCACGCGCGTCGTCGTCTCCACCTACCAGTCGGTGTCGGGGGCGGGGAAGGACGCGATGGACGAGCTGTTCAACCAGACCCGCGCCATCTACGTGCACGACCCCGTCGAGCCGCGCGAGTTCCCCAAGCAGATCGCCTTCAACGTCATCCCGCAGATCGACGTCTTCATGGACGACGGCTCCACCAAGGAAGAGTGGAAGATGGTGGTCGAGACCAAGAAGATCCTCGACCCCAAGATCCGCGTGCACGCCACCTGCGTGCGCGTGCCGGTGTTCATCGGCCATTCGGAATCCGTCAGCGTCGAGTTCGCCGACCCGATCTCGGCCGAGGAGGCGCGCAAGGCGCTGGCCCGGGCGCCGGGCGTGGTGGTGATGGACCGGCAGGAGCCCGGCGGCTACATCACCCCGGCCGAGGTGGCGGGCGACGACCCCGTCTACGTCAGCCGCATCCGCGAGGACCCGACGGTGGAGAACGGCCTGTCCTTCTGGTGCGTGTCGGACAACCTGCGCAAGGGTGCGGCGCTGAACGCCGTGCAGATCGCCGAACTGCTCATCCGCGACTATCTCCCGGAGTAGGGAGCCCGCGTAAGGGAACACCGCGCCACCGGCACCCATTTACCTTCCAACGGCGTCCTGCCTGAGGGAGGTGCGCGATGGGCGAGCTGGTGGCCGCCTTGCTGCTGTGGATCGACGCCCACACGGACTATCGCGTGACGGACATCCCCCTGCCCGAAGTCCGGGTGGTGTCCGCGCGCGAGCTGACGCACGAGTATTACGAGGACGCGCCCTCCACCTACACCCGCCCGGTGGTGGACGACCGCGTGCTGGCGCTGTACGACCCGAACCACGCGCCCCACGGCATCATCTATCTGCGCAACGACCTGCCGCCGCACGACATCCTGTTCCAGGAGCGCTTGCTGCACGAGCTGGTCCACCACGTGCAGCACGTGAACGGCATGCACCGCCGCTACAAGTGCCCGGCGCAGGGCGAGCGCGAGGCCTATGTGCTGGGCGGCAAGTTCCTGAAGGAAAGCGGCGCGCGCGACCCGCTGTCGAACCGGGAGTTCTGGGCGGGGGTGTACAGCCGGTGCTGAGGGGGCGACGTTTTGCCCCCTCCCTAACCCTCCCCCGCTTTGCGGTGGAGGGGACTGCCGCCGCTTCAGCATCAAACCCTTCACCTCGAAGAGGGGGAGGGTGGCTGAGCGTCAGCGAAGCCGGGAGGGGGCAGGCCGTGGCGGCTACTTCCCGAACAGCCGGTAGAGCGCCGCGTGGTCGAGGGCGCCGTCGCCCTGCGCGATCAGGTGCTCGTACAGTTCGCGGCACAGCGCCACGGCCGGCAGGTCGATGCCCGTCTCGGCCGCCAGCGCCAGGGCCTGGGAGAGGTCCTTGTGCTGCACCGTCGCCCGCGCGCCGGGGGTGAAGTTGCCGGTCACCATGCGCTCGCCGTGCAGTTCCAGGATGCGGGATTCGGCAAAGCCGCCGCGGATCGCCTCGCGCACCTTGGCCGGGTCCACCCCGGCGGCGCGGGCCAGCGCCAGCGCCTCGGCCACGGCGCCGATGGTCAGGCCGACGATCACCTGGTTGGCGGTCTTGGCGACCTGGCCGGCGCCGGCGTCGCCCACGTGCGTGATGCGCTTGCCCAGCGCCTCGAACAGCGGCCGGGCGCGGGTGAAGGCGTCGTCGTGGCCGCCGGCCATAATGGTCAGCGTCGCGGCCTCCGCCGCCACCGTGCCGCCGGACACCGGGGCGTCCACCCAGTCGCCGCCGGCCGCGCGCACACGCTCGGCCAGGCGGCGGGTGGCGGCCACGGCGGTGGTGCCCATGTCGATGACCAGCCCGCCGGGCCGCAGCCCCTCCAGCACGCCACCCGGCCCCTCCACCACCGCCTCGACGGCGGGGGTGTCGGTCAGCATGAGGATCAGCGTGCCGGCGGCGCGCGCCACCTCGGCCGGGTTGGCGGCGGCGGTCATGCCTTCCGCCGCCAGTTCCCGCACCGGGCCGGGGGAGCGGCTGTGCACGACGAGGCTGGCCCCCGCCTTGGCGAGGTTGCGGGCCATCGGCCGGCCCATGAGGCCCAGGCCGATGACGCCGACGGTGCGACCGGCGAGGCTGGTCACCGGATCACAGCCGCATGTGGCGGGCGCGCGCACCGCGCTCGATGGCGGCGGCGCACAGGCGGTCGACGCCCAGCCGGTGGCGCAGGATCTCCAGCATGCGCAGTTCCTCCTGCGTCGCCTTGGCGTCGGCGGCGGCGATGTCGCAGGCCACCGCGTAGGCGGTCTCGCACAGCTTGGGCGGGATGGCTTCCTTGATCTGGACCAGCGCCTTCTCCATGCCGTCGGCGTCCGACAGCACCTCGGTGCAGGCGCGGGTCACCTCGGTCAGGCGCTCGATGTCGAAATCCTTGAAGATCGGCAGGTAACGGACGTTCTCTCCGATCGCGTCCAGCTCGTCGTCGGTCATGTCCGCGTCGGCGGCGGACACCAGAACCATGACGTAGATGAGCGCGCTGTGGTGGTCGATCATCGTGGATCCTTCGATTAGCAGGCCGCGTCTATGTTGCCCGCCGCCGGACTCCCGTCAAGGGTGGCCGTCAAAGGTGGGTTGCCGCCGAGGGATACCTCCTTCGCTCGACAGGGCAGCGCGGCTTGCCTAAGGTCGGCGGCGATGCACGCCGTCCTCAACGTCGCCCTCCCCGTCTTCGCCATCATCCTGGCCGGATTCCTGTCCGGGAAGATGCGGCTGCTCGGCCCCGCGTCGTCGGAGGCCTTGAACAAGTACGTGTACTGGATGGCGCTGCCGGCGCTGCTGTTCGTCGGCACGGCCCGCCGGCCGCTGGCGGAGCTGCTGAACTGGCCGTTCATCGGCGCCTTCCTGGGCGCCATGCTGGCCGTCTACCTGCTGGGTGCGGTCCTGGGGCGCCTGCTGCACGGCGAAAAGTCGCCGATCATGTGCATGCAGGGGCTGACCGCCTGCTTCTCCAACACCGGCTACATGGGCATCCCGCTGTTCGTCGCGGCCTTCGGCACCGACAACCTGGGACCGCCGATCCTGGCCACCGTGATCATGAGCGCGATCATGGTGGGCATCGCGGTGATCTGGCTGGAGCTGGCGCGCAGCCACGGGCACGGCCTGGGCAAGACGGTCGTCCAGGTCGGCACGGCCATCTCGAAGAACCCGCTGATCCTCTCCACGGCCGCAGGCATGGCGTGGTCGTTCCTGCTGCCGGGCGTCGATTTACCGCGCCCGGTGATCACGTTTTGCGAACTGGTGGGGGCGGGGGCGGGCCCGTGCGCGCTGGTCGCCATCGGGCTGTTCCTGTCGACGCGCCGCCTGAACGCCAACCTGGGCGAGATCAGCTGGATCGTGGCGCTGAAGCTGCTGCTGCAGCCGGTGCTGACCTGGTACCTGATCGAGGCGCTGTTCCCGATGGACCCGTTCTGGGCGTCGTCCGCCATCATCCTGGCGGCCCTGCCCACCGGCGCGCTGACCTTCGTGGTGGCGCAGCAGTACGAGATGTACGTGGAGCGCACGTCGGCGGCGATCCTGATCTCCACCATCCTCAGCACGGTGACGCTGAGCTATCTGCTGGCCCTCTACGCCCCGCCGGCCTGACCCCGCGCGGCGCGTCCGCACGCATTAACCGTACGGAAATTGCGTCTTCATTGCGTGAGCAGAGGCGCTTTTCAAATTTTATGTCCTTTTCAGTGATCCAAACCACGCCCAATGTCGTATGCCGTTTGGGCTATGGCCGGGCAGGCCGGACACATGGAGGGGACCGTTATGCCGTTTCTGAGCAACCTGTCGATCCGCGGCAAGGTGCTGGCCGCGTTCGCCGCCGTGCTGGCCATGACGGTCGCGCTCGGCCTGTTCGCCATCGAACGGCTGGACACGGTCAACGCCGACGCGGCCGAGATCCGCGACGACTGGCTGCCCGGCGTCGGCCTGATCGGCGCCATCGACACGGCGGCGCAGCAGTACCGGATCCAGGAGGCCTCGCACATCCTGTCCGCCACGGATGCGGAGCGGAAGGTCTACGAGGCGCGCATGGCGCAGCTCCTCACCGAGATGAACGCGCAGAGGGCCCGCTACGAGAACCTCCTGAACACCGGCCGCGAGAAGGAGGCGTACCGCAGCTTCGCGGCCGCCTGGGACGCCTATCGCGACATCGGCACGAACCGCCTCATCCCGCTGTCCAGCCGCAACCAGGACCAGGAAGTGGGCGCGCTGTTCCGCGGCGAATCGCGTGACGCGTTCCTGAAGGCCACCGGCCTGCTCAAGCAGCTGACCGAAACCAACGTCGACGGCGGGCGCGCCGTCGCCGACCACGGCGAGGCCGTGTTCCGGTCGGCCCGCCTGTGGATCGCCGTGGCCCTGGTCCTGGCCGTGGCGCTGTGCGTGCTGGCCGGCCTGTCCCTCGTGCGCTCCGTCTCGGTGCCGGTCCGGGCGCTGACCGCCACCATGGACCGGCTGGCGAAGCGCGAGTTGACGGCCACCATCGACGGGGCCGGGCGCGGCGACGAGATCGGCGCCATGGCACGCGCCGTCCAGGTGTTCAAGGACGGGCTGATCGAGGCCGAGCGCCTCGCCGCCGCCCAGGCCGCGGAGCAGGAGGCCAAGCAGCGGCGCGCCGAAACGGTCAACCGGCTGATCCAGGGCTTCGACCAGACGGTAACCGGCGCCCTGGTGTCGGTGCACGCCTCGGCCAGGCAGCTCGACGACACCGCGCGCGGCATGGCCGACATCGCCCGCCAGACCAGCGGGGAGGCCGCCTCGGCCTCGGCGGCGGCGAACCAGACCAGCAGCAACGTGCAGACCGTGGCCAGCGCGGCGGAGGAGATGGCCAGCTCGATCCAGGAGATCGCCCGTCAGGTCGCCCGCTCGACCGAGATCGCCGGCACGGCGGTGGCGGACGCCAACCGCACCAACGCCACCGTGCAGGGCCTTGCCGACGCCGCCCAGAAGATCGGGCAGGTGGTGCAGCTCATCCAGTCCATCGCCAGCCAGACCAACCTGCTGGCGCTGAACGCCACCATCGAGGCGGCGCGGGCCGGCGAGGCCGGCAAGGGATTCGCGGTCGTCGCGTCGGAGGTGAAGAGCCTCGCCAACCAGACGGCGCAGGCGACCGAGGACATCGCCACCCAGGTGGCCGCCATCCAGACGGCGACCGGCGGCGCGGTGAGCGCCATCCAGGGCATCACCGGCACCATCGTCGCCATCAACGACATCTCCACCGCCATCGCCGCCGCCGTGGAGGAGCAGGGTGCGGCGACGCACGAGATCAGCCGCAGCGTCCAGCAGGCCGCCGTCGGCACGCAGGAGGTGACCGGCAACATCGAACGGGTCAGCGCCGCCGCCGGGGAGACGGGCACCGCCGCCAGCCAGGTGCTGAGCGCCGCCGGCCAGCTTTCCGGTCAGGCGGAATCGCTGCGCGACGAGGTCGAGCGCTTCCTCGACGCCATCAAGGCGGCGTAGGCGCCTTCACGCTGAGACGCAGGCCGTCCGCTCCCGTCTCCAGCCGGACGCCGTGCCGCGCGGCGAGCGCGCGTGCGGCGTCCGGGCCGGGCACGGCGACGTCGCCGTGCAGGTGCAGGTGCAGTTCGCCCGCCTCCTCCGTCAGCGACAGCGACGCGGCGGGCCGGGCGCCGGCCCGCTCGCGGTGCGCGAGCTGGACGGCGAGGAGCCGGCCGATGACCAGCGCCGCCAGGGCGAGTGCGGCGGCGATGCTGCCGACGATCCAGGCCTGATGGCGCCAGCCGGCCATCACGCCGTCCTCGCGCATCGACACGCCGACCACGATGGGCATGCTGGCGAGGCGGCGGTAGGCGAAGATCCGCCCGGTGTCGAAGGTGGTGTCGTGGTCCCAGTACACCTTGTCCGGGCTGTCCGGCAGGTGGACGCGAAACAGCGAGATGTCGGCGAAGGAGTGGCCGGTGGTCGCCTCGTGGTGCGGCCAGCGGATCAGGCGCACGCCGTCGTCGCGGAAGATCGACACCGCCCCGCCGGAGCGCAGCTGTATGTCGCGGAAGAAGCCCTGAAGAAATTCCAGGTCGATCAGCGCCGCCGCCTGGGCCGCCGGAGCGCCCGGCGCGGCCTCGACCGTCCGGCTGATTATGAGGCGCCAGTGCCCGGCCTCGTCACGGAACGGCGCACCGAAGCGCAGGCGCGTGCCGGCCTCCGGGTCGGCCGGCGCCAGGAACGGCAGACCGGCGGCCGCCACCCGCCCCCCGGCGTCGATGCGCAGCCCCTTGAGCGCGCCGCCGGTTTCCACGCGGCCCTGCAGCCGGGCGCGCAGGGCACGGCCGGCGTCGGCATCGTCCGGCGGGGTGGCGCGCATCTCCTCGACGCTCCGGCGCAGGCTGCGGTCGACGAAATCGAACAGGCGCACGACGTCGTCGGCCAGCACGTCCTTCAGGTTGGCGATGGTGGTCGTAGCCTCGCGCACCCCCACATGGTGCAGGTGCCAGACCGCCGCCGCGCCCAGGGCGGCGGCCAGCACCGCCAGCGCCACGCCCAGCGCCGCCACGATCCGGCTGGGCCGCCCGGCCCAGGTGACCGGGTCGAAGGAGCGGAGCAGGGATGGCCTCTGGGATAGGCCGGCGGTGCGCAGCGTGGTCGGTTCGGCCACGGGCCCCTCCGGAAGGTGCGACATTAGTCGATACTACTTAGCGAGTGAACGAAAGAACCGTCAACCGGGCGAACGGCATAGGCGGAGGATCATGGCGCCCCCTGATCCTTAGAAGCCTGATCGTTAGAAATCTGAGCATGGCGGGCGCAGCACCCTCGCCACGATGATGTCTCCACGGGCCGACTCCGGCCCGCCCGGCGGGTGCCGCCGGGACCCACACATCCCGTGGAGAGACATCCATGAACGTTCTTTCGCATCACACGAGCGTGCCCCTGTCGCACCTGCCGGTGCCGGAGGGGCCGCTGGCCGGCCTGCTGGTGGCGGCGCGCGACCGCCTGTCGGCGCAGGCCGCCGGGCGCGGCGTCACGCTGTCGGTGGAGGCCGACATGCACGCCCTGCTGCGCGTCAACGAGGCGGCGGTCGCCGCCGGATCGTGGGAGCCGATCCTGCCCGCCGCCAACCCGCTGTGCCGCGCGCTGACCCCGGCCAACGCCTTCTGGATCCGCGGCCGCGACGCCGCGGGCGACACGGTGACGGCGCAGGCCGGCCTGCTGTACGACTGCACGGCGCGCAGCATCGCCGAGCGCTTCGACGACATGACCGTGTTCTACGACCGTCCGGCGGAACAGGCCCCGGCGGAGGAATGGTGCCGCTGCACGTCGGCCGTGGCGCGCGAGACGAAGGGGTGGGTCGTGTGGACCACGGGGGGTTGGACACGACCCGACTTCCGGCGCCGCGGCCTGTTCGCGGTCATGCACCGCGCGGCCGTGCTGGCAGGCTGGCTGCGCTGGCAGCCGGATTGCTTCACCGGCGTTGTCGATCCCGACATCGTGCCCGTCTGGGACGAACGGATCATGGGGCCGCGACACCTCGATCCCGAACCGACCATAGCTTACCGGCAGGCCGGGCTGGGCATGCTTCCCATGCATTTCATGCTGTTCCGCCGCGCACACATGTTCGGCGATCTGGCGGAGGTCGTGTCGCACGGCATGGCGCTGGCGGCATAAGAGTTCTTGCCCCCTCCCTAACCCTCCCCCGCTTCGCAGGGGAGGGGGCCTCACCGCTTGAAGTCGACGCAGGCCAGCAATGCCCTGCGGCCCCCTCTGTCAACCGACCATCCCAGCAGCATGTGTGTGTAGATGACCGGCGCACCGTGCTCGATAAGGATCAACCGGTTGTAGATGGGCACACCGCCTTCGATGGCTTCCACATACTGCTTGTCGATCGCTTGGGCGTATTCGGCGTAAGGATCTTCAACATGCGGCTTACCGAGCTGCTGACGTGCCCAGGCGTCACCGAAATAGGCCCGCGTCGGCTCGCCGATGTAGCGGAAGCGCAGGGGGCCGCCGTCGTGCGACGACAGGAAGACGCAGCGCGACAGCAGGCCCATCGCCTCCAGCTCCTCCTTGAAGGCGGGGGTCAGCGTCGGGTGGCGGCGGTGCAGGGCCACGATCTCCTGCTGCCAGTCGAGCGCGAAGCGCAGGGGCTGGCGGTGGATCTCCACGCGGGTGGCGGAGGGATCGGGCGGCGGCGGGGTGTCGCGGCGGCCGCGCAGGGCGTCGGCCAAGCCGCGCAGGCCCGGCCACAGCTCGCCCTCGGTGCTGCCGATGCCGGGGCCGAGGCCCGGGACGTTGGCGGTCAGCGGCCCACTCATTTCCGCGCATCCTTGGGCGGCGCCAGGAAGGCCGCCACCATGGCGTCGTACATGCGCCGCGCCGCGTCGACCGCCACCTTGCCGGCGCTGGCGCCGGCGGCGATCATGCCCTCGGTCGGCGTCGCCGGCAGGACCGGCGGGGGCGGGGCCGGCGGGGCGGCGGCGAAAGCCTGCGCCGCCGCGTCGAACTGCCGGGCGTCCTCGATCAGCAGGTGGCGCTCCAGCCCCTCGACGGCGGTCGCCGCCAGACGGTCGAGCAGCGCCTCGTCCGCCCAGGCGCAGCCGGTCGCGCGGCGCAGCAGCCGCAGCTTGACCAGAGCGCCCCGCACCGTGCCGGCCTCGGCCTCGGCGATGGCGCGCGCGACCTCCGCCTTCCCATGGTCGGACGGCAGCGCCGCGTACTCCACCTCCAGCGCAAGCAGGCGGCCGTCCCGGTCGCCGGAGTCCGGCGGCGAGGGTCCGGCGGCCAGCCCGATCCGCTCCGCCTCGCGCTGCAGCATGGCGATGAACACCGTCACCGCCTCGCCCAGGCGCAGCGACGCCGCGTCGTCCACCAGCTGGCAGAGGCTGACGGTCTGCGCCGCCGCCGCCTCGCGCGCCGTGCGCAGCGGCAGGCCGCGCAGCAGGATGCCTTGCAACTCGTTGATGCCGCCGAGCAGCAGCCGGTAGCCGTTCGGCCCCGTCGGCGGCTGGCGCAGCAGGTCCTCCAGCGCGTCGACCGCGCGCAGGAAGGTGGTGTCGCGGCGGTCGAAGGCGGCGCCGAAGCCACCTGGAAGATCGCCCGGCCCGGTCCGTAACTCGCCGTCCGGCGTGGACTTTCCCATGCGCGTCGCCCTCCCCTATCCGCGCCGGCCATTGTCCCAAAGCAGAACGATCCGGAGCCCGGCGCATTACAGAAAAGCACGCCGCCAAAGTCAAGACGACGAAGGGCGGAGGATCATGCGGGAACTGGGGCGAAAGCGCCCGGACGGCGGTTTTTACATACGCGCATATGATGAGCAAAAGAAAATCGCCCTCACTCGGGCGCCAGGAACTCGCGCGTCAGGGCGATGGCCTGCTTCAACCCGACGCGCTGCACCTCCACGCCTTCCGGAAAGGCGCCGAACAGGCGGCTGGGCATCATGGGGTCGAGCAGGACGAACACGCCCATGTCGTCGGCCCGGCGCACCAGCCGGCCGAAGGCCTGTTTGAGCCGCAGGCGGGCGATCATGTCCTCGTACCGGCGGCGGCCGAAGGCGTCGCGGCGCGCGCGGTGCAGGATGTCCGGCCGGGGCCAGGGCACGCGGTCGAAGACGATCAGGCGCAAGCTGCGGCCCGGCACGTCCACGCCGTCGCGCACGGCGTCGGTGCCCAGCAAGCAGGCGTGCTCCTCGCCACGGAAGATGTCGATCAGCGTGGCGACGTCCAGCGGGTCCACGTGCTGGGCGTAGAGCGGCAGCCCGGCGTGGTCCAGCGGGTCGGCCAGACGGTCGTACACCGCGCGCAGCCGGCTGATGGCGGTGAACAGGCCCAGGCCGCCGCCGCGCGCGGCCAGGAACAGCTCGCGGTAGGCAGACGCCACCTGGTTCAGGTCGTCCTTGCGCACGTCGGTCACCACCAGGACGCGCGTGTGGGACTTGTAGTCGAAGGGCGACGGCACCTGGGCGCGCAGCGCAGGGGCCGGCAGGTGGCAGGCCCCGCTGCGCGCCTCCGCCGCCTCCCAGTCGAGCGCGACGTCGCCGGTGCCGTCGGTCAGCGTGGCGGAGGTGACGACCATGCCGTGCGCGATGGAACCGACGGCGTCGGCGAAGGGCACCGTGGGGTCGATCCAGTGGCGGTAGAGGCCGACGTCGATGTCGCGCCCTTCCTGCCGCTCCACCGCGAACCAGTCGACGAACTGCATGGGCGTGGCGGCGGTGAGCGCCTTCAGCATGGAGCGCCACGCCTCCACCGTCAGCGTGCCGCGCCGGTGCAGGCTGCGTGCGATGGCGTCGATGCGGCGGCGCTGGTCGGGCTCCAGCTGCTCCGCCTCGTCGTCCAGGCGCTTGGCGAGGCGCTGCGACAGCTCCTCGACCGGCTCGCCCAGGCGCTTCAGCGCCTCGTCCAGGGCTGCGGCGGCGTCCAGCAGGCCTTCCACCGGATGATCGGTGTCGGCCTCCAGGCTGTAGGCGCCGCCCTGCCCCTCCGTGCGGGCGTAGACCTGCCGGCGCGCCAGCAGCAGGAAGCGCTCGGTCGGGCCGGTCGGGTTCTCGGCCCCCAGGCGCGGCTGCCAGCCCTCGCCCGGCAGCACGCGCGCCCCCATCAGCACGGCGTCGAGCAGCGCTTGCGCCTGGTCGTCGCCGGCCACGAGGTCCTCGACGCGGCGCTTGAGGCCGCGCGCCCGGCCGCGCCCGTCCTCCACGCCCAGCAGCCAGCGGCGAAGCTCGTGCGTTTCGCGGCCGGTCAGGTGGCCGCTGAAGGCGTTGTCGGCGGCGTCGAAGACATGGTGCCCCTCGTCGAAGACGTAGCGGGTGGGCAGGCCCATGTCGTCGCCGCCGAGTGCGGCCTGCACCATCACCAGCGCGTGGTTGGCGATGACCACGTCGGCCTTGCGGGCGCGGCGGACGCTCTTCTCGATGTAGCAGCGGCTGTAATGGTCGCAGGCGGAGAAGATGCACTCCCCGCGCCGGTCGGCCATGGCGGCGGTGCGCCCGCGGCCCAGCAGATCGACCAGCCAGCCGGGGAAGTCGCCGCCGGTCAGG
>NZ_DASPMG010000097.1:0-11448 GCF_035627195.1 Azospirillum sp.
TCGCGGACGTTGAACACGATGTAGGCGAGGTTGGAAATTTCGGCCATGGCGTTTCTCCCCAAGCTGGGCCGTTCGGCGTTGCCCCCTCTAAGGCAAGCGCCGTGCCAGGAAGATGAAGGCCACGATTTGTGCGATGCAGCACGATCCGGAAACCATACGGAGCAACAACCGTTCGGCCGACAAAGCGATGTTCTGTGTGCATTTGCACAAGAAGCCCTGACCTCGCGGTGCGTCCAACTTTTCGAATTTTCAGCGCCGACGCATCCAGGGCCGTCTCAATTTTTTCAAGACACCTCCGCCGCGGTCGTGCTCGTACCGCCGGAGGTGCCTGCACTCACCACAACAGGCACGGCGACCTGCCGCCGGGCTTTGAACATGCCGGCCGCGCCGTTCGGGCCGCGGTGCCGGCGACCGTCTTCGCTCGGGATCGGCGCCATCCGCAGATTGGTGGCGGCCGTCCCGGCGATTGTCTTTGTGCCGCTGTTCTACCGCTTGTGTGTCGCAGACGGCGGAACGGCACAAGGCGGAAACCGCGGCCACGATGCGCCGGTTTCCAAGGACCGGACCAGACACCTGCGGCAAATAGACACGCTTGCCGATCCGGAAATGACGAAGGAGCCAGTGCTGTAGCCAAATAGATTCGTAGAGGACACTTCATGGATGGCAGACATACCGTGAGTGACCATGGGGCGCGCTTGATTGACCGTGAGTGCGGTGCAACACTGTCGTTGTACGTCGCGCAATATGTCCATCGGCAAAGCCGATGGAAGAAAGCGAGCTCGCATGGCACGCATCAATCGTGACGCCATGACCGCAGCCGGATCGCCGGTATCGCTACAGGGATCAGGGGGCGGTGGGCTGACCCTTGCTGGCACCGCGGATGTGCCGCGCACCTGTGCCGAGATCGGCGAAACCTGCGACCGGGCGCTGCATGCCGCCATGGCGCGCGTCACGCGCGGCCTGTCGCCGGCCGCACTCGCCCTGGCCGGCTTCGACTGGGCAACCCACCTCGTCTTCTCGCCGGGCAAGCGATGGGCACTTCTGAACGAGGCAGCCTGCAACGGCCTGAGCGCCATCAACCACGCGGCCGGCTGCGTCGCCGCTGGCTACGGCATCGCGGTTCCCCGTACCGATCCCCCGCTGCAAGATCCACGGTTCGCCGGCGAGGCATGGCAAACTTGGCCATTCAACCTTATTCACCAGAACTTTCTGCTCAGCCAGAAATGGTGGCACAGCGCCACCACAGGCATTGGCGGTGTCGCCCGGCAACATGAGGCGGCGGTCGAGTTCACCGCACGGCAGTTGCTCGATACCGTGTCCCCGTCCAACTTCCTGTTCACCAATCCCGAAGTCCTGGCCAGGACCGCGGAAACAGTCGGCGCCAACCTCGCGGTTGGGCTCGGCAATGTCCTGGAGGATGCACAACGCCTGCTGACGGGCGAGAAGCCCGTCGGCGCCGAGCGTTTCGTCGTGGGAAGAGACGTCGCCACGACCCGCGGCAGGGTCATCCACCGCAACCGCCTGATCGAACTGATCCAGTACGAATCGACAACCGGAACCGTGCGGCCCGAGCCGGTGCTGATCGTGCCGGCCTGGATCATGAAGTATTACATCCTCGACCTGTCACCCGCGAACTCATTCGTCCGCCACCTGACCGACCAGGGCTTCACGGTCTTCATGATTTCGTGGAAGAACCCGGACGAGGGCGACCGTGATCTCGGCATGGAGGACTACCGGCGCCTCGGCATTATGGCTGCGCTCAATGCGATCGGCGCCATGCTGCCCGGCCGCAAGGTGCATGCCATCGGCTACTGCCTCGGCGGGACCCTGCTCTCGATCGCCGCGTCGGCCATGGCGCGCGACGGCGACGACAGCCTGGCGAGCGTCACCCTGCTCGCCGCCCAGACGGACTTCACCGAGGCCGGCGAGCTGATGCTGTTCATCAACGAGAGCGAGGTCCATTTCCTCGAAGACATGATGTGGCGGCGTGGATTCCTCGACACCCGGCAGATGGCCGGCGCCTTCCAGATCCTGCGCTCGAACGACCTGATCTGGTCCTACGCCGTCCGCAATTACCTCATGGGCGAGCGCGAGCCCATGAACGACCTGATGGCCTGGAACGCCGACGGAACCCGCATGCCCTACCGGATGCATTCGGAATACCTGCGCCACCTGTTCCTCGACAACGATCTGGCCACGGGACGCCTGCGCGTCGACGGCAAGCCGATCTCCATCACCGACATCCGCGCGCCGATCTTCGCCGTCGGCACGGTGCGCGATCACGTGGCGCCGTGGCGCTCCACCTACAAGATTCACCTGCTGACGGACACTGACGTCACCTACGTGCTGACGTCGGGCGGACACAACGCCGGCATCGTCTCCGAACCGGGCCATCCCCGGCGCCGCTATCAGATCCTGTCACGGCTGGCCGACGATCCCTACGTCGATCCCGACACCTTCGAGAACGAGGCCCCGTACCAGGAAGGGTCGTGGTGGCCGGCGCTTTTCGACTGGCTGAAGGAGCGGTCCGGCCAGCCGGTGCTCCCGCCCGCCATGGGCGTTCCAGGACAGCCTCCGTTGTGCGACGCACCCGGCACCTACGTCCTTCAACCGTAACGGCCAGTTGGTTCCGGCCCAACCGACATCCCAAAGCAATCGGGCGATCCGTCATGCCATCAGCACGCAAGCCCTGGAAGACAATCACCGTCGCTGCCGTACTTCTGCTGGCGGCCGGCAGCGCCATTCTGGCGTGGCAGTCCCTGAGGACCAACGGGTCTTGGGACGGCATCGCCAGCGGCAACGGCCGCATCGAGGCCGTCGAGATCGATGTCGCCACACGGACGGCCGGCCGCATCAAGGACATCCTGGTGAACGAAGGCGAATTCGTCGGGGCTGGGCAGATCCTGGCCCGGATGGACACCGCCGTGCTCGAAGCGCAACGCAAGGAAGCCGAGGCGCAACTCCGGCAAGCCCTCATCGGCATCGAGACGGCACACAGCCTCGTCAAGCAGCGCGAGGCCGAGCGGGTGGCGGCGGTGGCCGTGGTGGCGCAACGCGAGGCTGAACTCGATGCGGCGCAGAGCCGCCTCGCACGATCCGAGCAGCTGGCGGTCCAGAACACCGTCTCGCGCCAGGTGCTCGATGACGACCGGGCGAAGACACAGGGCGCCAAGGCCGCTGTCAGCGCCGCCCAGGCCCAAATGGCGGCAAGCGAAGCCGCCGTCGGTGCCGCGCGGTCGCAGGTCGTCAACGCCGAAGCGGTGACGGAGGCCGTCCGCGCCACCATCCAGCGCATCGACGCCGACCTCGACGACAGCATCCTGCGTTCGCCGCGTGACGGGCGCGTGCAGTACCGCGTGGCACAGCCCGGCGAGGTCCTTTCCGCTGGCGGCCGGGTCCTCAACCTGGTCGATCTGGGCGACGTCTACATGACGTTTTTCCTGCCCACCGAAGCGGCGGGCCGAGTCAGGCTCGGGACCGAAGTCCACATCGTGCTCGACGCGGCGGCCGAATACGTCATCCCCGCCCAAGCCTCCTTCGTCGCCAATGTCGCCCAGTTCACCCCCAAGACGGTGGAGACGGCCGTGGAGCGCCAGAAATTGATGTTCCGGATCAAGGCGCGGATCGACCCCGAACTGCTGCGCAAGCACATCCGCGACGTCAAGACCGGGCTTCCGGGCATGGCCTACGCGCGGGTCGCCCCGCAGACCGAGTGGCCGCCCGCGCTTCAGGTGAGGCTGCCGGAATGAACGCCCCCGATCCCCCGGCCCCAATCGCCGCGCCGGCGCCGGTGGCCCGGCTGCGGAGCGTCGGCCTGCGCTACGGCAAGGCGAACGCTCTTGATGACGTCAGTCTGGACATCCCGGCTGGCTGCATGGTGGGGCTGATCGGCCCGGACGGAGTGGGCAAGTCAAGCCTGCTCGCGCTGATCGCTGGCGCCCGCAAGGTCCAGGCCGGACGAGTCGAGGTGCTCGGCGACGACATCGCTGATGCGCGGCACCGTCAAGCGGTCGGTCCACGCATCGCCTACATGCCGCAGGGGCTCGGCAAGAATCTTTATCCGACGCTGTCGGTGTTCGAGAACATCGACTTCTTCGGGCGCCTGTTCGGATATGGACGCGCCGAACGCAACCGCCGTATCGCCGAACTGGTGGAGAGCACGGGGCTGGCGCCATTCGTGGACCGCCCAGCCGGCAAGCTGTCGGGCGGCATGAAGCAGAAGCTCAGCCTCTGCTGCGCGCTGATCCACGATCCGGACCTGCTGGTTCTGGACGAGCCGACCACCGGCGTCGACCCGCTTTCACGCCGCCAGTTTTGGGAGCTGGTCGGCCGCATCCGCGCCGGCCAACCCGGTATGAGCGTGCTGGTCGCGACTGCCTATATGGAGGAAGCCGCGAACTTCGACTGGCTGGCGGCGATGGATGCCGGCCGGGTGCTCGCAACCGGCTCCCCGACGGACCTGCTCACGCGCACCGGCGCCGTCGCGCTTGAAGGGGCGTTCATCGCCCTGCTGCCCGAGGAGAAGCGTCGGGACCACCGGCCGGTGGAGATTCCGCCGCGCGACGACAGCGCGGACGGCGCGGTCGCCATCGAGGCGAAGGGCCTGACAAAGCATTTCGGCGACTTCGTCGCGGTTGACCACGTCAGCTTCCGGATCGGCCGTGGCGAGATCTTCGGCTTTCTCGGCTCCAACGGCTGCGGCAAGACGACCACCATGAAGATGCTCACCGGCCTTCTGCCGGTCAGCGACGGTCAGGCGTGGCTGTTCGGCCAGCCGGTGGACGCCAGGGACATCGATACCCGGCGCCGCGTCGGCTACATGTCGCAGGGCTTCTCGCTTTACACCGAACTGACGGTGCGGCAGAACCTCGACCTGCACGCCCGGCTGTTCCGGGTTCCGGACGATGCGGTCGCCGGGCGCGTCGCGGAAATGGCGCAGCGCTTCGGCCTGTCCGGGATCATGGACGCGCTGCCGGACACGCTGCCTCTCGGCCAACGCCAGCGCCTCTCGCTCGCGGTGGCGATGATCCACCGGCCGGAGATGCTGATCCTCGACGAACCGACATCCGGCGTCGATCCGGTCGCGCGCGACGCCTTCTGGCGGATCATGGTGGACCTGGCCCGCCGCGACGGCGTCACGATCTTCATTTCGACCCACTTCATGAACGAGGCCGAACGCTGCGACCGCATCTCGCTGATGCATGCGGGCCGCGTGCTGGTCAGCGACCCGCCCGCTGTCCTCATCGCGGGGCGCGGTGCCGCGACATTGGAGGAAGCTTTCATAGGCTATCTCGAAGACGCCGCGGCGAAAAGCGCGCCGGGCGAAGCGGCGCTGGGACTGGAGGCGCCGACCCGCGCGCCGGGCGAGGCGGAAACGCCCCGATCCGGTGACAAGGGACGTCACCGTGCGTTCGATCCCCGCCGCCTGTTCAGCTACGCCCGCCGGGAGACGCTGGAACTGCGCCGCGACCCGATCCGCGCGACGCTCGCCCTGTTGGGCAGCGTCATCCTGATGTTCGTGATGGGCTATGGCATCAGCATGGACGTTGAGGATCTGACCTTCGCCGTGCTGGACCGCGATCAGACCACCACCAGCCGCGACTACACGCTCAACATCGCCGGCTCACGCTATTTCATCGAGAAGGCACCGATCGCCGACTACGCCGACCTCGACCGGCGCATGCGGGCGAACGACATCAGCCTGGCCATCGAAATCCCTCCCGGCTTCGGACGCGACATGGCGCGCGGCAAACCGGTCGAGATCGCCGCCTGGATCGACGGCGCCATGCCGACGCGGGCCGAAACGTTGCGCGGCTATGTCCAGGGCATGCACAGCCAATGGCTCAGCGAGCGGGCGGCGGGCGGCGGGGCCGCCACCGCGCCGGCAACGATCGAAACCCGTTTCCGCTATAACCCCGACGTCAAGAGTCTGGTTGCCATGGTGCCAGCGGTGATCCCGCTTCTGCTGATGCTGCTGCCGGCCACGCTGACGGCCCTCAGCGTGGTGCGGGAGAAGGAGTTGGGCTCGATCATCAACTTCTACGTCACCCCGGTCAGCCGGTTGGAATTCCTGCTCGGCAAGCAACTCCCGTACATCGCGCTGGCGATGCTCAACTTCGTCCTGTTGGCCGGGCTCGCGGTCACTCTGTTCGGCGTCCCGCTGAAAGGCAGCATCGCCACGCTGACCATGGCGACGCTGCTCTACGTCACCGCCGCCACCGCGATCGGGCTGCTGATCTCCACCTTCATGCGCAGCCAAGTGGCCGCGCTCTTCGCCACCGCGGTGCTTACGATCCTGCCCGCAGTGCAGTTCTCCGGCATGATCAACCCGGTGTCGTCTCTGGAAGGAGGCGGTGCGCTGCTCGGATGGATCTATCCCACCACCCACTACCTGACGATCGCCCGTGGCACCTTCTCGAAAGCGCTCGGCTTCTCCGACCTGAGCCTGTCGTTCCTCCCGCTCCTGCTGGCCGTGCCGGTGCTGCTCGGGCTGAGCGTGGCGCTGCTGAAGAAACAGGAGACCTGAGCCATGCGCGTCACCAACATCGTCAATCTTGGTGTCAAGGAACTGCGCAGCCTCGCCCGCGATCCAATGATGCTGGTGCTGATCGTCTACTCCTTCACCCTTGCCATCTACACCGCGGCCACAGCGATGCCGGAGACGCTCAACAAGGCGCCGATCGCCATCGTGGACGAGGATCGCTCGCCGTTGTCCGCCCGCATCGCCGGTGCCTTCTACCCACCCTATTTCATTCCCCCGGCGATGATCAGCCAAGCCGAGATGGACGCCAGGATGGACGCCGGGCTCGATACCTTCGCGCTGGACATTCCACCTGATTTCCAACGGGACCTGCTGGCCGGGCGCATGCCCACCATCCAACTCAATGTCGACGCCACGCGCATGAGCCAAGCGTTCACCGGCAGCGGCTACATCCAGAGCATCGTCTCGGCGGAAATCGGGGAATTCGCCCAGCGCTACCGCGCCACCCCGACACCAGCTGTTGACCTTGTCCTGCGGGCGCGCTTCAATCCCGAACTCAATCACGCATGGTTCGGCGGCGTGATGGAAATCGTCAATCAGGTGACGATGCTGTCGATCGTGCTGACCGGCGCAGCTCTGATCCGCGAGCGCGAGCACGGCACCATCGAACATCTGCTGGTGATGCCCGTCACCCCATTCGAGATCATGACCAGCAAGGTCGTGGCCATGGCACTGGTGGTGCTCGGAGCCTGCGCCTTTTCGCTCATCGCCGTTGTGCAAGGACTGCTGGCGGTGCCCATCGAAGGCTCCATCGCGCTGTTCCTCGCCGGTACCGCTCTGCACCTATTCGCCACCACCTCAATGGGGATCTTCCTCGGCACGATCGCCCGCTCGATGCCACAGTTCGGCCTGCTGCTGATGCTGGTACTGCTGCCGCTGCAGATGTTGTCCGGCGGCACGACGCCGCGCGAGAGCATGCCGGAGCTGGTCCAGCTCGTCATGATGGCTGCGCCCACGACCCATTTCGTGGCGCTGGCGCAGGCCATCCTCTACCGTGGCGCCGGGCTCCCCGTCGTCTGGCCGCAGTTCGCCGCACTCGCTGTGATTGGCTCGGTCCTGTTCGGCTACGTGCTCACCCGCTTTCGCAGCACGATCGGCACGATGGTATAGAGGGCAGCAACGCGCGCCCGCATCACGGTCTTTCCAGAAGCCGTGCAACTCCCGCTACATCCCCTTCTCATACCGACGGCACGAGAACGCTTCTGCTGACAGCATTTGGTTGAGTTTTCAGGCGAACGCCGGCCACCAATGGAACAGGGTGCGGCCGCGGATCGTGTCTGGATCGTTGGTCAGGGCATTGCAGCGGTCGCCGAGGAGTTGGTCGAGGACGGCAAGATCCTCGATGTGATCGTTGGCGACTGCCTCGCGGGGCAAGGGCCAGAGGCATTCGGCCGGTTGCAATTCGGGGGAATACGGGGGCAGGACGAGCAACTCAATGCCCTCGGGAACGATCAGGTCGGTGGCGACGTGCCAGCCGGCACCATCGAGCACCAGGACGACCCGTTTGGCGGGCCCGGCTCCGACCTCACGCGCGAAGGTGGCAAGGATTGCGGTGAACATGGCCGTGTTGACCGCGTCGGCCAGAAACCAGACCACGTCGCCCCGGCTCGGCCTCACGAAGCCGTACACATAGCGCCATTGGAAGCGGTGCTGCCCCGCCGCTACGGGGCGCTGCCCGCGCGGTGCCCAAACCTTGCGGATCACCGGCTTCAAGCCGGCCCGGTGCTCGTCGAAGGCCCAGACCTCCAAGGCCCGCTCCGGATCCTCATGCAAAAGGGCCTGCATACGTGTCCGGAACCGGGCCTTGAAGGTTTCCTGCGCCAGCAAGTCCGCCCCGACATGGCGCGGTCGCGGCACCTGGCGGGTGAAGTTAAGCCGGTGCAGGTAGTTCAAAGCGCTGCGCACTGGCACCAAGCGCCCGAGCATGCCGGCGATCCATTGCGCCACCTTGCGCGCTGTCCACAGGCCGCGATCCGGCGGCGGGTCTTCGAGATCGGCGCGCAGGCGGTCACGGTGAGCGGCGTCGAGCAGCGGTCTGGCGCCGGGGTTGAAACGGCGCAGGTCACCCAGCCCCCCAACCCCGGCCTCGTTGTACCGTCCAATGACGACGCTGATCCACCGCTGCGAGTAGCCCGTCACCTCGGAGACGAACTGCGCAGAGCGCCCGGAGGTCAATAACCAGATGATCTGCAGATGCGAGCGGTGCGTGCCGTCCTTCTCTTCCCGGTAGAGGCGATACAGTTCCGCTTCGTCGAGATGACGGACCAAATGAACCTTGCTTCCCATGCCCAGGACATGGGTTTCCCGACGCCTCATTGGAACTGTTCACGTGCCATCGGTATCAGTGGATGCGCGTCAGGCTGCATGCTCGTGCGAAGGCAGATGCTCAACGTCCGCCGAGCTTAGACCGGACTGAAACCGGTCAAGCAGTCGAATGCGAACCGCGCGATCAGAAAAACAATGGGGCGGGGTGGGAACGTGCAACATGTCTCCGGCAGCACCGACGGCAACGGGAAACCCTGCAACGCTCCGGAGCGCACCATCCCATTGGGTGCGAGGTCCCTGGTCGCCAGTGATCTGCACATCGTACATACCGGGACCAGGGCGTTGCAAATCGCCCAGAGGGATCGCCAGGACACCGTCACGGCGCTGTGCCTGCCCCATGATCTCCCAGTGACGTCCCAGCATTTCAGTGGCGTCCGTGATCCGGCCTTCACGAAGGGCGCAACGCACCCGGCTTGACGAAATGATATGGCCGCCGGCATCGCGCACCGGCTCAACAGCCGTCACGCCAAAGCTCCTCGTGCGCCCCAGACGGCACAGAAGATCGACATCCCCGGTACGTCGCGCTCCGAAACGGTAATCCTCGCCAACGACGACGTGGGAGACTCCCAAGGCACCGACCAACACCGCGGCAATAAACTCTTCGGCTGTCAAGCTGGCAAAGTGGCGGTCAAAGTGCTGGACCAAAGCCCCTGCAATACCGTACCGCGCGATGGCCTCCAGCTTGACCAGGGCAGGCATGAGCTTTTGTGGGGCAATGCCGGGATTGAACACCCGCCTGGGGTGCGGATCGAACGTGAGGACCACGGGATAGGCGTTCAATTCCGCCGCTCGCGCGCGCGCAACGGCCAAAAGCTTCTGATGCCCTCTGTGAACTCCATCGAAGTTCCCGATCGCCACCACGCAACGGCGCGCAGCCTCAGGAACGTCGGCAAAATGCTGAGAGATCCACATCGCCGCCCCCACATCGAGTGCGCACCGGATGACATCCGGCGCCCAATTTCGCCACAAACCGAAGAAGACTATATCAACAAAGACAATCACGAATGAGTTTTCTATACTCAATTTTTACAGCCTTTTGCAATAACGCTTCCGTTCTGAAGCCCTATGTCTCGCAGCTCTATTTCATTGATTTCATAAACAACCCGACAGTCTCGCCAACCGAGCGCCTAGCCTCATCAACATGATGATGAATATCAAAGCCAAGAAGTGCGCGGGTCCGCAAATCACCCCGCACCATTCCTATGAAAGATGTTGCGAATAGCCATGTGTCGGACACATTTATTTCCCTTGATTTTACGGCGCGCTCCAAACATTCCGCGGCCGCATGAACAAACCTTCCTTCAACGGTGTCATACAGAAGCTGCGCTGATTCGGGCAATCTAACAGATCGGCAAGACAGCAAGCGAAGCATGGAAATGGCGCCGCCAGATATCATCGTGTTGATGTAAGACGTCCCAATCTCCGTAAGGGCTCTACGGACTCCGAGAGCATCCAAGCCGCCAAGACACTCAGACGCGGAAAGCACTTGGCATTCATTCGCAATGACGCACCTCAACAAATGATCTTTACCTTGAAAGCGCGCGTAAACCGTTGCTTTCGACACACCGGCTGCTTTTACCACAGCGTCAATGCTGACAGCATCATAGCCAAGCGAGAAGAACAGGCACTTTGCAGAAGCGAGAATCCGATCACTGGGAGGTGTGCGCCGAGAGCGGCATGCGCGCTGATCGGCTTCCGTCGGCTTGACGTTCACGGTTGTCCCCCAAGCATCAACCCAAGCCGCCGCATCTCTCGCCATGTTCGCTACCGCCGCTATGCCGCCAGCACCACCAGCAGGTCCTTGGTCTCCACGTTGTGGCCGGGTTCGGCGACGATGCGCTCCACCATGCCGGCGCGGTCGGCGCGCACGGTGGTTTCCATCTTCATGGCCTCCAGCGACACCAGCGCGTCGCCCGCCTCCACCCGCTGGCCCGGACGCACCAGGATGGCGCTGACCAGGCCGGGCATCGGCGCGCCGACCTGGTTGGCGTCGTGGTCGTCCGCCTTGGGGTGCGCCGGCCGCGCCGGGGTGACCGAGTGGTCCGCCACCTTGATCGTGCGCGGCTGGCCGTTCAGCTCGAAGAACACGGCGCGCCGGCCCTGCTCGTCCGCCTCGCTGGTCGCCAGATAGCGCACCAGCAGCGCCTTGCCCGGCTCCAGCTCGATGCTCACCTCCTCGCCCGCCTCAAGGCCGTGGAAGAACACCGGCGTGGACAGCACCGACACGTCGCCGTAGGCGGTGCGATGCTTGGCAAAGTCGGCGAACACCTTGGGGTACATCAGGTGCGAGGCGAGGCGCCGGTCGTCCACCGGCCCGCCTGCGGCCTTCGCCGCCTCCGCCAGCGCGGCGTCGAGGTCGAGCGGCGACATCGCAGCACCCGGCCGCACGGCCAGCGGCGCCGCGCCCTTCAGCACCTTGCGCTGCAGGGCCTCCGGGAAGCCGCCCGGCGGCTGGCCCAGGTCGCCGCGCATGAGCTGCACGACGGACTCGGGAAAGGCGATCTCCCGGACCGGATCGAGCACGTCGGCCTCGCTCAAGCCGCCGCTCACCATCATCAGCGCCAGGTCGCCGACCACCTTGG
>NZ_DASPMG010000098.1:0-4649 GCF_035627195.1 Azospirillum sp.
TCGCGGACGTTGAACACGATGTAGGCGAGGTTGGAAATTTCGGCCATGGCGTTTCTCCCCAAGCTGGGCCGTTCGGCGTTGCCCCCTCTAAGGCAAGCGCCGTGCCAGGAAGATGAAGGCCACGATTTGTGCGATGCAGCAAATGCGAAAGAGCTTTCGGTACAAGAAGTCCTTGCCGATCGGCCCGGCCTTCTTGTGCAGGTGCACAAAAGCCATACCGCATCCAACCACGTTCAACTTTTCGAATTTTCAGCAGCAAGGTCATCGATAATTTTCATGTCTCCTGCCGGCGTCGAACGAACCAATCAGTCGATCTTCGTCTGAGATGGCCTCGGCGGCGCTCGCCACCTTCGAGAAGAAGTACACGGCCAAGTACGCCAAGGCGAACGCGGACGGCGGGCCGGTGCTCCTCAGGCGTCGGGCTGCTGCTCCTCGACGTCGGCCAGGAGGTCGGCCGGGCGCACGGCGAGCACGCCGGCCAGATCCTGCAGCACCAGCACGGTGGGATTGCGCACCCCGCGTTCGACGCCGCTCACATAAGTGCGGTCCAGCCCGGCGCGGTGCGCCAGCTCCTCCTGCGACAGGCCGGCCGCCTTGCGCAGCCGGCGAAGGTTGTGGGCCACCACCCTGCGCACGTCCATGCCGGCACACAGCCCTGTTGTGGACTATAGAGCCACGGACTATAGTCTACATCTCCGTCCCGACGCGCTTCCCACGGCAGGCACACCATGGCGTCCGATCCCGACCTTGACGACGACGACTGGCCGCACGACCCGGTGCTGCAACGCCGGCTGGCGCCCTCCATGCAGGGGATGCCCGAGCAGCTGCCGCTGCCCGCCATCCCCGCGCCCTACAACGCATCGCCGGAGGACGACGGCCGCTGGCCGTGCTGGCGGTATTTCCGCTGGCAACCGTTCGAACACCGGCCGATCCCGTGGACCGGAGCCCTCGCCGGCCGACGGCCGCGCGGTCTTGTGTGTGGCACGCCGTATTTCGCCGAAGCGCGGTTCGCGCAACGCGTCAAGGCCGAGCTGGCCGTGGCGTGGGAGGAGCACTGCCGGCGGCTGGACCGCTATCTCCTGGCCATGGCCGGGCAGGCGCCCGCGCGCCTGCGCGCCGAACGGACGGCGGCGGAGCCGACGCCTATCGAGGCGTGGATCGCCACCGGGCGCGCCGACCTCCCCGACGCGCCGCCGGTGCAGCGGCGCCATGCGCTCTCCTGGGAGCCGCACCCGCTGTTCGGCGTCAGCTACCGCTACGTGGCCGTTCCGCCCGGAGTGGAGCGTCTGACCGACGCCGCCCTGGAGCCGCCGGTGCGCCTGCGGTGCGAGCTGGAAGCGGTGCTGGACGGCCTGCCCGCCGGCTGGCGGGTGATGGCGGTGTACCCGCCCCGCGCCAGCGCCGCGCCGCCGATCAATGTGCTGCTGGCGGGGCCGCCCGCCTGGACGGCGAAGTGGCACGCCGTCCACGCCCGCATGCGGGACATCGCCGGCGCTGCCCTGCCCTGGGCGGACGCCGTGGCGTTCCACGCGGTGGTCTCCGGATGCGGTCCCGCCTTGCTCGACGCGGCGTCGATGACGCTGCTGATGCGCGCCGCCGCGGAGCTGGGCTACGATGCCGTTCACTGGGTGCAGAGGACCAGCGGCGCCGCCCGCACCGACGTGGCGCTGCTCACGCGCCGGGCCATGCGGCACGCGCCCGCCAGCGCGCCGCTGCCGCCGGACGAGGTGCCGGTGGCGGCGCTGAAGCAACTCGACCTGCTCACCGTCGTGGGCGCTTGACCAGAGCAGGGCGCCGGCGTTCCGGTGGCGGAGACGGTCAGCGCTCCCGCCCGGACGGCCCGCGTCCCCCCGGGCGGGAGCGCCGGCTGATCGCCCGCAGCCCGAGGTCGAGGTCGGCCGCGGGGAGCCCGGACCCGGGCAGCCGCGCGGTGCTGACCGTCGCGGCGCGGTCGCGCAGCTCGACGGCACGCTCCATCGCCGCAGCACCCGGGTTGTGCGTCTCGTCGGCATGCGCCAGCCCGACCATGTGGCGCACCACCTTGCGCACGTCGCGCAGGGCGGCCGCGTCGCGCTCAGCGGCGGCCTCGTCCAGCGCGCGCATCACCCGCCCCACGCGGTGATGGTCCGGCTCTCCGGGATCGCGCCGGACGGGCTCCGGCAGCCGGTCCAGAAGGGTCTTGAGCCGCGCCGGGTCGATCCGGATGCTCCGGCGCGCGGGGGCGAAGACCTCCGGCCGGTGCTTCAGCAGCCAGAAGGTCACCGGCGTGCCCGGCCGACGTCCGGCGGCGCGGCGGCGGGCGGCCTCCTCCACGCGCATCTGGTGCAGGCGCATCAGCGCGGTCACCGTGGCGTCCTCCCCCCGGGCGGTGACGAAAAGGCGCTCGCCGGCCAGCCAGTCCGCCAGGTCGCCGTACCCCGCCGGGCACTCGGCGCGGGTCCGCGGCGGCGTCGTCGGGTCGGGCTCGCCGCGCCGCCGGAGCACCAGCCCCTCGCCGTGGTGCGCCAGCCAGCACGGCGCATTTTTCCGAAGCAGCGCCGCCGTACGGTCGGGCCGCCGCCGCGGGTCGGGGCTGGGGAGCGTGCCGCCCCGCCCGAGCCGTCCCGGGGCCGGCCGGCTGCCGGGCACGATCTCGCCGAGGTGCCCCTGGCCCTCGACGAGCGCCTGCACCACCTCGGGCCGGTCGGCGTGGCGGGTGGCCTCGACGGCCACGCTCAGCCCGGCCACGGTGAGGGCGTCCGCCAGCGCCGCGCGCAGGTGATCGAGGAGCAGCGCGTGCTTGTCGAAGCGCAGGAACGCACCCGAGGCCGAGCGGCCGCGGACCAGCAGGTGGGCGTGCAGGTGCCCGCCGTCCTCCCGGTGGATGGCGGTCAGGCACTCGTGCCCCCAGGCGCCGACGGTGGAGACGACGAAGTCCCGCAAGCCGATCTCGAAGGCGGGCAGGTCGACGCGCCCGGCGGACGGGGCGGACAGGATGACGTGGTGGACCAGGATGCGCCCGTGGCGCTGCCGCTGGTCCAGCGCGTCGGCCGCCAGCCCGGCTTGCACGTCGCCCAGCAGCTGGCCGGCGAGCCGCCGGCCATTGCGCACGGTGCCGGCGTGGACGCCCGCCTCGCGCAGCAGCCGGCGTATAAGGGAGTCGTCTTCGCGCGCGCCACGCAGACGGTCCACCCACTCGGGGTGGTCGTGCGCGTGCTCCAGCAGGCGCGCGCGCGGCGACACGCGCTCCTCCTCCTCGAGGCGCCAGCCCTCGACCAGCTCGAGGCCGGCCCGGGCGGTCAGCTCGCAGCCGGTGCGGTCGAAGATGTCGTGCGGCTTGTCCTTCCGGCCGTCCGCATCGGCCCGGACGACGTAGCGCGCGAGGCGCCGGGCGGCGGCGCGCGTGCGCGCCGGAGCGGCGACCTTGACGATCACCGGGCGCGGACGCTGCCGCGGGGCCGCGCCGAGGGCGGCCCGCGCGCGGCGGACGATCGTGCGCCCCAGCCCCGGCAGCAGCCCCTCCTCGTCGAGGAGCCGTCCGGCGCGCCACTCGAGTTCATCGTCATCGCCGGCCATGTCAGCGCCATCCCAGGGCGGCGAGCTGAGTGCGGATCGCCGCCTCGGACGCCTGCAGGTCGCTGAGGACGCGCTCGTAGTCGGCCCGGAGCGGTGCGCTGACGGAGTAGCCGCGGGCGAACAGGTGCACGCCCCGGATCAGCTGGTTGAGGTTGGCGCCGGCCTTACTCAACTGATACGCGAGCTGTTGCAGCGCCTCGATATGCGTCTCCTCCACCCATGCGCTCCGGTGCCCGAGTGCGCGATCCTGCCGCAGCCACAGCACCGTCAACTTGTCGATATCCGGGCAGAGCGAGGGCGTGGCGGGCGGCAACGGTTTGCGGATTACCCCACCAGTGGCGCGCCGGCGACCTCGGCCCAGACCTGGAACGCCTGGGCGCGGGCGGCGCGATACTCGGTGACGGAGCGGTGGTCGCGGCGGAGATGGAACAGGTTGGCGATCGGGTCGTGGATGGCGAGGAAACGCTGGACTTGGGCGGGGTCTTTGAAGCGCTTTCTTTGCCGTTCGCGCCGACGGGTGGGTTGGTGGGAGTTCTCGGCCCGGTTGTTCAGCCCCTTGTGCTGGCGGTGCTCCACCCCCGGCATGATCGCTCGCTTGGCGGCGGCGTAGGACTTCAGCTTGTCGGTGATCAGCACGCGCGGCGCCCGGCCCTGCTTTTTCAGCAGCTTGCGCAGCAAACGCTTGGCCGCCTTGGCGTCGCGCCGGCTCTGGACCAGCACATCGAGAACGAAGCCGTCCTGATCGACCGCCCGCCAAAGGTATTGTTTGCGGCCGCCGATGGTCAGCACGACTTCATCAAGGTGCCATTTGTCACCTCGGCGGGACGCGCGTCGGCGCAGCCGGTTTGCAAACTCACGACCGAACTTCAGACCCCACTGGCGCACCGTCTCGTGGCTGACGGTGATGCCGCGCGCCGCCAGCATCTCCTCGACCATCCGCAGGCTGAGCGGAAAGCGGAAGTACAGCCAAACCGCCGTCGCGATGATCTCGGCGGGATAGCGGTAGCCGGCGTAGCGGGGATCGGGGTGCGTCGTCATGCCGTCCCATACCCCGCACGGCCCGCCCCGGCAAATGGGTGATCAACAAGTTGACG
>NZ_DASPMG010000099.1:0-60084 GCF_035627195.1 Azospirillum sp.
CGCGAACACCGCTTCGGCCGCCACCATGCCCGACTTCATGGCGGTGTGGTTGCCCTTGATCTTCGGCACGTTCAGGAAGCCCGCCGCGTCGCCCACCAGAACGCCGCCCGGGAAGGTCAGCTTCGGGATCGACTGGAAGCCACCCTCCGACAGCGCCCGCGCGCCATAGGCGATGCGCCGCCCACCCTCGAAGGTCGGGCGGATGGCGGGATGCGTCTTGTAGCGCTGGAACTCCTCGAACGGGCTGAGGTGCGGGTTGGCGTAGTCCAGCCCCACCACGAAGCCCACCGACACCAGGTTCCCTTCCATGTGGTAGAGGAAGGAGCCGCCGTAGGTCTTCGGGTCCATCGGCCAGCCGATGGTGTGCTCGATCAGGCCGGGACTGGACTTGGCCGGGTCGATTTCCCACAGCTCCTTGATGCCGAGGCCGTAGGTCTGCGGCTCGACGCCGTCGCGCAGGTTGAAGCGCGCCATCAGCGTCTTGGTGAGCGAGCCGCGGCAGCCCTCGGCGAAGAGGGTCTGGCGGGCGTGCAGCTCCATACCGGGGGTGTAGTTGCCGGTCGGCTCACCGTCCTTGCCGATGCCCATGTCGCCGGTGGCGACACCCTTGACGGCACCGCTGTCGTCGTACAGCACCTCGGCGGCGGCGAAGCCCGGGTAGATCTCGACGCCCAGCTCCTCGGCCTGGGATGCGAGCCACTTGCCGAGGTTGCCGAGGCTGATGATGAAGTTGCCGTGATTGTGCATCTGCGGCGGGGTGGGCAGGCGGATGGCCCTGGTCGGCGTGAGGAAGAGGAAGCGGTCGTCCCGGGCCGGCGTGGTCAGGGGGGCGCCCTTGTCCTTCCAGTCGGGGATCAGCTCGGCCAGCGCGTGCGGCTCGAAGACGGCGCCGGAGAGCAGGTGGGCGCCGACCTCGGAGCCCTTCTCGATGACGCACACCGACAGGTCCTTGCCGCTCTCCGCGGCCAGCTGCTTCAGGCGGATGGCGGCCGACAGCCCCGACGGGCCGGCGCCCACGACGACCACGTCGTATTCCATCACCTCGCGTTCATTGCTCATCACAAAGCCTCCCCCAAACGGGTTCCTGCGGGAAAAAAGTGGGCCGGGCGCCGAGGGACACCCGGCCCGAGGTCCGCACCCATGCGGGGGACGCCGGTGCGGCGGACAACGTCAGGTCACTGCGTGTGCAGGGTCAGGTCACCGCGTGTTCAGGACCAGTTCGCGGATTCGTGTCTTCAGCAGCTTGCCGGTCGCGGTGTGCGGCAGGTCGTCCATCACCACCACGTCGTCGGGGACGCACCACTTGGCGACCTTGCCTTCGAAGAAGGCCAGCAGCTCGTCCCGGCCCACCGCCGCGCCCTCCTTCGGCACGACCACCAGCAGCGGCCGCTCGCCCCAGCGCGGGTCGGGACGCGCCACCACGGCGGCCTCGCGCACGGCGGGGTGGCCGACCGCCACGTTCTCCAGCTCGATGGAGCTGATCCATTCGCCGCCCGACTTGATGACGTCCTTGGTGCGGTCGACGATCTGGACGAAGCCGTCGGTGTCCATGGTCACCACGTCGCCGGTCTCGAACCAGCCCGGCACGGCGTGCGCCGCGCTGTCCTCCAGCCCGTAGTAGCCGGCGCACACCCAGGACCCGCGCACCAGCATGCGGCCGAAGGCGACGCCGTCGCGCGGCACGTCGTTGCCGTCGGCGTCGACGACGCGGAACTCCATGCCGAACACCGGGCGCCCCTGCTTGGCGGCCAGCGCCGCGCGCTCCGCCTCGGTCAGGCTCACGTGCTTCATCTTCGGCGTGCTGGCCAGCCCGATGGGGCTGGTCTCCGTCATGCCCCAGGCGTGCACCACCTCAGCCCCGTGCCGGCGGAACTGCTCGAACATCACCGGCGGGCAGGCGGAGCCGCCGACCGCCACGCGCCGCAGCGGGGCGAGGCTCCGTCCGTTCGCCTCGGCCCAGTTCAGCAGGCCCATCCACACGGTGGGCACGCCGGCGGTGTGGGTGATTTGCTCCGCCACGATCAGCTCGTGCAGGCTGGCGCCATCCATCTTCGGCCCCGGGAACACCAGCTTGGCGCCGGCCATGGGCGCGGCGTAGGGCAGGCCCCAGGCGTTGACGTGGAACATCGGCACCACCGGCATCACCACCTCCAGCGCCGAGACGCAGAGGGTGTCGGGCATGCACACCGCCATGCCGTGCAGCACGCACGACCGGTTGCTGTACATGACACCCTTGGGATTCCCCGTGGTGCCGGAGGTGTAGCACAGCGCCGCCGCCGTGTTCTCGTCGAACACCGGCCAGTCGAACGCGTCGGGCTGGGCCGCCAGCAGCGTCTCGTAGCACAGCAGGTTCGGCAGCCTGGAGGACGCGGGCATGTGCGCCTCGTCGGTCATCACGACGATGGCCTTCACGCCCGCCAGATGCTCCGCGATGCCCTCCAGCAGCGGCACGAAGGTCAGGTCGGTGAAGAGGACGCCGTCCTGCGCGTGGTTGATGATGTAGGCGACCTGCTCCGGGAACAGGCGCGGGTTGATGGTGTGGCACACCATGGCCGAGCCGGAGACGGCGTAATACAGCTCGAAATGCCGGTAGCCGTTCCAGGCCAGCGTGCCGACCCGGTCCCCCGGCTTCAGCCCCAGCGCCGCCAGCGCGTTGGCCAGCCGCTGCGCGCGGCCCCAGGCGTCGGCGTAGGTGTAGCGGTGGATCGGCCCTTCCACCGTCCGCGACACGATCTCCGTGTCCCCATGGTAGGCCGCCGCGTGCCGCAGCACGGAGGAGACCAGCAAGGGGACGTCCATCATCATTCCACGCAACATCAGCGTCGCTCCCCAGTTTCTTCTTTTTTGAACGATCAAAACGCGCCGATCAGAAGGCGTCGGCGTCGAGGCTCATCAGGCTGGCGGCCCCGGCGTCCAGCGCCAGTTCCAGGGCCACCGTCTGCGGCAGGACCCGCGCCATGAAGAAGCGCGCGACCTCCAGCTTGGCGCGATGGCGCGGCCCGGCGGCCTCGCCCTGCGCCAGCGCGTGCAGCGCCATGCGCGCCCACATCCAGCCCAGCGCGGTCAGCGCGAACAGACGCAGGTAGTCGGTGGCGGCGGCCCCGGCCTCCGCCGGATCGGCGGCGGCGCGGTCCTTCAGGCGCGCGGTGGTGGTCTTCAGCCGCGTCAGCGCGCCGCGCAGCGGTGCGACGAACTCGCCCGCCCCCGGCACCCCCTCGCCGGCCTGGAGGACGTCGCCGACCAGCGCGAAGAACCGCTCCGGCAGGCGACCGCCGGCCATGGTCAGCTTGCGGCCCACGAGGTCCATGGCCTGCACGCCGTTGGTGCCCTCGTAGATCTGCGTGATGCGGGCGTCGCGCACCAGCTGCTCCATGCCGTGCTCGCGGATGTAGCCGTGGCCGCCGAACACCTGCTGGGCCAGCACCGCGCCCTCGAAGCCCAGGTCGCTGAACGCCGCCTTGATCACCGGCGTCATCAGCGCCACCAGATCGTCGGCCGCCGCCCGCACCCCGGTGTCCGGGTGGCGCTCCGCCTTCTCCATCTCCAGCGCTGTCCACACGGCCAGCGCCCGCCCGGCCTCGGTGAAGGCGCGGACGGTCAGCAGGTTCTTGCGCACGTCCGGGTGCACCAGGATCGGCTGCGGCCCGGGCCCGCCGGCCGGCGCGCGGCCCTGCAGACGGTCCTTGGCGTAGGCCGCGGCGCCCTGGTAGGCGGCCTCGGCCGCACCCAGCCCCTGGATGCCGACGAACAGGCGCTCGTTGTTCATCATGGTGAACATGGCGGCGAGGCCCTTGTTGGGCTCCCCCACCAGCCAGCCGGTGGCGCCGTCGAAGTTCATGACGCAGGTGGGCGAGCCCTTGATACCCATCTTGTGCTCGATCGCCCCGGCGGCGAAGGCGTTGCGCACGCCCGGATTGCCGTCGGCGTCGGGGATGAACTTGGGCACCAGGAACAGGCTGATCCCCTGCGTGCCGGCCGGCGCGCCGGGCAGCCGCGCCAGCACGAGGTGGATGATGTTCTCCGCCAGATCGTGGTCGCCGGCCGAGATGAAGATCTTGGTGCCGGTGATCCTGTAGCTGCCATCGTCCTGCGGCTCGGCGCGGGTGCGCAGCAGGCCCAGGTCGGTGCCGGCGTGCGCCTCCGTCAGGTCCATGGCCCCCGTCCAGGTGCCGGCCACCATCTTGGGCAGGTACAGCGCCTTCAACGCGTCGCTGGCGTGGTGGCGAATCGCCTCCGTCGCGCCGTGTGTCAGGCCGGGGAACAGGCCGAACGACAGGTTGGCGGAGGACAGCATCTCGTCGGTCAGCACCTGCACGACGCGCGGCATGCCCTGCCCGCCGTATTCCGGATCGCCGGACAGGCTGACCCAGCCGTTCTCGACGAAGGCGGCGAACGCCTCCTTCACGCCCTTGGGCGTGCGCACGCTGCCGGCGTCGAAATGGCACCCTTCCTCGTCGCCCGTCCGGTTCAGCGGGTGCACGACCTCCTCGCAGAAGCGTGCGGCCTCGCCCAGCACGGCGGACATCAGGTCGAGCGACGCGTTCTCCCCGCACAGCGGGGCAAGCACGCCTTCGGCGTCGAACAGCTCGCCCAGCAGATAGACCATGTCCTCGACGGGTGCCTTGTACGCTGGCATTGACGATCTCCAAGCACTCGGTTGCGCGTGGGGGGCTTGTGCTGCTCCCCCTTCCTCCGGTGGCCGGGATACAACCAGAACGCCTACATAAAGTCCACTTTAATGTTCTACAGCATTTTGACGCACCGCCAACCATGCTGCATATCCATAAAGTCAGTCACCTTCCCATTGCGTCATGCTGCGGCGCCGCATACCATGTTCCCGTTGCCCTTGTGGGCGTTTCCTCCGAGACTTCAGGCCGCCGGCCCCACCGGCGGCCTCTTCTCGGATTCGAACCCGCCACGGCGAGGACGGCATGACCACCACCTTTCACCTGATGCGCCGGTACGTCGTCCGGCCCATCGCGGCGCTCGTCGGCCGACTCGACGTCACCGGACGGCAGCACCTGCCGGACCAGGGCGGCTACGTCGTAGCCTGCAACCACATGGGCTGGGTCGATCCGCTGTGGCTCGGCCTCGCGGTCGACAGCGACCGCGTGCACTACATGGCCAAGCGCGAGCTGTTCTCCCCCGCCCCGCTGGGCGTGCTGATGCGGCAGTGCCACGTCTTCCCCGTCGACCGCCAGCGCCCCGGCCCGGACACCATCAAGACGGCCGTCCGCCTCCTGGGCGCCGGACAGGTCGTGCTGGTCTTCCCCGGCGGCACCCGCACGGCCGAGGCGGCCAGCTTCAAGCGCGGCGCGGCGACCATCGCCGCCATGGCCGGCGTGCCGGTGGTGCCCGCGCAGTACAGCGGCCCGACCACCATCAAGCCGGCCCACCTGCTGAAGCGCCCCGCGGTCCGCATCGCCTTCGGCGCGCCGATCCTGCCCGACCGGCGGGCCGGCGACGACACCCGCGCGCGCATCCAGGCCGTCACCGACCGCCTCGAACAGTCTGTGGCGGAACTCGCCGGCGTGTAAGATGGGCGCCGGATCGGTTGACAACCGACTTTAACGAGTTAACGTATACGTCACGTCATAGGGCGGACCAACCGCCCCACAGCTGCCCCACGGGAGGAAACATGGCTGTTCCGAGTGTGCTGAAGGACCGTCTGCGTCTGCCGGCGATCGCGTCCCCGATGTTTATCATCTCCAACCCCGACCTGGTGATCGCCCAGTGCAAGGCCGGCGTCGTCGGCAGCTTCCCCGCGCTGAACGCCCGCCCGGCGGAGGTGCTGGACGAATGGCTGACCCGCATCCGCGAGGAACTGGCCGCGCACGACGCCGCCCACCCGGACCGCCCCGCCGCCCCCTACGCCGTCAACCAGATCGTCCACCGCTCCAACGAGCGGCTGGAGCGCGACCTGGAGGTCTGCGTGAAGCACAAGGTGCCGATCGTCATCACCTCGCTGGGTGCCCGCCCCGACGTGTACGAGGCGGTGCACAGCTACGGCGGCATCGTGCTGCACGACGTCATCAACAACACCTTCGCCCGCAAGGCGATCGAGAAGGGGGCCGACGGCCTGATCGCCGTGGCGGCCGGTGCCGGCGGCCACGCCGGCACCATCTCCCCCATGGCGCTGATCCAGGAGATCCGCGCGTGGTGGGACGGGCCGCTGGCCCTGTCCGGCGCCATCGCCACCGGCCGCGCCATCCTGGCGGCCCAGGTCATGGGCGCCGACCTCGCCTACATCGGCTCCGCCTTCATCGCGACGGAAGAGGCCAACGCGCCGGAAACCTACAAGTCCATGATCGTGGATTCGGGCGCGGAGGATATCGTCTACACCAACCTCTTCACCGGCGTGCACGGCAACTACCTGAAGCCGTCCATCGCCCGCGCCGGCCTCGACCCCAACGCGCTGGAGGTGTCCGACCCGTCCAAGATGGACTTCTCCAAGGCCAAGACCTGGAAGGACATCTGGGGTGCCGGCCAGGGCATCGGTGCCGTGAGGGAGGTGCGTCCGGCCGCGGCCGTGATCGACCAGCTCTGCCGCGAATACGACGCGGCGCTGGAGGAATGCGCCACCCGGTGGACGCGCCGCCGCAACCGCGCCTGACCGCCGCCGAACAGAACAGGGAGGAACCAACGTGACCGAACACATCACCGTCACGGACACCGGCGGCGTGCTGGAGATCCGCTTCGACCGCGCCGACAAGAAGAACGCCATCACGTCCGCGATGTACACGGCGATGGCCGACGCGCTGGACCGCGCCGACGCCGATCCCGGCATCCTGGCCGTGCTGTTCCACGGGGCCGGCGACAGCTTCACCGCCGGCAACGACCTGAACGACTTCCTCTCCGCCCCGCGGTCGGTGGAGGAAAGCCCCGGCGGCCGCTTCATCCGCACCATCGCCAAGGCGCGCAAGGTGCTGATCGCCGCCGTGCACGGCTCCGCCGTCGGCATCGGCACGACGCTGCTGCTGCACTGCGACCTCGTCTACGCCGGGCGCAGCGCCAAGCTCGCCCTGCCCTTCGTCAAGCTGGGCCTCGTGCCGGAAGCCGCCAGTTCCCTGCTGCTGCCGCGCCTGATGGGCTACCAGCGGGCGGCGGAGCTGATCCTGCTGGGCGAGCCGTTCGACGCCGAGACGGCGCGCGACCTGGGCCTCGTGAACCGCGTGGTGGACGACGCCGAGCTGCTCGCCGCCGCCCGCGCCGCGGCGGCCTCCGTCGCCGCCCTGCCGCCCAGCGCCGTGCAGCAATCCAAGGCGCTCATGAAGGCCAGCCACGCCAGCGTGGACGCCTGCATGGCCGAGGAGCTGCAGCGCTTCTCCACCCAGCTCCGCTCGGCCGAGTTCAAGGAGGCCGCCCAGGCCTTCTTGGAAAAGCGCCCGCCGAACTTCGCCAAGCTGCGGGGCTGACGGCCTCCCTCGCCTGAAAGGCAAGGTGCCCGCGGGACGGTAACCGGTCGGGTTACGGCCACCGGGGGTTCCGCGCTGCCCGCAATATCGATGGAGACCTCCCTCCTCCGGCACAATATCGAGGAGGGAGGCTCCGCGGATCCCCGGCCGGGCGTCCGGTTCGAGCCTGATGCTCCCAGCGGCGCCACGGCCTTCGCCCGCCGCCGGGACAGACAACGCGGGCGAACCGACCATGGTGAAGAAGACGCTGCCGAGCGCCATCTACTGGCGCGCGCTGAAGGAAGCTCGTCCCTGGTATCCGCAGCTCGCGGCGATCCTGCTGCTCGGCCTGCTCGCCACCCCCATCGGCCTCCTGGCGCCGATTCCGGTGAAGGTCATCCTGGACAGCGTGCTGGGCGACGATCCCCTGCCCACCTTCGTCACCCACCTGCTGCCCTGGGACATGATCGCCGATAAGGAGGCGATCCTCCACCTCTGCATCGCCGCCGGGGTGCTGATCGCGCTTCTGGCCATCGCCCACACCACCGTCGAATGGCTGTACCGCGAGACCATCGCCGACCAGATGGTGCGCGGCTTCCGCGGCAAGGTGCTGGGCACCGCGCTGACGCAGGCACCCGTCCGCCACGACGACCGCGGCGTCGTCGACCAGGTCTTCCGCGTCAGCCAGGACGCTCCGGCCCTTCAGGCCATGACCATCTGGGGCGTCATCCCGCTGGTCACCAAGACTGGCTCGGTCGCCTGGGTGGTGTGGGTCACCGCGCTGATCGACCCGCGCATGGCCGCGGTGGCGCTGGCGACCGCCGTGCCGCTCATCGTGCTCATCGTCCTGAAGCAGCGCCCGCTGTGCGACCGCTGGCACCGCGTGCGCGAGCTGGAAAGCCGCCTTACGCAACTGGCCTACGAGGTGCTGGGTGCCCGCCGCGTCGTGCTGACCACCGGCCGCGAGCGACAGGAGGCGCAGCGCCTGGTCGACCAGGGGCGCGCCGTGTTCCTGGCGCGGCTGTCGGTGATGCTGATCGACGCCGGCTTCCGCGTGGCGCTGGCGCTGGCCGTGGCGACCGGCACCGCGGCAATCCTCTACATCAGCGTGCGCGGCGTGCAGGCCGGCGCGCTCAGCGTCGGCGACCTCGTCGTGTTGCTGGCCTACATGGCGCAGCTCTACGAGCCTCTGAAGGCGATCGCCGAGCACATCGTCGCCCAGCAGTCCGCCTTCGCCTGCGGCGAACGCGCCTTCGAACTGCTGGAGGCGCCGCCCGCCATTCCCGAGAAGCCGGACGCCCTGCCCCTGCATGCCGCGAAGGGTGCGGTGGAGTTCAGCCACGTCTCCTTCGCCTACGGCGGCGGGCCGGCGGTGCTGCGCAACGCCTCCTTCACCGTGCCGCCGGGGACCTGCGTGGGCATCGTCGGCCGCACCGGATCGGGCAAGAGCACGCTGGTGAACATGCTGGTCCGCCTCGTCGATCCCGTCGACGGCGCCATCCGCCTGGATGGCGTCGACCTGCGCGAATACCGCCTGGACGACCTGCGCCGCCAGTTCGCCATCATGGAGCAGGAGCCGGCGCTGTTCTCCACCACCATCGCCGAGAACATCGCCTACGGTCGCCCCGACGCCACCATGGCGGAGATCGAGGAGGCGGCGCGCCGCGCCCACGCGCACGACTTCATCGCCGCCCTGCCGCGCGGCTACCGCAGCCTGGTGGGGGAGCGGGCGCTGATGCTGTCGGGCGGCGAGCGCCAGCGGATCTGCCTCGCCCGCGCCTTCCTCAAGCAGGCCCCCATCCTCATCCTCGACGAACCGACCAGTGCCCTCGACAAGGACACCGAGGCCGCCGTGGCCGACGCGGTGGAGGAGCTGATGCGCGGCCGCACCACCTTCATCATCGCCCACCGCGTGTCCACGCTGCGCCGGGCCGACATGATCCTGCGCGTGGCGGGCGGCCGCGTGCACGTCGAGAACCGCCAGCCCGCGGCGAAGGAGCCGGCGGCGAAGGCCGAGCGCGGCGCCACGGTCATAGACGCCGCGCAGTGGGCTCGGTCGCACGGCCTACGACCTCCGTTTAGGCACCATTAAGCTTTGCTGTCTAATTTCTGCACAAAGATGCGGTGCAGGTCATAGTCCGGACAGCCAGCGCGCCGCCATCCTGCCCTCGTGCGGGATGGCACAGCACTTGCCAGGACCACCCCGTGTCACCCTGGTCCACAGTGCTTCGCGCGTTGGAGTGCCCGATGCTTGTCACGTTGTCCTTGATGTTCTGCCTGGCGACCGAACCGACCCAGTGCCAGACGGTCACCCCCTACATCCCCGACGACCAGCCGCTGACCATGTCCAGCTGCCACATCGCCGGACAGATCGAGGGCGCCAAGTGGGTCGTCGACCACCCCAAGTACCAGCTGGCGCGCGTCCAGTGCACGGCCGGCAACCGGCCCAAGCCGCGCGGCGTCTGAAGAAGAAACGGGCGGCCCGTTCGCCGGGGCCGCCCCTCGCGCCTTGCGCATCCGGTCAGATCGACCCCTGTCAGGTCGCCCCCTGTCAGGTTGACGGCGGCTCGCACCGCCAGCGCCGGACGCTGTAGCGCGGATGGCTCATCTGCCACTGCACCGCGCTGATATAGCCGTTGCGCGTGCATGACACGACGTTGTGGTACGGCTCCTGGAAGGCCGGGCGTTCGACGGAGCACTCGTCGGGCTGCGACAGCAGGCAGACCACCAAAACCAATTCGATCATAGAAACACCATCTGTTTTACGGTTAACACGCACCCGCATCCGGCGTTGCGGCCCTATCCGCAGGAAAACAGCCGGCCACCCCTCGCTGCGCTGCAATATATTTTTTGCACTGCAATAAAAGCAACAAGACAATATAAAGAACAACACTATACTTATGAGTAATCTCGAACGTCCTATTACCTCTTATTTGCGAGAAACCGATCGAGACCAAAGTATCATTTAAGGATGCGGATTCTTTTCCGCCCTCGACTTGACTGCGATGGCGGCCCAATATAGATTTAGCATCTAATCGGTGACAAGCGATTGTCTGACCAGAGCCCTGTTGCGCGTCCAAAAAGCTTCCATAGAGCAAGCGCCATTCGTTATTCGGTGGCAATAAACGCCAAAATGGGAGGGAACGCCATGAAAGCCTTGTCGCGGTGGCTGCTGGTTTCGGCTGCTTTCTTCGTTGCCGGGCCGGCATTCGCGAATGACAGCATCATGAAGAACCAAGCGAACCCCAACAACTGGGCGACGCAGCTTGGCAACTACCAGGGCCAGCGTTACAGCCCGCTGGACAAGATCAACACCAACAACGTCAAGAACCTCCAGGTCGCCTGGACCTTCTCGACGGGCGTGCTGCGCGGGCACGAGGGCGGGCCGATCGTCATCGGCGACATGATGTACATCCACACGCCGTTTCCCAACAAGGTCTTCGCGCTGGACCTGAAAGAACCCGGCCGCGTGGTGTGGAAGTACGAACCGGTCCAGGATCCCACCGTCATTCCCGTGATGTGCTGCGACACCGTCAACCGCGGCGTCGCCGTGGCCGACGGCAAGGTCTTCCTGGCACAAGCGGACAACACCCTGGTGGCGCTCGACGCGCAAACCGGCAAGGAGCTGTGGAAGGTCAAGAACGGCGACCACACCAAGGGCGAGACGCTTACCGCCGCCCCGCTGGTGGTCAAGGACAAGGTCTTCGTCGGCATCTCCGGCGGCGAGTTCGGCGTGCGCGGGCACCTGACCGCCTACGACACCAACTCCGGCAAGATGGTCTGGCGCGCCTTCTCCACGGGTCCCGACGCGGACGTGAAGATCGACTCGTCGAAGACGCTGATGATGGGCAAGCCCATCGGCCAGAAGGACCTGGGCGTCAGCACCTGGCCCGGCGACGAGTGGAAGCGCGGCGGCGGCACCACCTGGGGCTGGTACACCTACGACCCCGACCTGAACCTCATCTACTACGGCACCGGCAACCCCGGTTCCTGGAACCCGACCCAACGCGCCGTCGACAAGGACCGGAACAAGAGCGACAACAAGTGGTCGATGACCATCTTCGCCCGTGATCCGGAAACCGGCGAGGCCAAGTGGGTCTACCAGAAGACGCCGTTCGACGAATGGGACTTCGACGGCGTCAACGAGAACATCCTGGCCGACATCACCATGGGCGGCCAGCAGCGCAAGGTGCTGGTCAACTTCGACCGCAACGGCTTCGCCTACACCCTCGACCGGGCGACAGGCGAGCTGCTGGTTGCGCAGAAGTACGACCCGACGGTCAACTGGGCGACGGAAGTCGACATGAAGACCGGCCGCCCGAAGGTCGTCGACAAGTACAGCACCTTCGCCAACGGCGAGGACAAGAACACCGCTGCGGTCTGCCCGGCGGCACTCGGCACCAAGGACCAGCAGCCGGCCTCCTTCTCGCCGGACACCGGCCTGTTCTACGTGCCGACCAACCACATCTGCATGGACTACGAGCCGTTCTCGGTGTCCTACACGGCCGGTCAGGCCTACGTCGGTTCCACCGTGTCGATGTACCCGACGCCGAACTCGCACGGCGGCATGGGCAACTTCATCGCCTGGGACGCCGCCGCCGGCAAGATCGTCTGGTCGCGGCCCGAGCGCTTCGCGGTGTGGAGCGGTGCGCTCACCACCAAGGGCGGCGTCGTCTACTACGGCACGCTGGAAGGCTACGTCGTCGCCGTGAACATGAAGGACGGGCAGGAGCTGTGGCGCTTCAAGACCCCGTCCGGCATCATCGGCAACATCAACACCTACACCCACAACGGCAAGCAGTACATCGCGGTGCTGTCCGGCGTGGGCGGCTGGGCCGGCATCGGTCTGGCGGCGGGCCTGACGCAGGAATCCGGCGCCGGCGCCTGGCACCAGGCGGTGCACCCGAACCGGCAGAGCGGCACGGGCGTCGAGACGGCCGGCCTGGGTGCCGTCGGCGCGCACAAGTCGCTGGGTGAATACACGCAGCTCGGCGGTGTGCTCACCGTGTTCCACGTGCCCGACCAGAAATAGCCTTCGGACGGCAAACCCCGGTGTTCCTCGGAACACCGGGGTTTCTTTTCTCCAGAGGAATTTTTTAATGCTCGCAAATGCGATGACCATGATGGATTGCGTCCGCCTTCCGGCCCGCGTGCTCGCCCTGGCGTTCCTCGCCGCCGCCCTGTCCGGCCCGGCCGTGGCCGACGACGACGCGCCGGTCGGCAAGGACGGGCTGCCGACCTACATCGTCAAGGACAACCAGGTCGACCGCGGCACCTACAACGGCTACCGCCGCTTTCACTCCGTCTGCCACACCTGCCACGGCTTCGACGCCGCCGGCGGTTCCTTCGCGCCGTCGCTGGTGGATTCCCTCAAACGCCTGAGCTACGACGACTTCAAGGAAGTGGTGATCAACGGCCGTCAGGTCGCGGGCGCCACCGGCGACCGGGTGATGCCGTCCTTCGGCACGGACCCCAACGTCGTCCAGCACCTGGACGACATCTACCGCTACCTGAAGTCGCGCGCCGACGGCGCCCTGCCCGGCGGCCGCCCGCAACGCATCGGCAGCTAGGGAGGCACCCATGGCCGCGCGGCACCTCGCCCTTGCCTGCGGGATTTTGGCCGCCGCGCTGGCCGCCCCGGCCCTGGCCGTGGAAGCGACGGACCGCGACGCGGTCCGCGTCTGCGCCGACGGCAACCTGCTGCCCTTCTCCAACGAACGGCTGGAAGGCTTCGAGAACGAGATCGCCCGCCTGATCGGCGAGGACCTCAAGCGCCCGGTCACCTATTTCTGGTGGCCGCAGACCATCGGCTTCGTCCGCAACACGCTGCGCGCCCGCCAGTGCGACCTAGTGATGGGCACCGCGTCGGGCGAGGAACTGATGCAGAACACCAACCCCTACTACCGCACCGTCTACGCCCTGGTGTACCGCGCGGATTCCGGCATCAAGGCGCAGACCGTGGGCGACCCGTCGCTCCAGAACGCCCGCATCGGCGTGGTGGAGCGCACGCCGGCCGTCAACCTGCTGCGCCGCTACGGCATCACGAAGACCGAGCCCTATCAGCTCAACACCGACACGCGCGCCCACAACCCGGCGGCCGACGCCATCGCCGACGTCGCGGCCGGGCGCACCGACGCCGCGGTGATCTGGGGTCCGATCGCCGGCTACTTCGCCGCCCGCCAGTCCGTGCCGCTCACCGTCGTCCCGCTGGTGGGCGAGAAGGGTCCCGTCCCCCTCCAGTTCAACATCTCCATGGGCATCCGCGCCGAAGAGCCGGAGTGGAAGCACTGGCTGAACGACTTCATCGCCCGCCGCCAGGACGACATCGACCGCATCCTGGCGCGCTACCACGTGCCGCTGGTCGCCCCCGACGGCACCCTGAAGAAGCTCACGGCCGCCGATCCGTCCAGGACGCCGTCCGGCTACCGCATGGAGGACTACCGCGCGCCGACGCCGGCAAGTCTGCCCGGCGCCGCCACGGTGACGGCGGAGGACCTGCGCGCCCTGCTCGACCGCGCCCCCGACACGCGGCTGGTCGACGTCATGCCGGCCCCGCCGCGCCCGGCCGACCGCCCGGCCGGTGCCGTGTGGATTCCGCCGCCGCGCCGCAGCCTGCCGGGTGCCGTCTGGCTGCCCAACGTCGGCTACGGCGCCTTATCGGCGGAGCAGGAGCGCTATTTCCGCACTGGCCTTGAAGCCGTCAGCCGCGGCGACCGCGACGCCGGGCTAGTCATCTTCTGCGAGCGCGACTGCTGGATGTCGTGGAACGCCGCAAAGCGCGCGGTGGAGTGGGGCTACCGCAACGTCCGCTGGTTCCCCGACGGCACCGACGGCTGGCGCGAGGCCGGCTTCCCGCTGGAACCGGCCGCGCCCTTCGAACGCCACGCCTCGAACTGAAGGGCTTCATTCCTGATGGGGGGCCAGATGTGCGGCGATCGCGCGCGCGAGCCGGCCAAGCCTCTGTTCCAGCTGCACCGGCTGCTCGCACACGGCCGTCTGGTAGCGGCGCCGGTCGTCCAGGATGCGGCGGGTCCAGGCGATCCGCTCCCGCACCTCCCCGGCCTCGGGCGACTGCGGCGGCAGCGTCTCCAGCCGCGCCAGATCCCCAGCCACGCGGTCCAGCATGCCGCGCTGCTGGCGGGCGTAGCGCTGGATGGCGGCGAGGGTCTCCCCGCGCTCCCGGTTGATGCCCTCGAAGATGCCGGCGAACAGCGCGGTCAGCACCGCGTTGCGATCCGCACCCAGCGTCCCGGCGAAGCGCTCGATCTCCGCCTCCACCGTTTCCACCTCGACGGAGCGGTCGAGCGCCATCCGCACCAGCGGCGCCACGGCGGGCAGGTCGCGCCACGCCCCCTCCTTGCCCGCGATGGGGTCGCCGGCCCAGATCTGGCCGGCTTCCAGGGTGGGCACCAGGATCTGCACGCACGGCCAGTCCGGGTTGCGCTCGGCCGCCCAGGCGGGGCCGGAGAGCAGCACCAGCAAACCGAGAAGCGGCAACGGCGTTCGATGGTCCATCCCGCAATTCTGCCCGTTGCGGCGGCGCTGGCTAGTCGACCTTTCGGATAGGGGGCCACGATGAAACAGGCACTGCTCGCCGCCGTCCTCCTGCTCCTCCCCACCCCCACCCTGGCCGATCCGCTTCCGCGCGTCCTGGTCTTCGACCTGGAGATCACCGACACCAGCGGCGAGGGCGAACATCCCGACCACGCCGGCCGGCTGCAGCGCATCACCGCCGTGCTGGCCGAAGGGCTGGCCGCCTCCGGCCGCTACGCCGTCACCCGCGTCCGCGAAACGCCGCTGGCGGCGGAACTGCCCAACGCGATGCGCTTCTGCAACGGCTGCGAGATCGACCTGGGCCGCAAGGCCGGCGCCGATATCGTGGTAACGGGGTTCATCCACAAGATCAGCACCTTGGTGCTGAGCATGCAGATTATAATGCGGCGGACCGGCGATGGAGAGCCCGCCGCCGTCGGCGTCGCCGACATCCGCGGCGACAACGAACGGTCGTGGCGGCACGGCGTCGAATGGCTGCTGCGCCATCGCCTCGCGCCACCGCCGTGACCGCGCCTCATCCACCAGCGAACGAAGACGGGGGACGCACCCCCGCCCCAGAAGGGAGGGACCGTGTGGCCGACGATGCCTTGCTGAGCTACGTGCCGTTCCGTCCCGCCGCGGACCACGTCCGGCACTACGACATCACCCTGCGCGACTACGTCGACCAGTTCCGCATCGGCGTGTGGGGGCACGAGAAGGGGCGCCGCCAGCGCGTGCGCATCAACGTCTGCCTCACCCTGCCCTGGCCGGAGCAGCCGCTGACGGACGACCTGAACGAGGTGCTGTCCTACGATTTCCTGATCGACGGCATCCGCGCGCTGCGCGATGGGGAGCACATCCATCTGGTGGAATCCCTGGCCGACCGGATCGCCGCGCTGTGCTTCACCGATCCGCGCGTGGTCAAGGCGCGGGTGCAGGTGGAAAAGCTGGACGTGGTGCCGGAATCCGGCGGCGTCGGCGTGGTCCTCGAACGGTCCCGCCGGCAGGCGCCATGACCCCGCCGCAAGGCGCCATGATGGCGTGGGTCGTCAAGCTGGGCGGCAGCCTGTGGGCGGCCCCCGAACTGCGCGCGTGGCTCGACCTGCTGGCGGCGCAGCGCGCCGTGCGCGTCGTCGTCGTGCCCGGCGGCGGCCCCTTCGCCGACGCCGTGCGCGACGCGCAACCCCGCCTCGGCTTCGGCGACCGCGCCGCGCACCGCATGGCGCTGCTGGCGATGGAGCAGTACGGCACGGCGCTCGCCGACCTGGAACCGCGCCTCACCCCCGCCCGCACGCGCGACGGCCTGCTCACCGCGCCCGGTCCCGCCGTCTGGCTGCCGCTCCCCCTCGCCGACACGGCCGACGTGGCTGAAAGCTGGGACGTGACCTCCGACAGCCTCGCCGTCTGGCTGGCCGGGGCGCTGGGCGCCGCCTGCGCGGTGCTGGTGAAGTCCGCCCCGCTGCCCGACGCCCCGTCCCCCGTCTCCCGCATGGTCGCCGACGGCATCGTCGACCCCGCGCTGCCGGGCCGCTTGGCCCGCTATTCGGGAACCGTCTGGTGCGTGTCGCGCGCCGACCACCGCCGCTTCGCGCAGGCCCTGGCGCAGGGCACGCCCACCGGCACGCGCCTGCTGCCCGAAACGAGCACCGCCGATGTCTAGAAATGGGGGGCCTGAGCACATCCTGTTCCTCACCGGCGAACTGGCCGAACCGCGCCTGCGCCGCGTGCTGGACGGCCTCCAGCCGCTCGACTTCCAAACCACGGTGGTGAACCTCGGCATCAAGGTGGCGGCGCTGGCGACCACCGAAATCGTCCTGCGCCGCCTCAAGTCGACTCACGGCGCCGACCTCGTCCTGCTGCCCGGCCGCTTCCGCGGCGACCTTGCCCGTCTCTCCGCGCACTTCCAGGTGCCCTTCGAACGCGGCCCGGAGGAGGTGGAGGACCTGCCCCAGCACTTCCGCCGGCAAGCCGCCCCGCTGGACCTCAGCCGCTACCGCACGCGCATCTTTGCCGAAATCGTCGACGCCCCCCGCCTGGACACCCCCGCCATCCTCGCGCGCGCCGCCGCGTTCCGGGCCGACGGCGCCGACGTGATCGACCTCGGCGCGCTGCCCGACGATCCCTTCCCCCACCTGGAAGACGCCGTCGCCGCGCTTCGCGACGCCGGCCACACGGTCAGCGTCGATTCCCTGGAGCCGGACTTCCTGCTGCGTGGTGCGCGCGCCGGTGCGTCCTACCTGCTCAGCCTGACCGAGGACACGCTGTGGGTCGCGCGCGAGACGGACGCCGTCCCCGTGCTGATCCCCACCACGCCCTCCGACCTGCCCTCGCTCCACCGGGCCGTCGACACCCTGACCGCCGAGGGCCGCCGCTGCATCGCCGACCCGGTGCTGGAGCCGATCCACCACGGCTTCACCGACTCCCTGCTGCGCTACCACGCGATCCGCGCCCGCTACCCGGACCTGGAGATCCTGATGGGCATCGGCAACGTGACGGAGCTGACGGACGCCGATACGCCCGGCATGAACGCGCTGCTCATGGGCATCATCTCCGAACTGCGCATCGACCACGTCCTGGCCGTGCAGGTCAGCCCGCACTGCCGCCGCGCGATCCGGGAGTTCGACGCCGCGCGCCGCCAGTTCCTCGCCGCGCACGAGGCCGGCGCCCTGCCCCGCAACTTCGGCGAGGCGCTCTTGTGCCTGCGCGACCGCAAGCCCTTCGTCAGCACCCCCGACGATGTGGCGGCACTCGCCGCCCAGGTCCGCGACCCGAACTACCGGATCGAGGTGACCGAGCAGGGCGTCCACCTCTACAACCGCGACGGCCACCACGTCGGCACCGACCCATTCGACCTCTACCCGCGCATCGACGCGCGCGGCGACGCCGGCCACGCCTTCTACCTGGGCGTCGAGTTGGCACGCGCGCAGATCGCCTGGCAGCTCGGCAAGCGCTACAGCCAGGACAACGCGCTGCGCTGGGGCGTGGCCGTGGATCCGCCGGCCGAGGACGCCTCCGGCTTCCACGCCGCCGGCCCGACGAAGCCGCCCAAGCCGGGGAGCGCCCCGCCGTGACCTTCATCCGCGAGACCGTCATCACCAGCCTCGATCCCGCCGGCAACGTGCACGTCGCCCCCATGGGAGCCACGGTTGTCGCGGGCGGCTACATCCTCGCCCCCTTCCGCCCCTCGCGCACGCTGGACAACCTGCTGGCCACGCGCTGCGCCGTGGTGAATGTCACCGACGATGTGCGCGTCTACGCCGGCTGCGTCACCGGCCGGCGCCGCGACTGGCCCACCGTCCCGGCCGAACGCATCCGCGGCGCCGTGCTCGACGGCGCCCTGGCGCACGAGGAGATCGAGGTGACGGCGATCGAGGACGACGCGATGCGCCCGCGCCTGACCTGCCGGCCGGTGCATCTGGTGAACCACCGCCCGTTCCGCGGCTTCAACCGCGCGCAGGCGGCGGTGGTGGAGGGCGCCATCCTGGTCAGCCGCCTGCACCTGCTGCCGCCCGAGAAGATCGACCGCGAGGTGGAATACCTGTCCATCGCCATCGGCAAGACCGCCGGCCCGGTCGAGCTGGAGGCCTGGGGCTGGCTGATGGACCGCATCGCCGAACACCGCGCCGGCACGGGGAACGCCGCATGACCCGCCTGCTGGCGAGCGTCGCCGACCTGGACGAACTGGCACTGGCGGCCGCGGGCGGCGCCGACATCCTCGACCTCAAGGACCCCACGGCCGGCGCCCTGGGCGCTTGGCCATTGGAGCGGATCGCGGAAGCGGTGGCGCTGGTCCGCGCCCGTCCCCTCAGCGCCACCATCGGCGACCTGCCGATGGACCCGGCGCGCGTCGCCGCGCGCGTCGCCGAAACGCACGCCCTCGGCGTCGATTTCGTGAAGATCGGCCTGACGCCGGACGGCGATCCCGCCGGCTGCATCACCGCGCTGGCCGCGCAGGCGCACCACGGCGTCCGGCTGGTCGCCGTGCTGTTCGCCGACCTGTGGCCGGATTTCCGCCTGCTGGACGCCGTCGCGCGGGCCGGCTTCGCCGGCGCGATGCTCGACACCGCCGGAAAGGTGTCCGGCGCCCTGCTGCGGCACAAGGACCTGGGCACGGTGGCGCGGTTCGTCGTCGACGCGCACCGCCTTGGCCTGCTCACCGGCCTCGCCGGCTCGCTCACGCTGGCCGACGTGCCGGCGCTGCTGCCGCTCGGCCCGGACTACCTGGGCTTCCGCACGGCGCTGTGCGCCGGCGGGAACCGGAGAGGCGTCCTGGATCCGGCCGCGCTGGCCGCCGTCCGCCTCTCCATCCCGCCATCCGGCACTACTGCCCCGATCCCGGCTTGGACTGCTGCGGGGACTCCGTGGAGCCCGCACCACCCTGACTGACCGAACCGCCACCGATGGCGCCCTGGCGCTGCCCAGCCAGCGAGTTGTCCGGAATGCCGCCGGTCGGTGCCGACGAGCCGGACGAACCGGATGTGCCGGCCGCCCCCGGCGCCGCGTTCTGGTCACCGGTTTGCGGGGCCTTGCCGCCGCTCATGGTGCCCTGCCGCTGCCCGGCCAGCGAGTTGTCCGGCAGCGTGCCGGTGGTCGAACTCGCCCCCGGCGACGACGTGCTGCCCGACGAGGATTGAGCCACCGCGGGAACCGCCGCACAGGCCAGTGCAAGGGCCAGCACGGACGTGATGGACGCGCGTCGCAAATCCCTCATGGGTCTTTCCTCCAATGTGATGTTGGGAGGCCCGGCATCCCCTGACGCTCAAGCCTCGCAACACTCAACAGGGGAAACGCCCAATAGTCACCGTCACGGGATTCACCCACCACCGTCAATTGCAGCGCACAATAAATGCTGGGCGATCAGCGCACGTCCTTCGCCTTGGTGTTGCGCTTGGTCGCCTCGCCCATGTGGCCGATCTCGTCCTTGGCCTGCTCGTCCGTACCCGGCTTGCGGCCCTGGGCCTCGTCCTTCTTGAATTCCTGCTTGTTGCCCAGCACGCCCTGCTCGCCGCGCGGCGTCGTCTGCTTCTTGTCGGTCGCCATGATACCGTCCTCCCACAATCGCCGCCCGGCCGGCGGCCGGGGGGCCTTGAGGAGTCAACCGGACGAACCGCCGCGCCGTTCCGCCCGCTCACGCCTGTTCGGCCGGCCCGCCGCGCCGCGCCCAGAAGCCGCGGCCGGGATCGTAGGCAAGGATCGCCGCCCCCAGGAACAGCACCGTCGCCCCCGCCACCACCAGCGCCGAGGTCGGGTTCACGTCCAGGTACAGCGCGAAGCGGATCAACTCCACCACGTGCGTGAACGGATTGAATTCCGCGACCATGGCCAGCGCCGGGCTGCCCTCGCGGATGCGCCACACCGGGTAGAGCGCGGAGGAGGCGAAGAACATCGGGAAGATGACGAAGTTCATCACCCCCGCGAAGTTTTCCAGCTGCTTGATGAAGGACGACAGCAACAGCCCCAGCGCCCCCAGCATCAGCCCGCCCAGCACCAGCGCCGGCAGCACCGCCAGATAGCCCAGGGGCGGCGGCCGCACGTCCCAGAACCACGCGATGGCGATGAAGACGTAGGCCTGCGCGATCGACACCAGCACGCCGGCCAGCAGCTTGCACACCAGCAGGTACCAGCGCGGCAGCGGGCTGACCAGCAGCGTCTTCATGCTGCCCATCTCGCGGTCGTAGACCATGGACAGCGAACTCTGCATGCCATTGAACAGCTGGATCATGGCGACCAGCCCCGGCACCACGTACTCCTCGTACAGGATGTAGGTGCCGTAGGGCGGGATGATGGACAGGCCCAGCACGGCGCGGAACCCCACCGCGAAGATCGCCAGCCACACCAGCGGCCGGACCAGTGCGGCGAAGAACCGCTCGCGCTGGTGCACGAAGCGCAGCCCCTCCCGCACGATGATGCTGCGCAGGCAGCGCCAGTAGAGCGCCGCGTTCATGGCTGCCCTCCCGTTCCGGTGGATCGGGGGCCGGTCAGCGCGGCGAACGCCTCGTCCAGCGTCTCCGCCCCCGCCGCCGCGCACACCTCCGCCACCGTCCCGTCGGCCAGCACCCGCCCGCGGTGCAGCACGACCACGCCGTCCCCCGCCCGCGCCTCGTCCAGCAGGTGCGTGGCCCACAGCACCGCCAGCCCCTGCTCCCGGCACAGCGCGTGGACGTGGTCGATCACCTGCCGGCGCAAATCCACGTCCAGCCCGACCGTCGGCTCGTCCAGCAGCAGCAGCCGCGGCCGGTGCAGCAGGGCGCGGGCGATCTCCACCCGCCGCCGCTGCCCGCCGGACAGGGCGCGCACCCGCTCCCCCGCGCGCTCGGTCAAGCCGATGCGGGCCAGTTCCTCGCGCGCCCGCTCCTCGATCACGGCGTCGGCCAGCCCGTGCAGCCCGCCGTGGTAGCGCAGGTTCTGCATCACCGTCAGGTCGGGGTCGAGGGTGGGCTGCTGAAACACCACGCCGATGCGCGCCAGCGCCTGCGTCGGCTGCCGGCGCATGTCGGAGCCGAGAACACGGATAGCGCCGGAGCGGCTGTTGTACAGCCGCGTGATCAGCGAGAAGAGCGTCGTCTTCCCCGCCCCGTTCAGCCCCAGCAGCACCTCGAACCGCCCCGCCGGCACGGCGAAGGACACGCCGTCCAGCGCCGTGCGGGCGCCGAACCGGTGGCTCAGCGCCTCCACCTCCAGGGCCTGGATGGTGTCGTCCCTCACGGCTTGGCGATCACCCCCCACGGCGCGCCCCCGACCGCCACCGACTTCACGACCCGCCCCCGCTCCAGGTCCAGGACCGAGATGTCGTTGCTGACCCCGTTGGTGCTGTACAGCCGCTTCTCGTCCGGCGACAGCGCCAGGTTCCACACCCGCTGCCCCACGAGGTGATAGCGCTTCACCTCGTACGTCTTCGCATCGATCTCGGCCACGCGGTTGGCCGGTCCCAGCGCCACGAAGGCGCGCGCACCGTCGCGCGTCAGCTCGATGCCCACCGGCTGCACCGCCTCCTTGGGCACGCCCTGGACGGCGAAGCTGATCTTGTGGACGATCTTGCGCGTCGCCGTGTCGATCACGCTGACCGTCCCGCCGATCTCCGACGACACCCAGACGAACTTCCCGTCCACCGTGAACTGCGCCACCCGCGGCCGGGCGTCCACCAGCACGTTGTCGGTGATCTTGTGCGTCGCCGTGTCGATGAAGTGCGCCATGTTGGTGGTCTCGGACGTGTTCACCAGGATCTTGCCGTCCGGGCTGATGCCCATCCCCTCCGGCTCCACGCCCACCTGGATCTCGCCGACAACCTTCTTGGACTCGGTGTCCACCACCGACACCATGTTGTCGTCCTCGTTGGCGACGTAGAGCAGGCGCCCGGCCGGCTCCAGCACGAACAGCTCCGGATCGGGACCCGACGGCAGGCGGTCCACCACCTTGCGCGTCTCCACGTCGACCACGTCGATGCGGTTGTCGTCGCCGACGCAGACATAGATGCGCGTCATGTCCTGGTTGAAGGTGATGCCGCGCGGACGCCGGCCGACCTTGATCGTCGCCACGGTCGCCAGCTTCTCCCCGTCCACCACGGAGATGGTGTTGCTCTTCTCGTTCGACACGAAGATCGTGTCGGCCCACACGGGCTCGACCCATACGGGCTCGACGGCGGCGAGGCTCAGCAGCGCGATCAGGGCGCCCCGAAGCAGCGCATTCGCGTGCGTCGACCGCCTGTAAAGCCCTTCTCCCCCTGAGGGAGAAGGGTTGGGATGAGGGGTATTTACGCCCGGAGGGCGGAAAAGAGTCCTTTCCCGGCTCTCCGAGCCGTAATCCCCCTCACCCCAACCCCTCTCCCTCAAGGGGAGAGGGGCTTTACGCGACTGCCCAGGGCCCCGGACGGTCCACATGGCACTTTCCCTCCCATCATCATTATGACTGGCATCGTCATGATCGATTGCGGCACCGGCTCTCCGGCCGGTCGTCGCCCAGCGTGTCGAGTTCCGAGAACTGGTGCAGGAAGCCCGGCTGCGGCGACACCGACACCAGCGTGCGCGGCCCGGCCAGCAGCACCGGCTGGCGCAGCTGCCCGTCCCACTCGCGGAAGGTCAGCCCCTGCCCCTTGAAGGCCGGCAGCGCAAAGTCCGGCCCGCGGATGAAGGCGGCCAGCGCCTGCGCGTCGGTGGAGTTGGTGCGCGTCGCCGCCTCCCCCACCGCGCGCACGGCCATCCAGGCGGTGTAGTCGCGCGCCCGCATCCAGCGCCCGGCCTGCCGCTCGAACCGGCTGTGCAGCTGCGTCGCCCCCCACTGCTCGTGCACGCGCGACCACGCGGTGGGCACCAGCCCGTGCGTGCCGGCCACCGGCCGGGGCGACCACGTGCGGTACGGCAGGTACTCGCCGAACGCATCCGCCTCGTCGGCGACGACCAGCACGTCGTGCTCGCGCGCCTGTGTGAAGACGGGCACCTCCGACTGCATGGTGACGTGCCCGGTGTCGACGCGGCGGTTGGCGTCCTCGAAGGTCCAGGTCTTCTCCTCGACGATCTTGGCGCCGAAGCGCTTCGCGGCGCGGCGCAGCGCCTCGGCGTACGCCGCGTCCTCCGGCGTGCGCCCGACCACCAGCAGCCAGTTCGACCAGCGCCGCAGCGCCAGGTACTGCGCCAGCCCGTCGGCCAGCATCCGCCGGCTGGGCGCCACGTGCAGCAGGTTGGCGCGGCAGCCCTCGTTGCGCAGCGCGTCGTCCGGCGCGCGGGTGTTGAGGATCAGCATCTCCCGCGCCTCCGGCACCGCCGCGGCGGCGGCCAGCGCGTCGGCGCGCAGGTCGGCCACCAGCAGCCGCACGCCGTCGGCGGCCAGCGCGCGCACCGCCTCCTCCACGCTGCCGTCCTGCGGCACCACGGTCTCGACCAGTTCGAAGCTCTGGTTCAGGAAGCGGCCGGTCGTGTTGTTGTCGGTGATGGCAAGGCGCGCACCCTGCACCCCCTCGTCGTCCACCACCGGTTCCAGGAAGGTCTGCGGGATGACCGGCTCCTCCTCCCGCGTCAGGTAACCGATGCGGACCGCTGCCGGATCGGCGCCGAAAGCCGGCATGGCCAGCGCAAGCGCGCACGCGACGACCAGCAGACGCCAAGCCCCCATCACACTCCCTCCCGAGCCGCCTTTACCGGGCGTTTTTGTTCGCACCCCCATCAATCTGGCGTTGCCGCCGCGCCCAAGCTATACCCCTGAAAGGATAAGCACCTCGCCTATACCCCCCGCCGAACGGTCACCCAGCAGCCGGCACGCACGAATCCCCTCCGCCGCGAAGCCCGCCGGCCACGCCCCGGCCGCCGTCAGGTCGCGGCGCAACAGCTCCACGAACAGCCAGTCGTGCTCGCCGCCGTCGGCGAACCCGGCCGGCAGCGCCGCCGGCGCCCGAGGCAGCAGGATGCTCCCCCGGCGCATGGCGAGGCCCACCCCCGCCCCGCAGCCGCCGCCCACCACGATGGTGCCTGCGATCATCCGCGCCCCGCACAGCGCGCCGGCCTGCCCTTGCACGCTGATCACGCCGCGCCGCATCCGCTCCCCCACCCGGTCTCCGGCGTTGCCGCCCACCACGACGGAGCCGCCGGTCATCCCGCGCGGGCTGCCGGCGAGCGGTGCGCCCAGAAAGTCCCCGGCATCACCCGCGATGCGCACCCGCCCCCCGGCCATCTCCGCCGCCGCATAGGCGCCGCACGATCCCTCGACGATCAGCGTGCCGCCGCGCATGCCGCGCCCGGCGTAGGCGCCGCAGTCGCCCTCCACCAGGATCTCGCCCGCCGTCATCCCCGCACCGACACCGTCCAGCACCGCACCGCCCGGCCGCAGGATCAGCGCCCCGTCCGGCCCGCCGTCCGCCACCGTGAACAGGTCGGCCAGCCGGCGCCGCTCCCGCCCGCGCAGCAGGGGCAGGTCGGCAAGTCCGTCGCGCCCCGGCAGCACGCCCGTCATGTCGATGGGCGGCCCGGCGGGGTCGCGCGCGGTCAGGATCAGGCCGGTCATGCCATCACCTCGTGCAGATGGAAGTGATAGGGGCCGAGCTTGCCGCCGTAGTTGCCGGCGGTCACCGCCACCACGCCCGCCGCCGCCCCCAGTGCCACCACCGCGCCGATGCCCGCGCGCATGGCCGCCGCGACCTCGTCCGCGCTCATGCCGTCGATCACCAGTTCCAGGATGGATTCCACCCCCTCAGGCACCAGGGACGGCAGCGCGCCGCGCAAAGTCGGGCAGTAGGCGGTGTTGGACGACGCGATCAGCCCCTTGTACTTCGCCCCGATCTTGGAGCCAGAGCGCACCACCCCGCCCGGAAACGGCAGGATGGCGCCAGGCACCGCGCGGATCGCCGTCACCGCCGCCAGCGCCGCGGTCTGGCATGCCCGCCGGTCGGCCGCCAGGATGATGAAGTTGCCGCCGCCCACGCCCGGCGCCACGGGGGCGGTCGCCTCGCACAGGAACTCCCCGTCCATCACCGGAATGCGCCAGTAGCGCCGGCCGCCGATCCGCTTGGCGATCTGCCAGCCGTCGCCGAAGTAGCGCAGGCTGTTGCCCAGCGCGATCGGCTCCCCCTCCGCCAGCCCGGCGTAGCAGGCGGTGCCCGGCGCCGTCATCACGCACTGGCCCACGCGGTTCACCACCTGCTTCGCCAGTTCCGCCTTGGAGATGGAGAACAGCAGCACCGCCGCCCCCGGCCGCCCGTCCGGCGTCTCGTCCGGCGACAGCAGCCGCTCCTGCGCCGCCTCGCAGCCGCAGCCGATGACCGAGGTGGCGAAGCCCGTCATGCTGACCACGGCCGCCTGCACCCAGGTGGGCGTGTCGGCGGTGACGACCAGCCGCGTGCCCAGCATGGGGAATGCTTCGGCGAACGTCTCCTCGATGCGCACGCCGTTCAGCTCCATCAGAACGCCCCCGGCGTACAGTCGTGGCGGACAAGGCCGTCGCCGCCGCGGATCTCGTCCTCGTCGATGCGGAAGTGGCGCAGGTTCATCCCCATGCGTTCGTCGAAATGGCGGGCGATCCGCGCCTCGATGGACGGGTCGAAGGCGGGCTCCACCACGTGCGTGCGCCCGCGGGCCAGCGCCACCACAACGCCGTCGCGCACCACCAGCCGGCCGTCCTTGAACACCATGTCCGGCTTCTCGAACATCGTCTTGCGGTCCGCCCGGTCGGTGTAGACCACCACGTCCGCCGCCGCCCCCGGCCCCAGGTGCCCGCGGTCGCTCAACCCCAGGATCCGCGCCGGGGCCGCCCGCGTCATGGTGGCGATCTCGCCCAGCGTGTACTCCCGCTTCAGCTCCGCCAGGATCGTGTGTTTCGGCACCGCCGGGTGCAGCTCCGCCAGCTTGGTCAGGCGATAGTCGCGGTCCATCAGAAGCCGGATCAGCTCGGGATAGCTGGTGAAGGGCGCGCCGTTGGGGTGGTCGGTGGTCAGGAAGACGCGCCAGGGATCGTCGATCAGCAAAAACAGCTCCAGCCCGATCGCCCACTGCAGCGCGTTGACGAACGCCTTGTCGCGGTAGCGGAAGGGCACGACGCCGCATCCCGCGTCGCACTCGATGTCCATCATCACCCACTTCTTCGGGTGCGCGAGGCCGGTGTTGCCCATCTGCGCCATGGTGTCGGCGGACGCCGTCACCGTCTGCCCGAACATGATCTGCCCGACGTCCACCGACAGGTTCGGCCGCCGGTTCACCGCCTCCGCCACCCGCGCCGCGGCCGACGAAAACCGGCGGTCCCCTTCGGCGCCATAGGCGTGGAACTGCACGTGCGTCAGGTGCAGGCGCATCCCGTCCACCGCCGCGATGCTGTCCAGCGTCGCCTCCACGTTCCCCGGAACGCCCAGGTTGAAGCCGTGCAGGTGCAGCGGGTGCGGGATGCCCAGCCGCTGCACGGCACCCGCCAGCGCCGTCAGGATGCGGCGCGGCGTCACCGCGTGGAACGGCCCGGCCTCGTCCACGTCCAGGCGGCGCTGGTTGTACTTGAAGGCGTTGATGCCGCCGGGGTTCACCGCCTTCACCGCCAGCGCCCGCGTGGCGTTCAGCGTCCACCCGACGTAGTCGGCGATCGCCTCCTCCCCCGCACCCGAGGCCAGCAGGTCGAGGAACAAATCGTCGTTGCCCAGCACCACGTAGCCGCCGGTGTCGATCAGCGGGATGTCCGCCATCTCCAGGTGCGCGTGGCGGGCGTTGCTGGGCAGCATGGCCGGCTCGAACGCCGCCGTGTAGCCCATCTGGGCGTAGCGGCAGCCGGTCACGTGCGTGGACGGGCTGGCCACCCCGCCGCCGCACCGGCACAGCCCCTCCGCCTCCACGGGGAAGGCGCGGTGCTCCTCCGCCATCAGCATGCGCGCGATGTTGACCTTGCCGCCGGCGATGTGGCTGTGGATGTCGATGGCGCCGGCCATCACCACCTTGCCGGTCAGGTCCACCGTCTCGTCCGGCGCCGCGCCTGGGCCGGGATCGGCGACGATCCGCCCGTCCCGCACGTACAGGTCGCCCACCTCCCCGTCACGCCCGTTGGCGGGATCGTAGACGCGCCCCCCGGCCAGCTTCGTCAGCATGCAACCTCCTGCGGCAGCGCGGCCAGAATGGCGTTCAGCACCGTGGCGACGTCCGGCAGCCCGCGGTCGATCAGCCGCCCCGTGCGCATCGCCACCACCGTGTCGCCGCGGAACACGTGCCCGGCGTGGTCGATCCCCGGCGTGCCGACGGGGATGAACACCGCCGGCTCGGCTGCGAACGCCGTCCCCGGCGGCGCCAGCGCCACCACCGGCCTGCCGGCCGGAAAGTCCGGCACCTCCGGCCGAAAGGCGGAGATCCACAGCACGGCGTCCGCCACCTCCTGGAACCGCTGCCACGCGAAACGATGCGGGTCGTGCACCGGCACCCCGCCGGCCAGCGACGTGCGCAGCGGCACGCCCAGCTGCCACGTGCACACCTGGTTGGCGCCGACCAAATTGTCGTGCCCCGACAGCGGCAGCCCGGCACAGCGCGTGTGCCGGTTTACCTCCCGCACCAGCCCGGACAGCCGCTCCACGATCAGGTCCGCGTGCGCCCCTTCGAACCCCGCTGCCGCCCACGCCACCACGGCGTAGCGCGCCGCCCGCAGGCGCTCGGCTAGAGCGCCCATCTCACCCCCGGCCGCGGCCGGATCGCCCAGCGCCGCCAACAGCGCCGCCACCGCGTCGCCGACCTCCCCGGCCGCACCGGACAGCACCGTCAGCGGAATGCCGGCCAACGCCGCCCGCGTGCGCTCCGCCGGTTCGCCGCACAGGAACACCACGGCGCGCGAACCCGGCTCGCGATAGGCCGGCGCGGGCGCCACCCAGCGCTCGTACAGGCGCGGGTGGAAGGCCGCAGGGTCAGGCCCGACGACCAGCAGCAGGTCGCAGCGGTTGCGCAACTCGGCGAAGGTCGTGGCGATCCACCCCGTGCGCTGGAGCACCGCGAGGTTGCGGTACAGCCCTTCCGACCCCGCGTGGTCGACCACCGCCCCCAGCCGCTCGGCCAGCGCCAGCGCGGCGCGCACGCCGTCCACGTCGGTGCCTAGCCCGGCGACCAGCGGCGCCCGGCTGCCGCTCAGCGCCCCGGCGGCGGCCCGCACCGCGTCCTCCAGCGCCACGGCCGCGCCCCCGGCGCGCGGCGGCTCCGCCGGCCGCATGCGGCCGAAGCCGTCCCGCGCGATCGGGCAATCCGTGGACTGCACCGCCAAGCTACGCGCCGCCGCCTTGACCGTCAGGTCGTCGCAGCCGAGGCCGCAGAACGGGCACACGACGTCCCGGTGGGTCGCCATGGCGGCGCCCTCACCAGCGCCTGAAACGCCAGCGCGACAGTATCGGCCTCACACGATCCGGGATTTCCGCATCCGAATGGGGTTTTTCCCGCACATCGGCCATGTCTTCCTCCCCAGAAGAACCGAACAGCCCGCATTCCGAAAGAGGTATATACTATTGGATTGGGGCGTTTTTTTAACTCAAGATTATCATGGTGAAAAAAGCGACGCAACTTTCCTTAAACAGATGAGGTTCTCATGCCTCGCGGCGTCGATTATCTGGGGGAGGTCCATTCCGGGGAGGTCTGGGTCACCGCGCCCGCTCGACTGCATCTTGGTTTCCTCGACATGAACGGCGGCCTGGGCCGCCGCTTCGGCAGCCTCGGGCTGACCCTGGAGGGCCTCGCCACCACCATCCGCGCCCGCCCCGCCGCCCCCCATACTGGCGGCCTGCGCACCTCTGGCCCCTCCGCCGAGCGCGCCCTGAAGGCCGCGCGCACGCTGTGCGACCGCTTCGGCTGGCCCGCCTGCGCGGAATTGAGCGTCGAGGAGGCCATTCCCGAACATGTCGGCCTCGGCTCCGGCACGCAGATGGGGCTGGCGGTCGGCACTGCCCTGTCGCACCTCTACGGGCGCCCCATGCCCGTGCGCGCGGTGGCGGCCGAGCTGGAGCGCGGTGCCCGCTCCGGCATCGGCATCGGCGCGTTCGAGGCGGGCGGCGTCATCCTCGACGGCGGGCGCGGCACGGGGGAGGCGCCGCCGCCCATCGTCGCCCGCCTGCCCTTTCCGGACAGCTGGCGCGTCCTGCTGATCCTGCACCGCGATGGCCAGGGCCTGCACGGCAGCGCCGAGACGCAGGCCTTCACCGCCCTGCCGCCTTTCCCCGCCGAACGCGCCGGCCACCTGTGCCGCCTGATGGTCATGGCCGCCCTGCCGGCGCTGGCGGAGGGCGACGCCGACGGCTTCGGCCGCGCGGTGGGGGAGCTGCAGCGCGCCGTCGGCGACCACTTCGCCCCCGTCCAGGGCGGCCGCTTCACCAGCCCGGAGGTCGCCGACGCGCTGTCCTGGCTGGAGGCGCAGGGCATCCCCGGCATCGGCCAAAGCTCCTGGGGTCCCACCGGCTTCGCCATCGTCGGCGACCCGGCCCGCGCCGAATCCCTGCTGGTGGAGGCCGAACGCCGCCGGCCCGGCACGGCGCTGGAGTTCCGCCTGTGCCGCGGCCGCAACGACGGCGCCACGGTGGACACCGCCGCCGCCCGCGCAACCACCTGACCGGGGGAGGACATCATGCCCGCGCCCTACGTCCTGCACATGCTGACCCCGCTGAAGCACGTCAGCGCCTTCGACGTGAACATGGCCGCCGACGCCGGCATCACCACCCTGTTCCCCTACACACAGGTGGAACCGGGCGAGGTCGCCGGCATCACGCAGGACGCCATGTTCTCCCGTGATCCCGCCAACGCCGCGCGCACCGGCCTGTTCATCGGCGGGCGCGACGCGCTGGTGGCGCTGGACATGCTGGAATCCGCCCGCATCTCCATGTTCCCGCCCTTCACCATCTCCGCCATGGTCGATCCCTCCGGCGCCTTCACCACCGCCGCCGCCCTGGTCGCGGTGGTGGAACGCGCGCTGCGCCGCGCCCGGCCGGAGGGGTTGAAGGGCCTGAACGTCCAGGTCTATGGCGCCACCGGCGTGGTCGGCGGCACGGCCGGCGTGATCGCGGCGCTGGCCGGCGGGCGCGTCACCCTGGTCAGCCACCGCGGCCTGTCCGGCGTGGAGCCCAAGGCGGCCGAGTTCCGCCGCCGCTTCAACGTCGAACTGGCCTGCGCCGACGCCCCCGACGACGCGTCCAAGGAGCGGCTGCTGGCCGATGCCGAGGTGGTGTTCGCCTGCGGCAAGGCCGGCCTGCAGATCCTCTCCGCCCGCCACCTCGCCGCCGCCCCCCGTCTGCTCGCGGCGGCCGACATCAACGCCGTGCCGCCGTCCGGCATCGAGGGGGTGGCGGCGCAGGACGACGGCACGCCCCTGCCCGGCGGGCGCGGCGTCGGCATCGGCGCGCTGGCGGTGGGCGGCGTCAAGTTCCGCGTCCAGCACGCCCTGCTGCAGCGCATGGCGCAGGCCGACGCGGCGGTCTACCTCGACTTCCGCGATGCCTACGATGCCGCCCGCGACATCGCCGGCTGACCGCCCAGACGTCGTGGTGGTGGCTCTGTCGGCCCGCGCCCTGGCCGCCGCCGCCGTGCGCGCGGGCCTGCGCCCCGCCGCCGTCGACCTGTTCGCCGACGGCGACACCCGCCGCCTCGCCGCCTCCTGCGTCCGCCTGCCGTCCGCCGGCCTGCGCCTGGACGCCGACGCCCTGCTTGACGCGCTGTCCGCGCCAGACCTGCGCGGCGTGCCGCTGGTCCACGGCTCCGGCTTCGAGGACGACCCGACCCTGCTGGCCCGCATCGCCGCCGGCCGCCCGCTGCTCGGCAACCCGCCCGACGCCGTCGCCCGCACCAAGGACCCGTTCGCCCTCGCCGCCCTGCTGCACCGCCTCGGCATCCCGCATCCGGAGGTGCGGGCGGAGGCACCCACCCCGGCCGACGGCCACCAGCTGAAGCGCATCGGCGGCAGCGGCGGCGGCCACATCCGTACCGCCCCGCCCGGCCCGGCCCCGCCCGGCTGGTACGTCCAGCGCCGCGTCGGCGGCCACCCGGTGTCGGTCCTCTTCCTGGCCGATGGGCGTCGCGCCTGCGTGGTCGGCCTCAGCCGCCAATGGGCATCCCCCGCGCCCGACGCCCCCTACCGCTACGGCGGCGCCGCCGGCCCCTTGCGCCTGCCGGAACGGGTGGCCGGCCCGATGGCCGCCATGGTGGCCCGCCTGACCGAAGCGCTCGGCCTCGTCGGGCTCAACAGCGCGGATTTCCTGGTGGCGGGCGACACCCTCCACCTGCTGGAGGTCAATCCGCGCCCCGGCGCCTCGCTCGACGTGTTCGACCGCGATCCGATGCCGCCGCTGCTCGCCTTGCACGCGGACGCCTGCGCCGGCCGCCTGCCCGACCGGCTGCCGTCCCTGTGGAACTGCCGCGCCGCCCTCGTCCACTACGCCACCGCCCCCCTCGGCATCGACGCCGCCGACTGGCCCGCCTGGACAGCCGACCGCCCGGCCACCCCCGCCCGCATCGCGCCCGGCGAACCCGTGTGCACGGTGCTGGCCGAGGGTACCAGCGTCGGCCGCGCGCGCCGCCGGGCGGAGCAGCGGTGCCGGCACCTGATGACCGCCCTGCTGGCCGCCGACACCCTAGAGATGCAGCCATAGAGATGCAGCCATGACCGCCGACGCCCGCCCCAGCCTCGCCGCCCTCTCCGCCCCGCTTGTCGCGCGCCTGATCGACGACGCCCCGGCGCTCCGCCTGGGCATCGAGCGCGTGGGCGGCGCCCGCGTCGTCGACGCAGGCATCCGCCACCCCGGCGGGCTGGAGGCCGGGCGGCGGATCGCCGAACTGTGCATGGGCGGCCTCGGCCGCGCCACGCTGGGCGCGGTTCCCGGCACGGCGGCGTGGCCGTTCGGCGTGACGGTGCACAGCGCCCAGCCGGTGCTGGCCTGCCTCGCCAGCCAGTACGCGGGCTGGAGCCTCAGCCACGGCGACTTCTTCGCGCTTGGCTCCGGCCCCGGCCGCGCCCTGGCGCGGCAGGAGGCGCTGTTCGACGAACTCGGCTACACCAACGCGGCCGACAACGCCGCCTTCGTGCTGGAGGTGGACAAGCCCCCACCGGCCGAGCTCGTCGCCCACATCGCCTCCACCTGCGCCATCGCGCCGGACAACCTCACCCTGGTCCTGACGCCCACGCAAAGCCTCGCCGGCACGGTGCAGGTGGTGGCCCGCGTGCTGGAGGTGGCCTTGCACAAGGTGCACGCGCTGGGCTTCCCACTGGACCGCGTCGTGGACGGCATCGGCATGGCGCCGCTGCCGCCGCCGGGCGGCGGCTTCCTCACCGCCATGGGCCGCACCAACGACGCCATCCTCTACGGCGGCACCGTGCAGCTGCACGTCACCGGTCCGGACGTGGAGGCCGAGGAGTTGGCCAACCGCCTGCCCTCCTCCGCCTCGCGCGACCACGGCCGGCCGTTCGCCGAGGTGTTCGCGGCGGTGAAGGGCGATTTCTACGCCATCGATTCCATGCTGTTCAGCCCCGCGCGCGTCACCGTCACCGCGCTGGACAGCGGCCACAGCTTCCATGCCGGCACCCTGGCCCCCGAATTGGTGGAGCGGTCGTTCACGCATGTCCCCTGACCGCACCGCCCTCATCCTCACCGACCGGTCGGACTGGCACACGCCGCGCCTGAAGCGCGCCATCGAGGCGCGCGGCCTGCCCTGCCGCTGCGTGTCCCCGCGCGACTGCGGGGTGGCCGCCGGCCTGACCGCCACCGGCCTGTCGATCCCCGGCTTCGAGGACGCGCCGCCGGCCGGCGTCTTCGTGCGCGTCGTCGGCCAGGGCAGCTTCGAACAGGTGACGCTGCGCCTCACCGTGCTGCACGCGCTGTCCGCGCTCGGCGTGCCGGTGTGCAACGACGCCCGCGCCATCGAGCGCTGCGTGGACAAGAGCATGACCAGCTTCCTGCTCGCCCGCGCCGGCCTGCCCACGCCCCCCACGCTCGCCACGCAGAGCGCCGAACGCGCGCGGCAGTCCCTGGCCGCCACGCCCGACCAGGTGCTGAAGCCGCTGTTCGGCGCCCAGGGCCGCGGCCTGCGGCGCCTGGGCGGCCCCGACGCGCTGCCCGACCCCGACACGGTGGCCGGCGTCTACTACCTGCAGCCCTTCATTCCCCCGCGCACGGCCGATGGCTGGCAGGACCGCCGGGTGTTCGTCGTCGGCGACCGCGCCGTCGCCGCCATGACCCGGCACGGCTGCACCTGGATCACCAACGTCCACCAGGGCGGCGTGTGCGAGGCAGCCCCCACCGGCGACGAACCCGCGGCACTCGCCGTGCGCGCCGCGCGGGCGGTCGGCGCCGCCTATGCCGGCGTCGACCTGATCCAGGCCGCGGACGGCCGCTGGCTGGTGCTGGAGGTCAACAGCATGCCGGCGTGGCAGGGCCTCCAGCGCGTCGCCCCCGTCGACATCGCCGACGCCCTGGCGGAGGATTTCGTGGAACGGGTGAACCGTCATGCCGAACTGGCTGCCCTGCCCGCCTGATCCGGCCACCGGCGTCGCCGGCGCCTACCTCGCCGCCTGCCAGACGGAGTTGCGGGCGCTGAAGCCCGGCAACGTCCACGTCCACGCCGCCGGCCACGGCATGACGGTGGACCAGTTCCTCGCCAGCGCGGAGGCGACCGCCTCCATCCTGGCCGACCCTGGCCTGACGGTGGGCGCACGCATTTTCGAATGCATCCGCGCCACGCAGGCCGTGGCCGGCTGCAACACCAACCTCGGAATCGTCCTGCTGGCCGCCCCGCTGGCGCAGGCCGCCCTGTCCGACACCACCGGCCCCTTGCGCGACCGGCTGCGCCGCGTGCTCGCCGCCCTCACCGTGGCCGACGCGGACCTCGCCTTCCGCGCCATCGCGCTGGCCGCCCCCGCCGGCCTGGGCCGGGTCGAGGGCAGCGACGTGCACGCCCCCGCCGCCGTCACCCTGCTGGAGGCCATGCGCGAAGCGCAGGACCGCGACCGCATCGCCTTCCAGTACGCCACCGCCTACGCCGATGTCTTCGACACCGGCGTCCCGCGCCTGCGCGATGCGCTGGCCGCCGGGGCGACGTGCGAGGAAGCCGCGGAACTCCTCACCCTCGACCTTCTCGCCACCATTCCGGACAGCCATGTCATCCGCAAATACGGGGTGGATGCGGCTGACCGGCTATGCCGCCGCGCCGCGGAATTGAGAGAAGAAGAACGCTCCGACCGCGCTTTAAAGCTAACGCGAACGCGCCTGGGGGAGTTGGACCGCGAACTCAAATACAATGGCGTAAATCCAGGCACTACCGCCGATATTGTCGTGGCCTGCCTCTTTTCCCTCTGGTTGATGCCACGGACTTGAGCCACCCACGACAGACGGCGCCCATAACCAACGCCATCAACGCAAGGGAGAAACGCCATGGCCATGTGGGGGGGATCATCCGCCAAGATCAACCGTGTGCTCGTCGGTGAGTCGCTGGTCGGCGACGGCAACGAGGTGGCGCACATCGACCTGATCATGGGGCCGCGCGGCAGCGCGGTGGAGACCGCGTTCTGCAACGCGCTGACCAACAACAAGGACGGCTTCACGTCCCTTCTGGCCGTGGTCGCCCCGAACCTGCAGTGCAAGCCATCCACCATCCTGTTCAACAAGGTCACCATCAAGGGGGCCGAGCAGGCGGTGCAGATGTTCGGCCCCGCGCAGCACGCGGTGGCCAAGGCGGTGGCCGACTGCGTCGCCGAAGGCACCATCCCGCAGGACGAGGTGGACAACATCTTCATCTGCGTCGGCGTCTTCATCCATTGGGAAGCCAAGGACAACGCCAAGATCCAGGACTACAACTACCGCGCCACCAAGGAAGCCATCGAGCGCGCGGTCAGCGGCTACCCGACGGCGCAGGACCTGATGAACCAGAAGGACCGGGTCAAGCACCCGTTCGCGGCGTAACGCCCCGGCGCTCCTCCCGCAGCGGCGGGGGGAGCGTCAGCCGGCCAGCGCCTCCAGGTCCGCTCGGCTGATGCGCCCATCGTGCAGCGCCGTCGCCACCAGCGCCCCCGCGACGCCGTCGGCCGCGAGCGTCCGCAGGTCGCCGGCGCCGCGCACGCCCCCGGCGGCGAACAGCCGTGCGTGCGGCGCCGCGCGGCGCAGCTCGGCCAGCCGCGCCCGGTCCGGCCCTTCGCCGGACCCGACGCGGGCCAGCGTCATGGCGATCACCCGGTCCGGCCACAGGTCGGCGCGCCCCAACAGGCCGGGCGGCCCGACGAAGCGGTCGCGGAAGTCGAGCGAGAGGACGATGCGCCGCTCCCCCGCCAGTTCCCCCAGCGGTTCGACGCCGTCCAGGCTCTCGCTGCCGATCACCGCGTCGCCACGGTGCCGCGCCAGGAACCCGCGGACCGACGCCGCGTCCGACAAGCCGGCGTCCACCCAGAAGCCGATGTCCGGGAAGGCCGCTTCCAGCCGCGCCAGCGCCGCCCCGTTGTCCCCCGTCCCCTCTATGGCGTCGAGGTCGGCCACGTAGATGACCCGGAACGCGAACAGCCCCAGCAGCCCCCGCACCACCGCCTCCGGCGCGTTGCCCGCGCACAGCGCCGAGGCCAGCGGGGGGTATCGCCCCCGTTCGCCCTTGCGCGCGTGCACCACGCCGCCGCCGCGCAGGTCGAGCACCGGTATGACCTGGACCATGTCCCCCTCCCGGAGTTCCGCATGCGCATCCTGGTCTGCGAGTTCGTGACCGGCGGCGGCATGCCGCCCGGCCAGCCCATCCCCGCCAGCCTGGCGCGCGAGGGCGACCTGATGCTGCGTGCCCTGCTGGCCGATCTGGGGGACGTGCCGGGCGTGGCACCCGTGGTGACCCGCGACGCCCGCCTGCCCCCGCTGCCGCCCCAGGTGCACGGCATGGCGCACAGCATAACCGTCCGCGACCCGGCGGAGTCCTGGGCGCTTTGGGGTGACCTCGCCCGGACGGTGGACGCCGTCTGGCCCATCGCCCCGGAAACCGACGGCGCGCTGGAACGCTTCACCCGCATGGTCGAGGCCGCCGGCCGCCGCCTGCTCAACAGCCGCGCCGACGCCGTGGCGGTCACGGCCAGCAAGGCGGCGACCGCCGCCGCCCTGTCCGCCGCCGGCCTGCCCGCCGTCCCGGCGTGGCGCGTCGAGGAGGTGGAGGAGCCGCCCTGCGACGGCCCCTGGATCGTGAAGCCCGACGACGGCGCCGGCTGCACCGACACCCGCCTGCTGCGCGACCGTACGGAATGGGACCGCTGGCGCATCGGCGCCGACCGAACCGGCTTCGTCGTGCAGCCCTTCGTCCCCGGCGCCCCGGCCAGCCTGTCCATGCTCTGCCGCGACGGGCGGGCGTGGCTGCTGGCGGCGAACCGCCAGCATGTCCGCGTGTCCGGCTCCGCCCTCGTCTACCGCGGGGGCGTGGTGGGCGGCCTGACCGCGACGCGCGAGCTGGCCGGCCTCGCCGGGCGCATCGCGGCGGCGCTGCCGGGCCTGTTCGGCTACGTCGGCGTCGACTTCATCGCCGCGTCCGGCGGCCCCGCAATCCTGGAGGTGAACCCGCGCCTCACCACCTCCTACGCCGGCCTGCGGCGCGCCATCGGAATGAACGTCGCGGCGGCCGTGCTGGGTCTGGCGCGAGAACCGCCCGTGGCACCACCGCTGCCGGACCCGGCCCGTCCCGTCACCCTGAACCTGGAGGCGCTGGAATGGGAAGCGGCGCTCTGACCGGCCCCGCGCTGGCCGGCCCTGCTCTGGTCGGTTTCGACATCGGCGGCGCGCACCTGAAGGCCGCGCTGTTCGACGCGTCCGGCACGCTGCGCGACCTCGATCAGGTGCCGTGCCCGCTGTGGCAGGGGCTCGACCGGCTGGAAGCCGCCATCGCGGCGATCCTCGCCCGCTGGGGCACCCCCGCCCGCGCCGCCGCGACCATGACCGGCGAGTTGGCCGACCTGTTCGACGACCGTGCCGACGGCGTGCGCCGCATCGCCGATGCCACCCGCTCCGCCCTTCCCACCACCGACCTGGAGGTCTTCGCCGGCCCCTTCGGCCTGATCCCGGCCGGCGCCGCGGCCGATCACCCGGACGCCGTGGCTTCCGCCAACTGGTACGCCACCGCCCTGGTCGCCGCCACGGCCGGCGACGGGATCCTGGTCGACGTCGGCAGCACGACGACGGACATCGTCCCGCTGGCCGCCGGCCGCCCGCGCCACGCCGGCTACACCGACGCCGAGCGTCTGGAGACCGGGGAACTGGTCTACACCGGCACCGTGCGCACCCCCGTCATGGCGGTGGCCCGCGCCGTGCCCTTCGCCGGCCGCCCGCGCACGCTGATGGCGGAGCTGTTCGCCACCATGGCCGACGTGCACCGCCTGACCGGCAGCCTGCCCGACGGCGCCGACCAGCACCCCACCGCCGACGGCCGCGACCGCGGCTCCGACGCCAGCGCCCGGCGCCTGCTGCGCATGGTGGGCGAGGATTGCGGCCCGGACAGCCTGCCCGCCGCCCGCCACCTCGCCCGTCATCTGGCGGAGCGGCAACTCCGGCACATCGAGGACGCCCTCGACCAGGTGCTGTCGCACACCCCCACCGATCAGGCCGTCCCGCTGGTCGGCGCCGGGGCCGGCCGCTTCCTGGTGCGCCGTCTGGCGGCGCGGCGCGGCGTGCCCTACCGCGACTTCGAGGCGCACCTGCCCGTCAACCGGCACTTGCGCGAACGCGTGGGCTGGTTTGCGCCGGCCGTCAGCGTCGGCTGGCTGGCGCGGCGTTGTGCGCCGCAAGACCACCTTTGCTCCGTTGCCCCAACCTTCGAATGAGTCCCATAGTTTTTCGGTGAGGGAGACAGCGGCAAGACCTTCGGCAAGCGCGCCCTTTGGGCTGCGCGTTGCGGCGGTGGTGCTCGGCGCCTGGGCGCTGTGGGCCGCACCCGCGCGCGCCGACGTCCTTCCCGTCATTGAGGTCGCCCCCGGCGTCTTCGTCCACGCCGGGCGCCACGCCGAGACGGACGCCGGCAACGAGGGCGACATCGCCAACTGCGGCTTCATCGTCGGTGCCGAGGCTGTAGCCGTCATCGACACCGGCGGCGGCCCAGCCGTCGGCCGGCACCTGCGCGAAGCCGTGCGGGCGCGCACCGCCCTGCCGATCCGCTACGTCGTCAACACCCACATGCACCCCGACCACGTGCTGGGCAACGCCGCCTTCCAGGAGGACGGCGCCAGGACCGTGGCGCACCAGCGCTTCCAGGCGGCGCTGATGGCGCGCAGCAGCCACTACTTGCGCATGTTCGAGGACGCCGCCGGTGCCGACGCCGCCCGCGACGTGGCCTTCCTGCCGGTCGCCATCGCCGTGTCCGACCGGCTGGAGATTGACCTGGGCGGGCGGATCCTCGACCTCGTCGCCCATCCGCCCGCGCACACGGACAACGACCTGACCGTGTTCGACCGGCAAACCGGCACGCTGTGGACCGGCGACCTCGTGTTCATGGAGCGGGCACCCGCCGTCGACGGCACCGCGCTCGGCTGGCTGAAGGCGCTGGACACGCTGGCGGCACTCCCGGCGCAGCGCGCCGTCCCCGGCCACGGCCCGCCCGCCGCCCCCTGGCCCGACGCCGCCGCCGGCCTGCGCCGCTACCTGGAGCAGCTCGTCACCGGCGTGCGCGCCGTCCAGAAATCCGGCGGCACCATTCAGCGGGCGATCGCCGAGGTCGCGGCACAGGAGAAAACACGCTGGCAACTGTTTGATGAATACCACCCGCGCAACGTCACGGCGGTCTTCGCCGAGTTGGAGTGGGAATAGGGAGGGAGAATGCGATGACGTCATTACGGCACGCAACGCTGGCGGGCGCCGCCCTGGCCGCCCTGCCTTTCGTGGTCATGATGGGCACCACGGCGCAGGCCGCACCGGCCGACGACGCCGCGCGCTGGGAGATGCTGCGCGACATGTACTTCGCTGGCCGCACGGTGGAGGACGCCGGTTCCCTCCTCAGCCTGGAGGCGCCGACGCGCGCCCACGACGCGGCCCTGGTGCCCATCCGCATCGCCACGGCACCCGGTTCGGACGTCAAGGTGAACGCCGTGCACCTGATCGTGGACGAGAACCCGGTCCCGCTGGCCGCCATCTTCCGCTTCGCCGACGGCGGGCCGCAGGCGGTGGAGACGCGCATCCGCGTCAACGCCTACACCAACGTCACCGCGATCGCCGAAACCAGCGACGGCCGCCTCTTGAAGACCGCGCAGTTCGTGAAGGCGGCCGGCGGCTGCTCCGCGCCCGCGCTGAAGAACCCGCAACTGACGCTGGCCCGCATGGGCAAGATGAAGCTGAACCTGCCGGACACCCTGGTCGCCGGCCAGCCGGTCACCGCGCAGCTGTTGATCAGCCACCCCAACAACACCGGGATGCAGTACGACCAGCTGAACTACTACTACATCCCCGCCCACTACGTGACGACCGTCTCCGTCCGCTACAACGGCGCGCCGGTGCTGGACGTGACGTCCGACATCTCGCTCAGCGAGGATCCCAGCATCCACTTCTCCCTGGTGCCGGAAAAGGAAGGCACGCTGGAGGTCACCGCCGAGGACTCCCGCGGCCGCGTCTTCAAGGAAAGCTGGCCGATCCGCGCGGCGCAGGGGTCGTAGGTACGGGCATGCCCTCAGAAGCACTTCAGGTCGGCGGCGACCTGGACCTGCCGGAACTCGTCCAGCAGGTCCTTGATCCAGCCGACCCCGCGCATCAGCGACGCGCGCTCGCCCGGCGCGTCCTGCATGGTGCGCGCGGTCTCCACCGCCACGTACTTGTCGTAGGGCAGGCGGGCGGCGATGGCGTCGATGCTGCACGCGCATTTGCGCACCACGTCGGGCGTCTGCCCGTTGGCGGCCATGCAGCCCAGCACGTAATCGACGCGCGCCAGCGTGGGATACCCCTCGTCGGCCCGCGCGCCACCGGCGCCGAACAGGAGCGCGACGAGCATGAGGAGGAAAGCGTGCTTGCCCATGGCCTGCGTCCGAACGGTTCCGCCCACGACATCGGGTGCCCGACGCATCAGGCCCAATGCATCAGGTATGATGCGGCGCCCCGCCGGACAAGCTCAAGCATCAGCGTACCATGAGGAGCAAAATCCTTCGGAAGTACCCCTTTTGCGCAACGTACCACTCACCTTGACCCGCTCAGCACAGGAAAGGCGGCCATTCCGCTGCATTCAGCGTAAATCCCCAAGGTTTAATACATCGATGGTTATCAGCATGATCCATTTAGAATTATTCCACTTCCAAGCTGCCGACACGCCCTGTTTTATTTTGCACTGCACAATAAACTACCCATAATTTCCCCACACTACCCCGCAAGTATGATGGCCGCACCGGCCCAGCCCCGGTACGCTTTCCTATTGAGCCGGAGTGGCAACCGGCCCGTACCGGACATGGAGGAAACGAACCATGAAGACGTGGCGCAAGCCGAAGATTCGCGAAATCGCGGTCGGCAACGAAATCAACGCCTACGCCTGCGCCGACCTCTAAGGGGCAAGGCAGCCATGGCCGGCGGCGGATTCCCGCGGGTGCCGCGCACCCGCCCGGACCGCCGCCGCGCCGACGCGGAGTTATCCCGAAAGGGAGCGGACCGGATGACTCGTGAGGAGTTCGAAGGCGCGCTCCGCGCCATCGGTGCCCGCCAGTACCACGACCTCCACCCCTTCCACGCGCTGCTGCACGGCGGCAAGCTGAACAAGGGGCAGGTCCAGGCCTGGGCGCTGAACCGCTTCTATTACCAGGTCTCCATCCCCCGCAAGGATCTGACGCTGATGTCCCGCGTCACCGATCCCGCCCTGCGGCGCGAATGGATGCACCGCGTCCTCGACCACGACGGAACGGGGGATGGCGCCACCGGTGGAATCGAACGCTGGCTGCGCCTCACCGACGGCCTGGGCCTCGACCGTGGCTACGTGACCTCGTTGAAGGGCATCCTGCCGGCCACCCGCTTCGCCGTCGACGCCTACGTCAACTTCGTCGGCACCCGCACGACGCTGGAGGCCGTCGCCTCGTCGCTCACCGAGCTGTTCGCCCCCGCCATCCACGAGCAGCGCATCCACGGGTTCGAGGCCTATTACGCCTTCGCCAACGACGCGACGCTCTCCTACTTCCGCAAGCGGCTCGACCAGGCGCCGCGCGACGTGTCGTTCGGCCTTGCCTACGTGCTCGACAACGCCCGCACGCCCGAGCAGCAGCAGCAGGCCCTGGACGCCCTGCGCTTCAAGACGGAGGTGCTGTGGGCGCAGCTCGACGCGCTCCACCACGCCTACGTGGACCCCGGCCACATCCCTCCGGGCGCCTTCGTGCCGGAGGGGATGACGCCGACGGAGTACGCGCGATGACCGACACGACCACCAGAACCGCCACCGGCCCGACCACCGGTATCATCACCGAGCAGGACCGCGTCCGCCTCGCCCCCGGCGTCATGCTGCGCCACGACCGCGCGCGCGACCAGTGGACGCTGCTGGCGCCCGAACGGGTGCTGGTGCTGGACGAGGTGGCGCTCGACGTGGTGCGCGCCTGCACCGCCGACGCCGCCAGTGTCGGCACCGCCATCGACCGGCTGGCCGCCCAGTTCGAAGCGCCGCGCGCGGAGATCGCCGCCGACGTGCTGGACCTGCTGCACACCCTGCGCGACCGGGGATTCATCACCTCATGACCAAGCCCGAACCGCCCCCCGAACCACCCTACGCCGTGCTGGCGGAGCTCACCCACCGCTGCCCGCTGGCCTGCCCCTACTGCTCCAACCCCCTGGCGCTGGAGCCGCGCAGCGGCGAGATGGACACCGCCACCTGGAAACGCGTGCTGGACGAGGTGGCCGAGGCCGGCGCCCTGCAGATCCACTTCTCCGGCGGCGAGCCCTGCGCCCGCACCGACCTGGAGGAACTGGTGGCGCACGCGTCCCAGGCCGGCCTCTACACCAACCTGATCACGTCCGCCGTCACGCTCGACGCCGCGCGGCTGGACCGGCTGAAGGCCGCCGGCCTCCAGCACGTGCAGATCAGCTTCCAGGACACCCGGCTTGAGGCCAACGACCGCGTCGCCGGCTTCCCCCGCGCGTTCGAGCGCAAGCAGCGCGCCGCGCGCGAGGTGGTGGCGGCCGGGCTGGCGCTGACCGTCAACGCCATCGTGCACCGCCACAACGTGGAGCATGTGGACGAGTTCTTCGACCTCGCCCTGGCCCTCGGCGCCGGGCGGATCGAGATCGCCAACGTCCAGTATTACGGCTGGGCGCTGCTGAACCGCGCCGCGCTGATGCCCACCCAGGACCAGCTGATCCGCATGGACGAGGTGGTCCGCGCCCGCCTGCCCGCCCTCAAGGGCCGGCTGGTGGTCGACTACGTGGTGCCCGACTACTACGCCCGCCGGCCGAAGGCCTGCATGGGCGGCTGGGGACGGCGCTTCGCCAACATCACGCCGTCCGGCAAGGTGCTGCCCTGCCACGCGGCCGAGACCATTCCGGACATGTCGTTCGAGACGGTGCACGACCGTCCCTTCGGCGCCATCTGGCAGGATTCCCCCGCCTTCCAGCGCTTTCGCGGCACCGACTGGATGCCGTCGCCCTGCCGGGAGTGCGACCGGCGCGAGATCGACTGGGGCGGCTGCCGCTGCCAGGCGCTGGCCATCTCCGGCGACGCCGCCCTGCCGGACCCCGTGTGCGAACTGGCCGAAAACCACGCCGCCGTCGGCGCGCTGGCCGCCCGCGATTCCGCCACCGGCGACGTGCCCTTCACCTACCGCGAGCGGGCGCCGGCCACCATCACCTGATCACGTCGTGCAACATCGCGTCATATTGGGCAAACCACTGCCCCGTGCCGTCCGGCGGCCCGGCGTCGTAGTACAGCTCGGCCAACCGCAGCCGCCCGGCGTCGCCCAGCTCCGCCCCGCCGGCCGCCCCGCCGATCATGGTCTGGAAATGCGCGCCGCCCAACAGCCGGTGCGTGGTGGTGAGGTAGAGCCGCGCCAGCATCCCATCGCGCAGCATCGCCTCGAACAGCCGCGGCCCGGCCAGCAGGTACAGGCTGCGGTAGCCCCGCCGCCCGAGTTCCCGCGCCAGCGGCGCCCCCTCCACCGTATCCCCCGTCCCGGCGACGATCACCGGAACCCCGCGCGCCCGCAGCCGCGCCACCTTGCCGGCCGGCGCCGCCGCCGTGGTGGCGACCAGCAGCCGTTGCGCGTTCAGCACCAGCGAGGCCGGCAGCGGGAAGTCCAGCCCGGCGCTGACCACCACCACGGCCGGCTGCGGCGTCAGCCCGTTCGCGACGCGCCACTGCGCCAGATCCGGTGTCCCCACCTGCAGCACGTCGTCCAGCCGCCCGGCCGCAAGGTCGCGCAGGTAGCCGGCGCTGGTGACGAGGCAGTCCGCCTGCGCCTGCAGCTCCAGGAACAGCCGCAGGTCGTTCTCGCTGGTCAGCGCCAGCGGCAGGCGGCTCTCCCCCGTCGCCGGGTCCCGCAGCGCGATGCGCCCGTCCAGGCTGGCGACGAAGCTGGCGTAGACGAACGGCGCCCCGGCGCCGCCCTGCGCGTGCAGCCGGTGGGCGAGCCAGGTGCCGGCAACCGCCACCTCGTCCGGCGGCCCCGGAAACAGCTTGAGAAGGTGGGCGCCCGGCGCGCCGCTCATTCCCCGTCCAGCAGGCCCGTCGGCAGGCCGTCGAAGCTGGTGAGGTTCTTTTCGCGCCAGTAGTCGCGGATGCCGTCCTCGCCCCGGCGCTCCGCCCAATCGGGCAGCATCGTCCGCTGGCCGACCAGATCCATCATCGGCACGCCGAACCCGCAGGACGTGATGACGCTGGTCACCTCGACCACGACGATCTGCCGCTTGCCCGGCCGCTCGGGGAAACGGGCCTCCAGCGCCGCCCAGTCCGCGTCGCGCCGGTGCACCGCGCGGCCCCGCCCGTACAGCCGCAGGATCATCGGCTTCTTCGTGAAGGAGCAGAACATCAGCGTGATGCGCGGGTCCTGCAGCAGGTGCGCCGCCGTCTCGTTGCCGCTGCCGGTGACGTTCAGAAAGGCGACGCCGTGCGGCCCCAGGATCTGAAAGCTGCCGTCCAGCCCCTTCGGGCTGAGGTTGATACGTCCCTCGATCGGCGCGGTGGCGACGAAGAACATCGGCTGGGTCCGGATGAAATCCGCCAGCTCGTCCGTGATGCTGTCGTGATGCTTGGCCATGGTACGTCTTGTATCACCGCTCCGTTTCGCCGGGCAAGGTGTCGCCCCCCGCGACAACCTGCGGCGACAACCTGCGGGCGCCGCGATCACAACCTGAAGACATCCAAACCCTGCCGCAGCAAAGAAACCCACATTCCGCCAACGACGCCCGCCACAATATGTCTTACCGAAGCGCTCGCGGCAAAGTATTCTTGATTCGTCACCATTATCCTGGGGGATAACGCGATGTTGCGAATGCTTGTCATTTCCTGTTTGGCCGTTGGCGGCGCCGTCATCAGCCATCCGGCCGCCGCATACTATGGCATCTCCGGCACCTTCACGGCGAATGCATCCTGCCCGGCCGTGACCAGCATCCGCAACGGCACCAACCCCGGATCCGCCATGGTGGAGCCGGGCAAGACCTACGCCGTCCGCGGCCTCAACAAGGAGGGCGGCACCCACGTCGACCTGGACATCCCCGGCGCCTCCGGCCCCGCGCGCTGGGTCGACCTGACCTGCGGCACCCTGTCGGCCTCGGCGTCACCCGTGCCGGCCACGGACAAGCCGCCGGTGGGCGGGACCACCGCCTTCCTGCCCTTCTTCGACACCAGGGACGACGGCCCGAACGACCCCACGCCGCCGCCGCCGACGCTCAGCGCCTTCGACAAGGCGGTTCTGGACGTGTGCGGCCCGTGGGGCAGCCACCCGACGGAGGCCAGCTTCCGCCAGCTGCTCGACCGTCCGGACCTCGCCGACGACGTCGCGAACATCTACGAGGCGCTCGGCCGCAGCGTGGCCGGCGACGGGCCGGAAGACCTGCCCGGCTTCAAGGGCCGCCTCACCCAGCTCTGGTTCAAGAGCGCCGGCTTCGTCCACATCTTCTGCGGCGAGCCCGCGGGCAAGGCGCTGGGCGGCTTCCACTTCGCCGCGCGCTACCTGCAGGCGCAGGAGCAGAAGTGGGCCGGGCTCGCCCCGGCCGACCGGTGCAATCCGTCGCAGCGGGAGATCGTCCCGCCCATCTACACCCTGGGCGTGTCGTACCTGGATCCCGCCGGGGCTCCGAAGACCGACTGCATGAAGGGCTACGCCTACGGGGTGGACGCGCGCACGATCCTGGTCGACGCGACCACCGCCATGAAGGCGATGAAGAACGCGTCCGACAAGCAGATGTGCCTGAAGGAGGTCAAGGCGCCGGGCATCGACTACTTCGCGGTGTCCGTCATCAAGAACCATGGCGTCCGCACCTTCTATCCGGACGCCTCTCCGTCCTGCGACGGCGGCAAGCCGGCCAAGGCCTGCCTGTGCCGCCTGTGAAGCGGACCGGCCGATAAGGCCGGCCGATAAGGAAGGACGGCGGCACGGCGACGGCAGGCGCCGCGCCGCCGGTCCTCATGCCCGCGACGCGGCGCGGGCGTCCCCCCGCGACGGCGCGCGGCTTCCCGCCGCGATGCCCAGCGCCAGGGCGGTCAGGGCCGCCGCCAGCGCGAAGGTGACGCCCATGCCGTCGGCGACGGCCTCGGGATGCGCCGTGGCCATGCCGGTCATCCCCGACGCAAGGGCGAACACGGCCCCCATGACCGAGGCGCCGGTGATGAGCCCGAGGTTGCGCGACAGGTTGATCATCCCGGAAACGACGCCCCGCCGGTCCGGCGCGACGTCCAGCATGACGGCGGTGTTGTTGGCCGCCTGGAACAGCGCATAGCCGGCGGTGGTGACGACCATGGGGGCGACGTAGCCGGCAATGCCGAGCGTCGCCGGGATCGCGGCGAGGAGGCCGCACCCCGTGCCCATCGCGATCAGCCCGCCGATGGTCGCGCGCCGCGCGCCGAAGCGGTCCACCATGCGGCCGGCGGGCACGCCGGCCAGCGCGGCCGTCAGGGGACCGGCCGACATGACGACGCCCACCAGCACGGTGTCGAGCGCCAGGCCGCGCGCCAGGTAGAACGGCCCCACCACCAGCGTCGCCATCATCACCGTCGAGACGAGCATGCCCATGGCGAGGCCCGCGCTCAGCACCGGGTCGCGGAACATCGCCAATTGGATCAGCGGCGATGCCGAGCGCGCTTCGGCGCGCACGAACAGGCCGGCGCCGACCGCCGCCGCCGCCAGCAGGGCGGCGTTGAGCGGACCGAAGCCGCCACCCCCCGCCGTCAAGGCCAGCGCATAGGCGCCGAGCGTCAGCGCAAGCAGGAGCGTGCCGGACCCGTCGAAGCCGCCCCGCTCCGCCCCCGGCGCCCCGCGATCGGCGGGCAGCCGGCGGGCGGCGAGGAGAAGCGCCAGCACGCCCAGCGGAAGGTTGACCAGGAAGACCGCGCGCCAGCCGAAGCCCGCGATGAGGACGCCGCCGAGCGACGGGCCGAGAGCGGTGCCGACCGCGGACATCGTTCCGAGCAGCCCCATGGCGCTGCCCGTCCTGGCCTTGGGAACCATCTGGCCGGCGAAGGCCATGGCCAGCGCCATCATGACGGCGGCGCCAAGGCCCTGCGCCGCCCGTGCGGCGATCAGCAGCCACAGCGTGGGCGCCGCCCCGCACAGCAACGAGGCCGCCGTGTACAGGACGATGCCCGCCAGCAGCAGCCGGCGGCGCCCGAACAGGTCGCCCAGCCGGCCGACGCCGACGATCAGCGTGGTGCTGGCCAGGAGATAGGCGACGACGATCCATTGGACGTCCTGAAAGGACGCGCCGAACGCCTCCGCCACGGTCGGCAGGGCGACGTTGGCGATGCTGGTCCCGAGGGAGGACAGCAGCATGGCGACCGAAAGGCCGGCAAGCGCCCATCGTGCCGCGGGCGCCCCTTCGGCGCCCCCGGCCGCTGCCGGATCAGGCCGCGCCGTCATGGCCGCTTCCCCCGCACCACGCAATCGATCGCGATCCTGACGCCGTCACCGGTCGTCACCGGCCGCTCGGCGCGGCCGGCCTCTTCGATCACGAGCTCTCCGCCCAGCGCCGCCACCACCTGCTCCGCCGTGTAGAGCACGCCGGGATCCCGCGGGCCGCCATGGCCGTGCTCCAGGTTCGCCGGATCGTGGGCGGCCAGCAGGAACGTGCCGCCCGGCGCCACGGCCTGCGCCGCCCGCGCGAGGATCGGCGCAAGGTCGGCCAGCGGGATTTGCAGGTAGGTCAGCGCGACGAGGTCGAAGCGCTGGACCTCGGGCGTATGGTCCCGCAGGTCCGCCACCTGGAAATCGACCCGGTCGGCGACGTTCCGCGCGGCGGCCAGCCGCCTGCCTTTTTCGGCGGCGACGTCGGAGAAATCGACGGCGCGCACCGTCCAGCCCTGCTCCGCCAGCCAGACGGCGTTGCGTCCCTCCCCGGATGCGAGTTCCAGCGCCCGGCCCGCCGGCAGGTCCGCGACCCCGGCGACCAGGAAGCGGTTCGGCTCGACCGTCCAGATGAAGTCCTGCGCGGCGTAGCGCCGGTTCCAGTCCTCGCGTTCCATTGGCTTCGGCATGCTGGCTTCCTTTCCCTCTCTGCTCCCGGAATGGGGCTTCGGGAAGCCTGCCCCCGCGCCGGACATGGCGGAAGACGCACCGTTTGCATTGTATTCGTGCACGCAACGCCACACCGAACGGTGCTAGGATCGCTGCATGCCACGGCCCGATCTCAACCTGCTCGTCACGCTCGACGTCCTGCTCGCGGAAGGCAGCGTCGCGCGCGCCGCCCGGCGCCTGCGCCTAAGCCCGTCGGCCATGAGCCGGGCACTGGCGCGGCTGCGCGACGCGACGGGCGACCCGCTGCTGGTGCGGGCCGGACGCGGCCTCGTGCCGACGCCACGGGCGCTCGAACTCCGCGACCTGGTCGGCCGGCTCGTGCAGGACGGAGAGGCGGTTCTGCGGCCGGCTGAGGCGCTCGACCTCTCACGGCTCGCGCGCACGTTCACGCTGCGGACGAGCGACGGCTTCGTGGAGAACTTCGGCGCCGGCCTCATCGCGCGGCTGGCCGAGGACGCGCCCGGCGTGCGGCTGCGCTTCGTGCAGAAGCAGGACAAGGACAGCGCCCCGCTTCGCGATGGGACCGTCGACCTGGAAACCGGGGTCGTGGCGAACACCACGGGCCCGGAGGTGCGCACGCAGGCCCTGTTCCAGGACCAATTCATCGGCGTCGTGCGCCTGGGCCACCCGCTCTGCCGGGGCGACATCACCCCCACCCGGTTTGCCGCCGGCAAGCATGTCCTCGTCTCGCGGCGGGGCCTCGACCGGGGATTGATCGACGACGCCCTGCAGACGCTCGGCCTGGAACGCGACGTCGCCACCATCGTCGGCGGCTTCTCGACCGCGCTGGCACTGGCTCGCGCCACCGACCTGATCGCCAGCGTTCCCGAGCGGCACACCGGCAACCTGCGCGACGGCATGCACAGCTTTCCGCTTCCGATGACCGCCCCCCGGATCACGGTGTCGATGCTCTGGCACCCCAGGCTCGACGCCGACCCGGCGCACCGCTGGCTCCGCCGCTGCGTTCGCGACGTCTGCGCGCGGCCGTGAAGCGCCCCGGCGGCGCTCATCTTTCACCGCCGCAAATTCGTGTGGCGCCAGCAGCCCTGCGCCGGGTCGCCACAGGGGCGGCAATCAGTCTGGCCGCATCATCTCCACGACCGTATTGCGCAACTCGTCAGCCGCAACTGGCTTGTGGAGCAGGGTAAAGCCGCCCGCCCGGACCTCACCCAGCCGGTCGGGCGCGGTATCTCCGGTAATGACAGTCGCGGGCACCGGCTTGGCGAGGCGGCTGTGCACCGCGCGGATTGCATCCAGGCCCGTTTCACCCCCGCGCAGCCGGTAGTCCGCCAGGATGGCGTGCGGCCACGCCCCACTTTCCACGTGGCTGACAGCCTCATCGGTGGACCCGGCAGTCAGCACCCGATAACCCCAGCCCTCCAGCATGGCTTCCAAGCCCATGCGCACCAGCGGCTCATCGTCGATCACGAGGATGAGGCCGCGCTTATCTTCGTTGGTTGGTTCGGTCTTCCGCCAACCGTAATGCACAGGTTGGGTGACCAGGGGCACCGCGACGCAAAAGGCTGAGCCACGCCCCAGTGAGGAGCGGACCACCACCTCGTGGCCGAGCAGCCGAGCCAGCCGTTTGACTATGGCCAAGCCAAGCCCAAGCCCCTTGGTGCGGTCCCGCTCCGGGTTCCCGACCTGCACGAATTCCTCGAAGATGTCGGCCTGATGCGCGGGGTCGATGCCGATACCCGTATCGACAACCTCGATCCGCAGCCGGTCACCACGACGCCGACAACCAATCAGCAGGTTACCTTGCTCGGTGTAGCGTAAAGCGTTTTCGATCAGATTGCGCAGCAAGCGTTCCAGCAGGACGGGATCGCTGCGCACCACCGCGTTCGATCCGACGACGCGCAGGCGCAGCCCCTTTGCCACGGCCTGGGGATGGTACTCGGCGCCAAGTCGGTCAAGGAGCATCATGATCGGCATGTCCACCGGCTTGGCGGCGATCAGCCCGGCGTCCAACTTGGACACATCGAGCAGGCTGTCGAGCAGCATGCGCAGGCCACCCAGCGGTTCACCCATGGATTCCACCATGCGGAAGGCAGGATGGCCGGCGAGTTGCCCCTCAAGTGCGCCTTGGAACAGCATCAGAGCCTGTACGGGCTGGCGCAGGTCGTGGCTGGCCGCAGCGAGGAACTTGGATTTGGCAAGGTTGGCCCGATCTGCCTCGGCTTTTGAAGTGCGCAGGACTTCGTCGGCACGCCTGCGCTCGGTGATGTCGCGCATGATCCCAGTGAAGAAGCGGCGCCCGCCGGCAATCCATTCCGCAACCGCCAGTTCGGCCGGGAAGATCGAGCCGTCCTTGCGCTGCCCTGCGACCTCCCGACCGATGCCGATGATCTTCCGTTCGCCGGTGCGCCGGTAGTTCGCCAAGTAGCCGTCGTGCTCGGAACGATACGGCTCCGGCATCAGCATGCAGACGTTCCGCCCGATCACTTCATCGGGTTGATAGCCGAAAAGTTGCTCGCCCGCCGGGTTTATGGCCTGGATGATGCCCGCCTCATCAATGACCACCATAGCATCCACCGCAGTTTCCACGATGGCGCGGTAACGACTTTCGCTCTCGCTCAGGGCTGTAGCGCGGTTCTCGATGAGGTCCGCAGCATCCTGCAGGGCATCGCTGACCCTCTCGATCTCGATAACCCCTCGACCTTGGATCGGAAGCCGTTGCCCGGCTCCCATGGCCTCTGCCGCCTGGACGAGTTGTAGGACCGGGCGCGTCAGACGGCGCCCCAACATGAAGGCACCGCTGATGGCGGTGAGGAGCAGGACAAGCCCACCAGCCAAAAAGAGCAGGAGGGTTTGCCGCGACGGCGCGGCGATCAGGTCCTCCTTTACGCTCACACCGATCAGCCATCCAGAGACTTGCGAGCGGCTGTAAGCCTGCAAGGCCGCATTTCCTTCGGCATCGAAGATGCGGTGAACACCTTCGGGGACGCCCCTGCTCCGCTCCCAGATCTCGCTTGGGAGGCGGGTGCCGACGAACTGCTCGGACTTGGCGGATCGAGCGATGTAGAGGCCGTCGCCGTCAACGACACCGGCCAGCCAGCCCGGCGGAAGCCGCTCAGGTGCAACAAGCGCCTGGAGACGTTCCAGTCCGATAGTAAGGCTGAGCAGGTAACGGACCTCCTCATCACGGATCACTGGCACAACGACGATCAGCAATGGGTCTTGCGCCATCGCACCCGTCAGCAGCCCTGAAACCTGCGGCTGTCGAGTTTCGATGGCCCGCCTATCGACCTCGGACACGGGATTGCGGGGCAGCACGGTTCCCCATGGCACGCGGGTGTTGACGAGTTGCTGGCTGGACAGATCACGGACCACGACATTGGTGTTGAGCCGGTCGCGGAGCATCAAAGCGCGCTGGTGGAAGGCGGCGAGATCACCCCGCAAAAGGTTCTCGTTGGTGGCCAGGACATCGGCGGCCGCCATGAGGCGTGCGACTTCCCGGTCTACATCCTCCGCCAACTGGTCTACCCTGTCACGAACCAGCCGTTCCGTCTGGTTCGTTTCGACCGCCGTGTTGCGGAGGAGGAGCGCCGCCGAGAACAGCAAAAGCGGCATGAGGCATGCAATTACCAGCAGCACCAACCACGTCTGCACCCGATAGGAACGAGGAGATTGAGTACTTCTTCGCTCCGTACGCAAAGCATGCGTCATAAGATCTACAGTCCTTTGACTGAACGCCTGCCAACGCATCTTTTTCAGGCAATGTATTAGCAACGCATGATAGGCATATACAACCTCCATACTGGATGGCTGACTGCACACCATCTACCCTCACGGTCGACAAAATGATCCGAACCCGCCAACGGTTCCCTTCCAAGTCGAAACACTTCCGCGTTCCCGCCGTGCGTACCGCCAAGCGCTAAGGACACGACCTCCCGAGTCGGTCACCAGCCGCGATGCGGACCTGCCGCTCGCGTGCCGCCGGGCGCTGGAAAGCTCTGATCCGGATTCGCCGCCCCGGCTCTCTATTGATTTGGATGGCCATTGTGCAGCGAGAACGCGTTGCTATGCCGCGTTATCGCCGCATCCGTCATCGAACCCGATGCATGTGTTTCCCTGGTGCCTCGCGGGAGCAGGGAGTGCATGATTTCGGGGCCCGGTGTGGCGCACACTGGGCTACGGGCTTGTGGAACTTCTGTGGAAAGCCGTTTCGCGATTTTTGCCAACCTGTTGAAAAGGTTGGCGTCCCCAAGGGGATTTGCCTAGCAATCCCGATTTCCCTTGTTTTTCAGCACCTTACAGAGGGGTCAAGTTCAAGTTTGGACCCCCATCTTGTACCCCCAGATCTGGACCCCTGGCAAGCTTCGACAAGGTACTTGCCGGGAGCACACCAGGGGCATCACAGAAGAGAAAGGCGGCGAAGGGCCAAAGCCCCTCGCCGCCTTTCAATGATGGCCTGCACGGGTCACTTATCGCCGGCCACCACCCTCACCACCGCTTGCTAAACCCGGCCGGCCACGTCGTGGTGTTCCGGGGTATTTCCCTAAATGGCTTCGGGCCACGGTCGCAGTCGGAAGCTGACCACCGATCACATGCTGCTGCCGGAATGGACTACCGAGAGGTGCACCCCTCTCCGCTGAATAACAAAACACCCCCTCTCCTTCGGAGAGAGGGGGTGAGGGCAAAGGCTGTCATTTAGCCTCAGCGAAACAATATGCGACGAATATGGTTCCCACTACAAAACGGTGTAGCCTTTTTAGACCGCCAGAACGGCCTGAATGGCCTTGACGACCTCCAAGGGGCTGACCGGCTTCACCAGTAGGACAGTGCGGCCTAGGCCATCGTCCACGACTTGCTCCGCCCAGTCAGCCGGCGGGTCCCCGCTCATGATCACCACCGGGAGGTCAAGGCGGCTTGCCCGCAGGCGTTGGATCAGGCCCAGTCCGCCCAGGCGGGGCATCTTCAGATCGGTCAGGAGAGCGTCCGGGGGATCGGCCTGGGCGTCAGCCAGGGCCGCTTGACCGTCATGGGATAGCGTGACCCGGAATCCCGCTCGCTCCAGGACATCCTGGAGGGCCATGGCGGCTAGGGCCTCGTCTTCCGCAATCAGAATGTGGACCCGCGGTCCGCCATCATCGTCCATCGCCCAGTCCCTGCCAATCAGGTCCGAGCCTGGAAGAGCGGCTGGACCTGATCCGCGGCCTGGGCCTGGGTCAGCATGGCCCGCTCCACCGCGGCCTCGACCTGGGCTCGCAACTCCATGGCCCGGTCCAGGATCTCCTTGGCCCGCTGGGCTCGCTCCTGGGCTTCCGGGTGTCCGCTCGCCGCGTCCCGCCGCGAATCAACCGCGATGGTCCGGGCCAGTTCCTCCGCCCGTTTCAGCGACTCCAGGAGCCGACGTTGATCTTCGTGGAGTCGGTGCATGGCCGGCGGTCGCAGACATTCGCGTCAACCTTATGTGCATTGGCAACCAGCGGCAGGCAATCCGTCCGTTGGTCAAGGCCAGCCGCTTCATCGGCCGGTGAGCCTATGACCAGCACGGCATTACCTCAGGTTGGCCCCGGCCCGACAAGAGTGGGCCGCCGTGGCGTGACGGCTTGAGCTTGGCCCAGATCTCCGGCTGGTCTCGATCACCACCTGGGTCCTGGCCTCGTTCCGGTCCAACGGCCGTCCGCTCACTGCGTTCGCGTCCGCCCGGCCGGTCTCGCTCCCCGCCCGCTCGCTGTCGCTCGCGTCCGGTCCGCTCGCCGGCATTCTCGATCTGGGCTTGACCCAAGGTCAAACTCAAGTCTCGAACCCTTCCGGGTGGTGCGGACAGACCAAGCCCTTTCCAGGGCTCGATCTGTCCGCAGACTTCCGGTATGGAGCCTGGACTCTCGCAGAGACAACCAAGTTTGACCTTGGCGGAGGCGGTTGGGCTGTACCTCTTTACGTCTTGATTATTCCCCTATGGGGACCAGCGGCGAGACACGGCAAGCTGCGAGACCTGTCCGCGTCCGTCCGGGTTGGTGTCTAGCCCAGAGCCCGGATCGTTTGCGTCGGATTGTTTACACTCGGCCGACCGTTCGCCCCACTCGCTCCAATCACGGAGGGACTACTAAATCCCGAGTTCGGGGGGGTGCCGCTCCTGATACCGGGGGTCATGTTCCCCCCGAGCCTTTACACAGAGGTGACGACTTCCGCCACCTGCACCCTATGCTGATGGGTATTTACCACAGCCCAAGCGAAAACGCGAAATATCCCATAGAAAGACGAAGAGCGGGGGAAGGGCATCGAGCATAGCCGCTCGCCCCCTCCCCCGCCGGGCCGCCAATGTCGTCGGGGGCTACGACGCGGCCCGCAAGAAATCCCCTCCCGCGGGAGCGGGAGGGGAGGCAAGGCCAGGGAGGATGACAACGCAACCTCACCACCAACATCATCGAGCCTGAAATGTGCCGGATTCATTTCGCCGCTTGCCGGGCGTCACCGAACCGCCGGAACAGCATAACCCCGACCGTCACGGCCAGCACGCCGGCCACCAGTCAGACGGCCCCGCTCAGGAGCACGCCGCCCCCTGGGTCAGGCCCACACCCGCGACGGGGTGGAGGGCTCGGGGTCGATCCGCACCGGTTCCAGGCCGGCCAAGAGGGCCTCCCGGTCGGGGTGATCCCCGAACAGCCGGAGGTTGGCGTGGTACCGCCCGTCGATCACGGCGGGCGTCACGACCTCCCCGGCATCGTCCAGGACGGCGGGCGTGATCGTGATCGGCCCGATCAAATCCAGGGCGTGGTGGTGCGAGGCGGTCACCCAGCCGCCGTCCCGGCGGAACCACGGCATGGCTTCGGCCAGGGCAGACTCGGAGTCTGCCCGCAGATACAAATCTGTGAACATGTTGGATTTCCTCAGTTTAGGCGAGTAGCTGGGTGACGGCGTTCGAGAACCGCACGGGCCACAGGGCGACCTCCCGGAGGTGGCCGTTGAGGCAGCCGGTGCCCCCCGGCAAGCTCCCGAGGTACAGGGCGGTAGGCCGGGCCGGCATGGCCCCGGACGTGTCGGTGACCACGGCGGCACCGTTCAGGCTGGCCGCGAAATCGTTCGCCGCAGCGGCCAAGGCCACGCGGAACGGGGACCCGACCGGGATCGACCCCAGGACCAGCGTGGCCTGTCCGGCACCTCCGGACTGGACCGTGGCCCGCACGGATTGGGACCCAGGCACCCGAATATCAGCCGCGTTGGTTCCCCCGCTGTCCGTCAGGGCGGCCAGGGTCTGGATAGCCACCGTGTTGACCACGGGGACCTGGGCCTCAGCCAGGAGGGTATAAGCCCCCTCCTGGACCGTCGGGAGGTCGTCCAGGCTGACGCTGGCCACGTCGGCCGACCGGGTGACCGTGCTGGTCCCGGTGGCCGGGATGTAGCTGGTGGTGAAGCCGCCGGCCTCGACCTGAGCACCCCAGGCCAGGACCCCGCTGGCGTTGTCGCCCTGGTAGGCGTAGGCCGTCCCAGCCGACGGCCCGACCGACACGGCAATACCCGTGTGCCCGGTGCCGGTGGTGGCCGTGACGCTGCACCGGTACCACCCTCCACCAACGTTCTGAATTGCCGCAGACCCGACCTGAACATGGGCGACGATGCCCCCGACCAAGTCGAAGTACGCGATGGCGATGTTATCGTTTGATGCACCAAAGCCGTAGATTTCCAGCTTGGCATATTGCCGGCCATTGCTGGCTGGCTTCCGGAGGAAGACGGAGGCCGTGTAGATCGTAGACGGGCTAACGCCCGCATTCCGCTGTGCCCGGTGATAGGTGCTGCTGCTGTCCTCGGTGATCAGGTCGGCCGTGGTGGTTCCGTCGGGTGCCGTGGCGGCGTTGGCCGTCACGCTGGCGTTCTGGGTGGTCCACATCCCCGCGAAATCTTCAGACCCGCCCAGGATGTTGGTCCGGGCCTCCTCCACCAGGAGGCCGCGACACGTCAGTCCGACCGGGTCGAAGTCGAACCGCGGGGTACCGATTGGGGCCACCCTCATGACGCCGGCACTGTCGAAGAACGTCGCCGTGGAGGCCCGGCTAAAGCTTACCTCTTGGGGGAGGTACTGGAGGGCGTCCAGCCGGAGCCGGATGGCCGGGGATCGGGCCGTCAGGGTCTGGAGGGTGGGGTTGGCCAGCCGGCGGTTGTACAGGGTCAGCCGCCGGACCCAGCCGTTCAGGAACGACTCGTAAGCCCACGGGGCCATGCCGACCTGGAGCGTGGTCACCGACGGGGCCGACCCGGCGGAATCCGATCCGGAGACCTCCCCGTTGACCACCAGGGCGAAGTCGTCGGCGGCCCAGGCGAACGCGGTCTTGTTCGGGATGGTCTGGGTCGCGGTCGCCGTGATCGTGGCCTGGGTCGTGCTGGCGGTCGCGGCCCTGGCCTGCAACCCGGTCGTGCCGGAGTGCATCACGTAGGCCGATCCCGATCCGCCCAGGCTCCACAGCATGGAGCCGTTGACCGCGGCCATGGCCTGGGTGTCGGCCACCACGGTCCCCTGGGTGCTGTCCCACTCCGGAACCAACCCGAGGTCCAGGGTGGCCGTGTCGGCCGCACGGGTGGCCGCCGCGGTGGTGGTCGGGATGTAGCTGGTGGCCCAGGCCCCTTGTTCGACCTGGGCACCCCAGAGGAACAGGCCCTTGGTCGTGTCCCCGGCGTAGGTCGGCACCGCGAAGTTGTTTCCGGTGGGCTCCAGCAGCCAGACCCGCATGATCAGCCCGGCGTTGGTGTCGGTCGTTGCCGACACGGTGCAGCGGTACCAGCCGTTGCCCACCGGGGTAATGGTCCCCGTGCACCCGCTGAACCCGCCGCCGGCCAGGGCCTGCCCGATGGTTCCGGTGGACAGGTCGAAGTTCACGCCGGCCGAACTGGCCGCACCCGTCCCCTCAAGCCGGATGATGAACTTCGTCCGACCGTTGGCCTTCACGAACAGGCTAGCCGTGTACGGCAGCGACGACGCGGAAGGTTTGGCGATGTAGCTGGACGACACCGCGAACAGGTTTGTGGTATTCGTCTCCATGATGGCGTCGGCCGTCTGAATCCCGTTCGGGGCCGTCGTGGCGTTCGCCGTGACCGCGGTGTTGAACGCGGACCAGTTGTTGAACTGTTCACTGTTGATGACCGCGTTGGTCCGGGCTTCCTCCACCAGGAGCCCCCGGCACCGCTTGGTGACCGGGTCCCAGTCGATCCTGGGCTGGTTGATCCCGGCTGTCCGGAGGGTCCCAGACTCATCCCAGTAAGTCGCCGTGCCGGCCCGGAAAAAAGAAAGCCGGGGATCAAGGCCCCGGCTTCCGCTGAAATTCAGATCAAGGACTGGATTGGTCATGCTGACAGGCCCCGCAACTTCACGTCGGGCAGACGGCTGGGGTGGAGTTCAATGGCGGCGATGGGGGCATTGCAGAATTGGACCCCCGTGGCGTTGCCGATCCGGAGCGTGGTCAGTCCCGCCGGGATGGCTCCACTGGTGTCCGGCAGGACCCCGCCCCCGCTGGAGGACGCGGCGAAGTCGTCGGCCTTCCACGCGGCGGCAATCCTGCGGGTCACACCAGCCGGGGGCTGGGTGCCGGCCGGCAACCCGACCACGTTGCTCCCGCTGGTGGTCACCAGGAAGCCGAGCCCGCCGGAATCCCGCCGGACCGTCAACCGGTTGTTGGCCGTGCCGTCGTCCAGGTGGACCAGGGTGTTGACCGCCGCCGTATCGACCACCGGGAAGGTCACCCCGGCCACCAGGGTCCCCTCACTGGGGTTCCACTCCGGGACCAGAGCCAACGGCAGGGTCACCACGTCGGCCTGACGGGTCACGGCGGCGGTCGTGGTCGGGATGTAGGACGTGGGGAAAGCCCCTGCCTCAAGCTGGGCTCCCCAAATCAGGATGGTTCCGGTGGTCTCGACCGCTCCGGCGTCGCCGTAGATATTGACGACGCAGGACGTGTTTCCGGAGCCGTTGTTGGCCTTGGTGACCCAGACCCGATACCACCCGCCCCCGACATCCTGGACGCCATACTGGTCGGGGCTCCCCCCGGTGCCGTCCACGGTGCCGGTGCTGAGGATGACCCGGACGAAGGCGTTGACCGGGGTCCCGCCGCTGTATGAGACATAAAGCTGGACGAACCCCATGGAGCCGGCCTTGGCGAAGATGGACGCGGTCCGGGCCGTGGTGTCGTTCGCGACGACAGCGACCGCCGCAGCACCCCCGTAGTCCGTGGTGCTGGAATCCGTGAAGGTATCGGCCGTGGTGGTCCCGTCCGGGGCCAGGGCCGTGTCGGCCGTAACGGTGACCGCCGACTTGGACCAGTTGGCGTGCGTGAAATCCGACGATGGCCACAGGAGGTTGGCCCGGCTTTCTTCCACCAGGAGGCCGAGACTGGTCCCGGTAGTCGGCTGGTGGTCGAACCGCGGGACGCTGGCCTGGGCGGTCCGCAGGGTGCCCCCGGCGTCCCAGTACGTCGCGACGGAATCCCTGTTGAACTGGACGCGGGGGTCCAGGGCTTTGTCGGCGGCAAAGTTCAGACGCAAGGCCGAGGTCTTGGCGGTCAGCTTCCGGAGGGCCGCGTTGGTCAGGCGGCGGCCATAAAGGGTCAGGCGGCGGATGCGGCCATAGGCGTAAAAGGACCCGTTGCGGTTCCCGAGGTGGAGCGTGGTCAGGCCGGACGGGAGGGTCACGGTCGTGTCGGTGCCGGGGGTTCCGCCCGAGAGGGAGGCCGCGGCGTCATTGGCCGCCCAGGCCAGACCTGCCAGGATGGAGGCCGCGGACCCATGTGGGTTCAGAATGGCCGCCTGTCCGGTGCCGCCGGCCCGGATTTCCCCAACGGTGTTAGCAGGCTGCGGAAAAAGGGGTGGGCCTGGACGCCTGGTCGTGATTCTCTGTGGCGGGGGATGCGGCCGGAGAGAGGGCGATGCGCGGAACGGACGAGCGCAGCGAGGGGCTGTTCAGTTACGTGAGCTGTGAAGCGCGGGTTCCCGCCGATCACCCGCTGCGGCCGATCCGGGCGATTGTGGACGAGGCGCTGGAGGTGATGTCGCCGGCCTTCGAGGGGCTGTATTCCAAGATCGGTCGCCCGTCGGTGGCGCCGGAAAAGCTGCTGCGGGCGCTGCTGCTCCAGGCCTTCTACTCGGTGCGCTCGGAGCGCCAGCTGATGGAACAGCTCGACTACAATCTGCTGTTCCGCTGGTTCGTCGGCCTGTCGATGGATGCGCCGGTGTGGGACGTCACGGTGTTCACCAAGAACCGCGACCGCCTCTTGGAGGGCGACGTGGCCGCCACCTTCCTGGCCACCGTGCTAGGCCAGCCGCGCGTCACGGCGCTGCTCTCGGACGAGCATTTCTCGGTCGACGGCACGCTGATCGAGGCCTGGGCCTCGCTCAAGAGCTTCCGCCCGAAGGACGGCAGCGGCGAGCCGCCGGGACCGGGGCGCAACGGCGAACGTGACTTCCACGGCGAGAAGCGCTCCAACCAGACGCACGCCTCGACCACCGATCCCGAGGCGCGGCTGTACCGCAAGGGCAACGGGCAGACGGCCCGGCTGAGCTTCATGGGCCATGTGCTGATGGAGAACCGCCATGCCCTGGTGGTCGACACCCGCCTGACGCCGGCCACCGGCACCGCCGAGCGCGAGGCGGCGGTGTCCATGGTCGAGGCGATCCCCGGACGCCACCGCATCACGGTGGGCGCCGACAAGGCTTACGACACCAAGGACTTCGTCGCCCGGATGCGCGGCCTGGGCGCCGCGCCGCACGTCGCCCAGAACACCCGCAACCGCCGCTCGGCCATCGATGGCCGGACCACCCGTCACCCCGGCTACGCGGTGTCGCTGCGCCTGCGCAAACGGATCGAGGAGGTCTTCGGCTGGATCAAAGGGGCTGGGCTGCGCAAGACCCGCCATCGCGGCGTGGCTCGCGTCGGCTGGATGTTCACCCTGACGGCCGCCGCCTACAACCTGATCCGCCTGCCCAAGCTGCTGCCAGCAACATAGCCGACGCCCGGAGTCCGCCCGCTGGGCGGCTCCGGGCCTCGAAAGCGGGGCAATTCCCGCAGGTTTCCACCAAAAGGCGTGGGGATACCGCAAATTTCAGCCTTCAGCGGAGAGAATGCTCCCGCACGGAGACCTTTTTCCGCAGCCTG
>NZ_DASPMG010000100.1:0-10681 GCF_035627195.1 Azospirillum sp.
ATGGCCGAGCGCGGCGCCGACGTCATCAAGGCGTTGATGCGCATGGGCGTGATGGCGACCATCAACCAGACCATCGACGCCGACACGGCGGAGCTGCTGATCAGCGAGTTCGGCCACCGCGTGCGCCGCGTGTCCGAGGCCGACGTCGAGCTGGGCCTGCGTGCCGACGACGACAACATGGACGCCATGATGCCGCGTCCGCCGGTGGTCACCATCATGGGCCACGTCGACCACGGCAAGACCTCGCTGCTGGACGCGCTGCGCCAGACCGACGTGGTCAGCCGCGAGGCCGGCGGCATCACCCAGCACATCGGCGCCTATCAGGTGCAGCTGGAGTCGGGTGCCCGCATCACCTTCATCGACACGCCGGGCCACGCCGCCTTCACCGAGATGCGTGCCCGCGGCGCCAACGTCACCGACGTGGTCGTGCTGGTGGTGGCCGCCAACGACGGCGTCATGCCGCAGACGATCGAGGCGATCCACCACGCCAAGGCGGCCAAGGTGCCGATCATCGTGGCGATCAACAAGATCGACCTGCCCGACGCCAAGCCGGACCGCGTGCGCCAGGAACTGCTCCAGCACGAGCTGGTGGTCGAGGAGATGGGCGGCGACATCCAGACCGTGGAAGTCTCGGCCAAGGCCAAGATCAACCTGGACAAGCTGGAGGAGGCCATCCTCCTGCAGGCCGAAATCCTGGAGCTGAAGTCGAACCCCGGCCGCACCGCCGAAGGCGTGGTGGTCGAGGCGAAGCTGGAGCGCGGCCGCGGCTCGGTCGCCACCGTGCTGGTCCAGCGCGGCACGCTGCGGGTCGGCGACGTGTTCGTGACCGGGTCGGAATGGGGCCGCGTGCGCGCCCTCATCAACGACCGCGGCCAGAACGTCGAGGAGGCGGCCCCCGCCACCCCGGTGGAGGTGCTGGGCCTCAACGGCACGCCGCTCGCCGGCGACGACTTCACCGTCGTCGAGTCGGAAGCGCGTTCCCGCGAGATCGCCGAGTTCCGCCAGCGCAAGAAGCGCGAAGCGGCCGTCGCCGCCACCGCCCGCGGCTCGCTGCAGGACATGTTCAGCCGCATCCAGGCCGGCGAGGCCAAGGAACTGCCGGTCGTCATCAAGGGCGACGTGCAGGGCTCGATCGAAGCCATCTCCAGCTCGCTGGAGAAGCTCACGGCCGAGAACACCGAGGTCAAGGTCCGCGTGCTGCACGCCTCGGTGGGCGCGATCAACGAATCCGACATCACGCTGGCGAACGCGTCCAACGCGATGGTGATCGGCTTCAACGTCCGCGCCAACCCGCAGGCCCGCGACCTCGCCAAGCGCGACGGTGTGGAGATCCGCTACTACTCGATCATCTACAACGTGATCGACGACGTGAAGGCGGCGCTGACCGGCATGCTGGCCCCGACGCTGCGCGAGCGGTTCATCGGCTACGCCACCATCCGCGAGGTGTTCAACATCACCAAGGTCGGCAAGGTCGCCGGCTGCATGGTCACGCAGGGCACGGTCAAGCGCGGTGCGGGCGTGCGCCTGCTGCGCGACAACGTTGTCATCCACGAGGGCACGCTCAAGACGCTCAAGCGCTTCAAGGACGAGGTCAAGGACGTCCGCGAGGGTTACGAGTGCGGCATGGCCTTCGAGAACTACGACAACATCCAGGCGGGCGACGTCATCGAGGCCTTCGAGATCGAAGAGGTCGCGCGGACGCTGTAAGGCGCTTTCGGCAGGGGGCACCGCCCCCTGCACCCCCGCCAGGGGCCCGTGCGGCCCTTGGATCCCATGTGTTAGGGTATGGGGGCGCGATGCTCCCGTCGGGAGGTTGGCATGACCGAGAACGTTCCTCTGCACGAAGCCCTCGGCCACATGGACGAGCTGGCGGATCGCGCCGTCAACGGGGAGGAGGTCATCCTCACCCGCGAGGGCAAGCCGCCGGTGCGTCTGGTTCCGGTGAACGAGTCCGGCATGCCGGAAAGCGACCGGATCGTCGCGCGGGAGCCGAAGCGTCCCATCCGTTTCGGCCTTCTCAAGGGCAAGATCTGGATGGCCGACGACTTCGACGCGCCGCTTCCCGACGATCTCCTGAAGGCGTTCTATGGCCTGGAGCCCGACGAGCCGTGGCCGCCGCAGCTGGACGGAAAGCCTTGAAGCTGTTGCTGGACACCCATGCCGCGCTCTGGCTTGCCACCGGTCATGAAGGGCTCGGTCCCGATCTGCGGAAGGCCATCGCGGGGGCGGCGGGCGGCGTCTTCATCAGCATGGCTTCGCTCTGGGAACTGAAGATCAAGGCAAACCTGGGCAAGCTTCGCATTCCGCCCGATCTTGCCGAAGGGCTGGAGGAAAGCGGAATCATCCTTCTTTCGATCGGCCTGCGTCACCTCAGCGCTCTCGACGGCATGCCTTTCCACCACAAGGATCCCTTCGACCGGATGCTGATCGCCCAGGCCCGGGTCGAGGGCATGACCCTGGTCACCGCGGACCGCATGATCCGCCACTACGACGTCCCGGTCCTCTGGTCCTGACCGGACACCGGCAAAGAACGAAAGCACGACACCATGGCAGGCAAACACCACGGCGGGCATCACGCCGGAAAAGCCCCGTCCCAGCGCCAGCTCCGCGTCGGCGAGGAACTGCGCCACGCGCTCGCCGACCTGTTCCGGCGCGGCGATTTCCATGATCCGGAGCTGCAGAACCTCAACGTCACCGTGACCGAGGTGCGCATCTCCCCCGACCTGCGCAACGCTACCGCGTTCGTCACCCCGCTGGGCGGCGGCAACGTGGAGGAAGCGCTGGTCGCGCTGAAGCGCGCCGCCCCCTTCCTGCGCGGCCAGGTCGCCCGCGTGATGAAGCTGCGCTTCGCGCCGACGCTCAGCTTCCAGGCCGACACCTCCTTCGACTACGCCGGCCACATCAACGCCATCCTGCACTCGCCCGAGGTCGCCCGCGACCTCGCCTCGACCGGCCCCCGCGTCAACGGCGATGATGACGACGATCACGGGGACGAGGACGACGGCTGGGACGAGGACGACGAGGAGGTCGAGTCCTTCGAGTACGACGAGGAGACCGACGACGACCTCGACGACCTCCCCGACGGCGACGAGGGCGCCGAAGACGAGGACGGCGGCGGGCACGACGAGCCGACCGGCGGCCGGGGGCCCGGCCGTGGCGCGTAAGAAGAAGGGCCAGCCGATCCACGGCTGGCTGGTGTTGGACAAGCCCGAAGGCATCACCTCCACCCAGGCGCTCGGCAAGGTGCGCCGCCTGCTGAACGCCGAGAAGGCGGGGCACGGCGGCACGCTCGACCCGCTCGCCACCGGCATCCTGCCCATCGCGTTCGGCGAGGCGACGAAGACCGTCTCCTACGCCATGGACGGGGCGAAGACCTACCGCTTCGCCGTCTGCTGGGGCGAGCGCCGCGCCACCGACGACCGCGAGGGCGCGGTCATCGACACCTCCGCCGAGCGGCCCACGCGCGACGCCATCGTCGCCGCGCTGCCCGCCTTCCTGGGCGAGATCCGGCAGGTGCCGCCGCAGTTCAGCGCCATCAAGGTGGACGGCGAGCGCGCCTACGACATCGCCCGCCAGGGCGACGCGGTGGAGCTGGAGCCGCGCACCGTCCGCATCGACCGCTTCGAACTGGTCGACATGCCCGACGCCGACCACGCCGTGTTCGAGGTGGACTGCGGCAAGGGCACCTACGTCCGCTCGCTCGCCCGCGACCTGGCGCTGGCGCTGGGCACGGTGGGCCACGTCGCGACGCTGCGCCGCACGCGCGTCGGGCGGTTCACGCTGGACAAGGCGATTTCCCTGGACGAACTGGCCGCGATGGAGCAAGGTGCGGCCGTCGAACGACTTCTGCAACCGATCGAGACCGCGCTGGACGACATCCCGGCGTTGGCCCTGACGGAAGCCGAAGCGCACCGACTTCGACACGGCCAATCGGTGGCGCTCCTCACCCGGCAGGACTTCGAACGCCTTCAGGCGCTTCGCGGTTCGGTGGGGGAGGACGGCGCCGTTCTTGCGCTTTTCGCCGGCAAGCCGGTGGCGCTGGCCCGTGTCGAGGGGGCGGAGGTCCGCCCGGTGCGTGTCCTCAACATCTGAATGATGGAGACCACGATGTCGATCACCGCCGAGCGCAAGCAGGAGCTGATCAAGGAATATTCCCGCGGCACCGCGGATACGGGTTCGCCCGAGGTGCAGGTTGCGATCCTGTCGGAGCGCATCCGCAACCTCACGGAGCACCTGCAGAGCCACAAGAAGGACTTCCACTCCCGCCGTGGCCTGCTGGTGATGGTCGGTCAGCGCCGCCGCCTGCTCGACTACCTCAAGGGCAAGGACCACGGCCGTTACGCCACGCTCATCGAGCGTCTGGGCCTGCGTCGCTGAGGATCGCCCAACACGTGATCCGAAACCCCGGACCGAAGCGAAGCCTTCCGCACCACGCGCCCACCGGCGCCACGGCGGCAGGCGCGCTTTCGGCCGGGGTTTTCTGTTTTGTCGGTACGCTCCCGCCAGGCCGCCGGCCGGGATTCCCCGGGACCGGCCGCTTTATGCATTTCATACGGGACTGAGGGAAAGTCCCCGGTCCCGGCCCGCGCACGCAATCCGGCGTGCCCGGGTGTCGGACGGAAGGAAGGCACGTATGTTCAACGTTTACCGCAAGGAAATCGACTGGGGCGGGCGCAAGCTGACGCTGGAAACCGGCAAGATGGCGCGTCAGGCCGACGGCGCCGTGCTGGTCACCTACGGCGAGACGACGGTGCTGTGCACCGCCGTGGGCGCCAAGTCGCCGAAGCCCGGCGTCGATTTCTTTCCGCTGACCGTCAACTACCAGGAAAAGACGTTCGCGGCCGGCAAGATCCCCGGCGGCTTCTTCAAGCGCGAAGGGCGTCCGACCGAGAAGGAGACGCTGGTCAGCCGCCTGATCGACCGGCCGATCCGTCCGCTGTTCGCCGACGGCTTCCGCAACGAGACGCAGATCATCTGCACCGTGCTCAGCCATGACCTGGAGAACGATCCGGACATCGTCGCCATGGTCGGCACCTCGGCCGCGCTGACGATCTCCGGTATCCCGTTCCTGGGCCCGATCGGCGCCGCCCGCGTCGCCTACATCGACGGCCAGTACGTGCTGAACCCGACGCAGGACCAGGTGCCGAACTCGGCCCTCGACCTCGTCGTCGCCGGCACCCAGGAAGGCGTGCTGATGGTCGAATCGGAAGCCAAGGAGCTGACCGAGGAGGTCATGCTCGGCGCCGTCATGTTCGGCCACAAGAACTTCCAGCCGGTGATCCAGGCCATCATCGACCTGGCCGAGATGTGCGCCAAGGAGCCGTGGGACATCCCGCCGCCCGCCTATGACAAGGCCGCCCTCAAGGCCCGCCTGCGCGACACCGTCGGCGCGGACGTCGAGGCCGCCTACACCGAGACGGTCAAGCAGGTCCGCTACGAGAAGATCGGCGCCGCCAAGGCCAAGGCCGTGGAGGCCCTGACCGCCGAGGGCGTCGAGCCCGGCCACATCTCGGCCGAGTTCAAGGAGCTGGAGGCCGACATCCTGCGCGGCGCCGTGCTCAAGACCGGCAAGCGCATCGACGGCCGCGACACCAAGACGGTCCGCCCGATCGTGTCGGAGGTCGGCGTGCTGCCGCGCGCCCACGGCTCGGCCCTGTTCACCCGCGGCGAGACCCAGGCGCTGGTCGTCACCACGCTGGGCACCAGCCAGGACGAGCAGATCATCGACGCGCTCGAGGGCGAGTACCGCGAGAGCTTCATGCTGCACTACAACTTCCCCCCGTATTCCGTGGGTGAAGCCGGCCGCATGGGTTCGCCGGGCCGCCGCGAGATCGGCCACGGCAAGCTGGCGTGGCGCGCCATCCACCCGCTGCTGCCGACCAAGGAGCAGTTCCCCTACACCATCCGCGTGGTGTCGGAGATCACCGAGTCGAACGGCTCCTCCTCGATGGCCACGGTGTGCGGCACGTCGCTGTCGCTGATGGACGCCGGCGCACCGCTGGTGCGCCCGGTGGCCGGCATCGCCATGGGCCTCATCAAGGAGGACGAGGGCTTCGCGGTCCTCTCCGACATCCTGGGCGACGAGGACCACCTCGGCGACATGGACTTCAAGGTGGCCGGCACCGAGCAGGGCGTCACCGCGCTGCAGATGGACATCAAGATCACCTCGATCACCGAGGAGATCATGAAGATCGCCCTGGGGCAGGCCAAGGACGGCCGCCTGCATATCCTGGGCGAGATGGCCAAGGCGCTGACCGGTGCGCGCGAGGGCGTCAACCAGAACGCGCCGCGCATCACCGTGATCAATATCCCCAAGGACAAGATCCGCGACGTGATCGGCTCCGGCGGCAAGGTGATCCGCGAGATCGTCGAGCAGACCGGCGCCAAGATCGACATCGAGGACGACGGCACGGTGAAGGTGGCCGCGGTCGATTCGAAGGCGGCGCAGGCCGCCATCGACTGGATCAAGGGCATCGTGGCCGAGCCGGAGCTGGGCGTGATCTACACCGGCAAGGTCGTGAAGGTCGTCGACTTCGGCGCCTTCGTGAACTTCCTGGGCTCGCGCGACGGCCTCGTCCACATCTCCGAACTCGCCCAGCAGCGCGTCGGCAAGGTGGCGGACGTGGTGAACCAGGGTGACGAGGTGAAGGTCAAGGTCATCGGCTTCGACGACCGCGGCAAAGTGAAGCTGTCCATGAAGCAGGTCGACCAGGCCACCGGCGAAGACATCTCCGCCAAGAAGAAGGACGAGGGCGCCGCCGCGCAGTGATGCGCGTTTTGGTTGCTTGACCGTCCGGGAGGGATCCCCTCCTGGCCGCATCCTGAGAGAAAAAGGCGCCGCAAGGCGCCTTTTTTGTTGTCCATCCGCCGGGCAATGCGCCGATCACGCGCAATACGGCAACGTTACATTTCGCTGCTATTTATCACTTCTACGACTAACTGCATCTGTCCATAGTACAGGTCCCCACATTGCCACGTCATTGACGCCAAAACGTCCCACGAACGTGCGCTGCTGTAAGTAAGGACCTGCCATGGCTACGTTGATTGTCACCGGACAGAACGCAAACACCGGAAACGGAAACAATATCCAGGGCGGCCTTACTGCAACGTCGGGCGATGACATCATCCAGGTAACGGAAGCGGTATATCCTGGCGGGGTTTACGACGGCAGGGCCGGGACCGACATCTTCCAGCTTGACGAGGCGGGCGGGTCTTACAATTTCGATCTCACCGTCTTGATGGACGTCGAATGGATCTATGGCGGTGCTGCCGCCGATACGATCTCCGGCGCCTTCAGCATCGGCGTCAGCGTGTTCGGCGGCGGCGGCGACGACAGCATCCGCGGCATCACCGCCGCCGCCAACACGCTGCTGGGCGGTGAAGGCAACGACACCATCGCCGGCCAGGGCTTCGGCGACATCCTCGACGGCGGCGCGGGCGACGACGTGCTGTCCGGCAACGGCGGCAACGACACGCTGTACGGCGGCGACGGCAACGACACGCTGTACGGCGGCGCCGGGACCAACGTCCTCTACGGCGGCGACGGCGAAGACGTGTTCTTCACGGCCGGCGGCGGCAACACCATCCACGGTTTTGGCACGGGCGACGCGATCCGAATCATCGGCCGCGACTCCGCCCTCGGCAGCGTCACCCTCGGCGACGGCACCAACGTCGCCGCGAACTCGATGCAGATCTCCGTCGGCGCCTCGACCACCACGCTCTACCTCGACACCAACGGTTTCGCCGGCGGCGCCGAAGCCGTCATCACCCTGGCCGGCACCTATTCCACCGCCGACTTCTGGCTGAACGGCCAGGACATCCTCTTCAACGCTCCCAGCGGCGGCGACGGCGGCGGCACGCCGAGCACGCCGTCCACTCCCTCCACTCCGTCCACGCCGACGGTCGACGGCGTTCCCGTGCAGCAGACCGTCAGCGGCGGCTCGGGCAGCACGCCGACGCAGACGGTGACGATCCCCACCGTCCAGCCCAACCGCACCGAGCAGACCGGCGCCCCCACGGCGGCCGACATCCCGGTGCGCACCGAATCCGGCCAGACCATCCTCCAACTCCAGGTGCCCACCGGCATCGGCATGCAGGTGCAGGGCGACGCGGCACCACGCGGCGCGCACCAGTCCACCGCCGACCTCATCCGCGCCATCCAGGCGCGCACCGTCGCCGGCTCCGCCGACCAGCAGGCCATGACCGGCACCGGCGCCGGCTTCCTGCAGGGCCTGCCGCAGGACGCCAACCTGATCATCCAAACGGTGGTGCCGACCGCCGCCTCCACCACCGCGCCGGACCAGCCCATCGTCATCGCCGGCCCCACCGCCGCCGGCGTGAGCAACGGCGTGAAGGTCCCCGTCGCCCTGGTGATCGACGCCTCGAACCTGCCCAGCGGCACCATCATCCAGCTGCAGGACGTCAGCTTCGCGGCGGTGGTGGGCGCCGTGCGGGTGACCGGCGGCGAGGGCTCGCAGAACGTCACCGGCGATGGTGCCGCGCAGTACATGGTGCTGGGCGCCGACGACGACACGCTGCGCGGCGGGGGCGGCAACGACTTCGTCGGCTCCGAGGGCGGCAACGACGTGCTGTACGGCGACACCGGCGTGGACACGGTGACCGGCGGCATCGGCAACGACATCCTGTACGGCAACCAGCAGGATGACCTGCTCTACGGCGGCGCCGACCAGGACACGCTGTTCGGCGGCCAGGATTCCGACGTTCTGTACGGCAACGAGGGCGCCGACGCGCTCTACGGCAACCTGGGGTCGGACACGCTGTTCGGTGGCCAGGGCGCCGACGCGGTCTACGGCGGCCAGGGCGACGACGTGCTGGGCGGCAACCTGGGCGCCGACACGCTGGCCGGCGGCCTGGGCGCCGACACCTTCCGCATCACCTCCCCGCAGGATGGCGCCGACGCCATCACCGACTTCACGGCCGGCGAGGACAAGATCGCCGTGGTCGGTCCGAACTTCGGCGCCATCCCGGCGGGCGCCCTGTCCGCCGGCCACTTCGCGCTGGACAACCCGACGGCGGCCGGAGCCCAGTTCGTGTTCAACACCCGCACCGGGGCGCTGTCGTTCGACGCCGACGGCAGCGGCGCCGGTGCTGCCGTGGCCATCGCCACGCTCAACATCCGTACGTTGTCCAACACGGACATCCTGGTGCTGGCAAGCTGATCGGAAGCTGATCGGTCACGGAAGCGAGGCAAGGGGATGCCCTCCCCCTTGCCTCCGACCGGCTGAGCCGACGCGCCCAACCTGCGATCGTGCCCCCGAATCACCGCTATAGGGCGGAACTCCGCCGCCGGCCGTGCCCGGTCGGGTGTCCGGCGAAAAAATGTGAAAACTTGTCACATATTTTCGATTGCATGTTCCAGCCGCGAACCGATAGTCAATCGCATACGCTGGTATGAGTACCCCCTGCGGCCATGGCGGGCCATGGCCCGGGGATGGCCGTCCGGCGCCTGACTTTTGGTTGCGCATTGCGCACGTCAAGCAACGGGGGTGGCCATGGCTGGCACGCTGCAATACAAGCTGGGATCGGACACCTCCTACAGCGACATCCGCGTGGTGAACGCCAGTACGACGCTGGCCAGCCAACTCGCCACGTTCGACGGCGTCACCATTTCCTGGAACAGCACGTCGGCCGTCTGGCAGTGGGGTCCCAGCGGTTCGGAAATCAGCCTGCTCGGTTCCAGCGGCGCGGCGCTCGACTCCGACAATATTTCCTTCATCCTGAATCTCAGCACCTTCACCGCCGCCGCCAAGCTTAACGGTGGCGGGCTGGCCGATTCGCTCCACGGCGGCTCCGCCGCGGACACGCTGTACGGCGGCTCCGGCAACGACCTGCTGTCCGGCGGGGACGGGGGCGACGTGCTGTACGGCGGCGCCGACAGCGACCTGCTGTACGGCGGCGCGGGCAACGACGTGCTGTCCGGCGCGGCCGGCAACGACACCCTCTACGGCGGCGACGGCGACGACATCATCCCGGTCGTCGTGGGCGACCCGTCGGGCGACGTGATCGACGGCGGCGCCGGCAACGACGTGGTGGTCCTGGCCTCCGCCGGCAGCTACAACTTCTCCACCACGACCATCGGCAACGTCGAGGCGATCAGCGGCACCTCCAACAACGACACCATCATCGGGCCGGATGGCGCGGGCTACGCCATTTCGGGGCGCGCCGGCAACGACAGCATCGTCGGCGGCAGCGGCAACGACACGCTGGTCGGCGGGGCGGGCATCGACGTCCTGGCCGGCGGCACCGGCGACGACGCTTTCGAGATCTCGTCGGGCACCGACATCGGCACCGGCGAGGTCATCGACGGCGGCGGCGGCACCGACACCATCCTTCTGAAGGGGGCGGGCAGCTACAACCTGTCCACCGCCAACTATCTCGACATCGAAGCCATCACCGTCACCACCACCTCCGCCGTCACCATCAGCGCCGGCAGCGGCGCCGACAGCATCGTCGCCAACAACGGCACCGACTCGCTGTACGGCGGGGACGGCAACGACAGCATGTCCGGCGGCGACGGCAGCGACACCCTGTCGGGCGGCGGCGGCGCCGACGTCCTGGAGGGCGGCAACGGCGACGACCGGTTCCTGTTCACCGCCGGCGAACTGACCGGCGCCGCCGACACCCTGAGCGGCGGCAGCGGCACCGACACCATCGTGCTCGG
>NZ_DASPMG010000101.1:0-6416 GCF_035627195.1 Azospirillum sp.
ACCCCCGCCCCCTCCATCCCCGGCACGCCCGGCGGCTGGAGCAAGCGGAAGTAGCCGGTGCGGCAATAGACGTCGATGAAGTTCACGCCGACGGCGGAATGGCGGATGGTGGCTTCGCCGGGACCGGGCGGCGGGACCGGCACGCGCGTCCACTGCATGACCTCCGGGCCGCCGTAGGCGCGGACGACGATGGCGTCGCTTTCCCTCACCCGCCCTTCGCTGCGCTCGGGCACCCTCCCCCGCTGGGCGGGGGCGGGTTTGTAGGCGCCGCCGCGCAGGTGCGCTTTCAGGGCATTGAACCCCGCCTCGTAGATGCCCTCCCCCACCAGCCGGACCATCTCGGCCTCGCGCTCGGGTGGGCAGTCGAACTGGCTGGACCAAGACCAGAATGTGCGGTCGCCATCGGTCACCGGCCGCAGCTGGATCTGCGCGATGTAGCCGATCAGCGGCACCGGCGCGTCGAGGATGCCGTACGACAGGCTGAAGTCCCGGTCGGACAGCGTCAGCAACTGCTCCCGCAGCACCCCGCCGTCGGTCAGGCGGAAGCGGCGCACGGCGCCGACCTCGTCGGGCGCCATGCCGTCCTCGATCAGGCTGTCGGCGACCGCCGGGTGCCAGTCGCGGTGCGCGTTGAAGTCGCGCAGCACCCGCCAAACCTCCGCGACCGGCGCGTCGATGACGGTGGATCGGGTGACGCGCGGCATCTCAGACGCGCCTCATCCGGTCTTTCAGGCTGTCGAACGCCGCCTGGAAGACGCCTTGCCCGATCAGTTCGGCCAGGGCGGCCTCCCGGCCGGGTTCGCAGTCGAACTCGGCCGACCATTCGGCGAAGGTGCGGCCACCGTCGGTAACGGGAGAAAGCTTCAGCGTGGCGATGTAGTTGCTGACCCCCATCGGGCTTTCCAGGATCGAATAGGCGCACTGGTAGTCGTAGTCGGACAGCGTCAGCAGCTTCTCTCGGATCACGCCGCCGTCCTTCAGGCGGAAGTTGCGGATGCAGCCCACCCGGTCGGCCGCCTGCCCGCCCTCGATCCGGCTTTCGGCGACGAAGGGCGTCCAGGACGGCAACCCGTTGAAGTCGCGCACCACCGCCCACACCCGGTCGGCCGGCGCATCGACGACGGTAGAGGTGTAGACCTTGACCATCTCTCACCCCATTCAATGCTTCTCGGCTCAGTGCTTCTTGCTTTCGTCCGGCTCGCCCAGCGCGCGGGGACCGGCGCCGCCGGCGAGCTTGCCGATGTCCACGCCCTCGATGCCGATCTCGCGCAGCAGCTGGTCCACCAGCGGGGCCTGGGCGCGGTAGCGCAGCGCCGAGTTCACCACGGAATCCGCGATCCCGACGCCGTTGCCCCCGTCGCCGTTGGCGTGGCCGTTCATGCCCAGACCATCCACGTGCAGGATCTTGATGCCCTCGATCCGCTCCATGGGCCGTACGCTTTCGCGGATGATCGCCTCCAGCTTGTCGATGAGCTTCAGCCGCATGGCCGAGGTGCGGGAGTCCGGCGACATGACGTTCTGCGCCTCGTTCATCTGGCGCGTACCCTCCGCCTCGATCTCGTAGCGCAGGCGGGCGGCGGCGGCGCGGATCTTGTCGGCCTCGGCCTCGGCCTCCGCGGCGATGCGCGCGGCCTCGGCGCGGTCGGTGGCGGCCAGCCGTTCCGCCTCGGCCTCAGTGCGCAGGCGCACGGCGTCGCGCTCGGCCTCCTGCGACGCGGCGATCAGCTCGATGCGCTTGCGGCGTTCGGCCTGCTCCACCTCGCGGGCGGAGAACACCCGCTCCTCGGCGGCGACGGCGAGCGCACGCGCCTCCTCGGCCCGTGCCAGCGCCTCCGACTGGGCGCGGGACTGTTCGGCGATGGCGATCTGGCGCTCCTGCTCGGCCAGTTCCAGCGCCTTGCGGCGGTCGACCTCCAGGCGCTGCACCTCGCGTTCGCGGGATATCCGCTCCTCCTCCAGGCGGCGTTCGGTCTGGATGCGGATGCGCTCCACCTGCTCACGCGCGGTGAGCTGCGCCTCCTCGGCGGTGCGCTCCTGCTCGGCGCGCTCGCGGGCCAGTTCGGCGCGCTGCATGGCGCGGCGGATCTCCAGCTCGCGTTCCTGGGCCAGCCGCGCGTATTCGGACTCGCGCTCGATCTCCAGCGTGACCTTCTCGGCCTCCAGGTTCTTGTTGCGGATCTGGATGGCGGTGTCCTGCTCGATGTCGTTGCGGATCTTCTTGCGCTGCTCGATCTCTTGGGTCAGGCGGGTCAGGCCTTCGGCGTCGAAGGCGTTGGAGGGGTTGAAGTATTCCATCGGCGTCTGGTCGAGGCTGGTGAGCGACACGCTTTCCAGTTCCAGCCCGTTCAGCGCCAGATCCTCGGCCACCGTGGCGCGCACGCGCTTGACGTAGTCGCCACGGCGGACGTGCATCTCCTCCATGCTCATCTCGGCGGCCACCGAACGCAACGCGTCGACGAAGCGGCCCTCCACCAGCTCCTTCAGCCCGTCCGCCTTCATGGTGCGGGAACCGAGTGTCTGCGCGGCGATGGATATCGCCTCCGGGTTCGGAGCGACGCGCACGTAGAACTCCGCCACCACGTCCACGCGCATGCGGTCGCGGGTGATCAGTGCCTGCTCGCGCGCGCGCCGCACCTCCAGGCGCAGGGTGGACATGTTGACCAGCGTGCGGTCGTGGATGATCGGCAGCACGATGGCCCCGCCGTTCACCACCACCCGCTGCCCGCCGAAGCCGGTGCGCACGAAGCTCACCTCCTTCGTCGAACGGCGGTAGAAGAAGTAGAGGAAGTAGGCAACGACCGCCACGACGATCGCGACGACGACCAACCAGGCGAAGAGCGCGCCGATCGTGTCCATGACAAAAGCCTCCCTATTACTCGCGCGCCTTTCGGGCGATGTTCTTGAACGCACGCGTCTGTTCGGTGAGCGCCGTTTCGACCGGCAGCCGTTCCATGCTGGATGCGCCGTAGAAGCCGTTGCACTCCGGGCATTGGCCCAGGATGAATGCTGCGTCGTCCGGCATGCTGATGGGGCCGCCGTGGCACAGCGCGATGACGTCCTTGCGCACGCGCTTGGCGGCGTCGATCCAGGCGTTGATGTCGGCGGCGCACTGTTCCAGCGTCTTCGCCGTCTCCGCCCCGATGGCGCCGCCGGTGGTCAGGCCCATGTGGCAGACGATGACGTCGGCCCCGGCCTCGGCCATCGCCCGCGCCTCGTCCTCGGAAAAGACGTAGGGGGTGGTGAGCAGGTCCAGGTCGCGGGCGGCGCGGATCATGTCCACCTCCAGCCCGTAGCCCATGCCGGTCTCCTCCAGGTTGGCGCGAAAGGTGCCGTCGATCAGGCCGACGGTGGGGAAGTTCTGCACGCCCGAGAAACCCAGGTCGGCGAGCCGGCGCAGGAAGTGGTCGCGGATCATGAATGGGTCGGTACCGTTGACGCCGGCCAGCACCGGCGTGCGCTTCACCACCGGCAGCACCTCGCGCGCCATCTCCACGACGATGTCGTTGGCGTTGCCGTAGGCCAGCAGGCCGGCCAGGGATCCGCGCCCGGCCATGCGGTAGCGGCCGGAGTTGTAGATGACGATCAGGTCGATCCCGCCCGCCTCCTCGCACTTGGCGGACAGGCCGGTACCGGCGCCGCCGCCGACGATGGGCTCGCCCCGGGCGATCTTGGCGCGGAAGGTGTCGAGGATGGTGTGGCGGGCTATGCGGGGCATCGGGTGACCTCCTCGAAGGCGCGGACCAGCGCGTCGGCAAACGCCGGGTCGTTCAGGTTGTACGGCAGCCGGATCAGCTTGCGGTTCGGGGCCGGGCGCACCGCTTCCTCCAGCGCGCGGAACAGAGCCGCGTCGGCCGTCGGGTCGTGGAAGGGCTTGCCCGGCGCGTCCAGCAGCGACACGCCGCCCTCCGGCAGGAAGAAGCGCACGGGACCGTCCATGCGGTTCAGCTTTTCGCCGATCCAGCGGCCCATGCGGGCGCTTTCCTCGGCCGTGGTGCGCATCAGCGTCACCTGCGGGTTGTGCTTGTAGAGGTTCCGGCCCTTGAAGGCGGCCGGCACTTCGTCGATCGGCCCCCAGTTCACCATGTCGAGCGCACCGCAGGAGCCGACGTAGGGAACCTTCGTGCGGATCACCGCGTCCAGCCGCCCTTCCCCGGCGCTGAACACGCCGCCCATCAGCAGGTCGGCGACCTCGGTGGTGGTCACGTCGATGACGGCGGTCAGCAGGCGGCTGTCGACCAGTTTCTCCATCGACTGGCCACCGATGCCGGTGGCGTGGAAGACCAGGCAGTCATAACGCTCCTCCAATGCGCGCTGAACACTCTGCACGCACGGCGTGGTGACGCCGAACATGGTCAGGCCGACCGCCGGCTTCTCGGCCATGGAGGTGCGCGGGCGGTGCGCGATCATGCCGGCCAGGGCGTGCGCGGCGTTGGACAGCACCTGTTCGGAGATGCGGTTGATGCCCTGCACGTCGGTGACCGAATGCATCATGCAGATGTCCGACGGCCCGACGTAGCCCTTCACGTCGCCGCTGGCGACCGTGGAGACCATCACCTTGGGCACGCCCACCGGCAGCCGCCGCATGGCCGGCGTGGCGAGCGCCGTGCCGCCCGAGCCCCCCGCCGAGATCAACCCGCCCACGTCGCGCCGCGCTAGGATGAAGCGCTCGAACGCCTCCGCCATTGCGGTGACGGCCGCACCCCGGTCGCCGGTGAAGACGGCGGATGCCCCCCGCGGGTGATGGCGCGCCACCTCCTGCGGGCCGACGTCGGCAGGGCTGGGGCGGCCGGAGGTGGAGAGGTCCACGGCGACCGCCGACAGGCCCAGCTTCTCGATGCGGTTCTTCAGGAAGAACAGCTCCTTTGCCTTGGTGTCGAAGGTGCCGGCAACGTAGGCGACGCGGCCGACGGTCTGCGCCACCGGGACCAGCATCTCTCGCGGGACGGCGTCCTCGGCGATGACGGGGACCACCGTGGCGGAGGTCGGTGCGGCGGGGCGGGCCGTGGGGTTGCCCTGGCTCCAGCGCGTCGGCGCGCGGGCGGTGCTGTAGGCAGGCGCCTCGGGCGGCAGTTCGATGACCGTCGCCTCGGCAGCGATCTCCGCCGCCGCGCGGCGCACGGTGTAGACGGTCGATTGCGGTTCGGGTTCCGGCGCCGGGGCGGTCGTGACCTCGTCTTCGTGGCCGTGGCCGCCGACGCCGATCAGGCGGCGCTGCAGCTCCGGGTCGCGAGCGAGATCGGCCGAGGGCAGCTCGCGGGCGATGCGGCCGTTGACCATCACGGCGACGCGGGACGCCACGTCCAGCGCCACGCCCAGGTTCTGCTCGACCAGCAGCACGCTGATCTCCGCCTCGCCGCCCAGGCGCTTCAGCATCAGGGCGACCTGCTCGACGATCACCGGGGCGAGGCCTTCGGTGGGCTCGTCCATGATCAGCAGCTTGGGGTTGGCCAGCAGCGCGCGGCCGATGGCCAGCATCTGCTGCTCGCCGCCCGACAGCTGGCCGCCGCCATTGTTGCGCCGCTCCTTCAGGCGCGGGAAGGCCTCGTACACGCGCTCGACGGTCCACGGCCCTTTGCTGCCCGCCGCCAAGCGCAAATGCTCGTCCACGCTCAGCGAAGGCCAGACGCGCCGGCCCTGGGGGACGTAGCCGACGCCGTGCGCCACCACATGGTTGGGGGGCAGGCCCAGGATGTCGCGGCCCGCCACGCGCACGGCACCGCGCTCGGCCCGTATCATGCCCATGATGGCGTTGCACAGCGTGGTCTTGCCCATGCCGTTGCGCCCGACCACCGCCAGCACGCCGCCGTCCAGCCGCAGCGTCACGCCCTGCAGCGCGTGCGACTGGCCGTAATAGACGTGCAGGTCGGCGACGTCGAGGATCGGCTCAGCCATGCTGGCCTCCCCCATGAGAACCACCAAGATAGATCTTCTGCACCTCGGGATCGGACTCGATCTCGGCGGGCAGGCCATGCTTGAAGACGCGGCCCTGGTGCATGACGGTGACCGTCTCCGCCACCTGCAGCGCCACGGCCAGATCGTGCTCGATGATGATGAAGCCGATGTGGGCGGGCAGCGATCTCAGGATGTCCACCAGTTCGCGCCGCTCGGCCGGGCTCAAGCCGGCCGCCGGCTCGTCGAACAGGATGAAGCGCGGCGCGCCGGCCAGCGCCATGCCGATCTCGAGCTGCCGCTGCTGGCCGTGCGACAGCTCAGAGACCAGCCGGTCGCCGACGTCCTCCAGGTGGATGGCATGGGCAAGCTGGCGGGCGGCGACGCGGGCCGGGTGGTCGTCGCCCGGGCGCAGCAGGCTCATGCGCCGCCGCCCCACCCCGCGCACGGCGAGGTAGAGGTTGTCGAGCACCGACAGGCCGCGGAACAGCAGCGAGTTCTGGTAGGTGCGGCGCAGGCCGCGGCGG
>NZ_DASPMG010000102.1:0-22665 GCF_035627195.1 Azospirillum sp.
CGCAGGGACATCTTCGACACCTCCTGGAATGGCATGGCCAAGCCCTCGCTAAGCTTCGTCCACGCCCATATGTGTCAATGATGTCCCCGAACACCTGTAAAGGATGTCTCCGGTCTATACACGCAGCGAAAACCCAACGTCCACATGCCCCCGGATCAGCCCCCCGGGTTCAGCCCACCGTGTAGCCGCCGTCGACCACCAGCTCCTGGCCGTAGATGTTCGCCGCCGCGTCGGAGGCGAGGAACAGCGCCGCGTTGGCGATGCTCTCGGGCGCGCCGAAGCGGCCGGGGAACAGGCGGCTGGTGACGTTCGCGGCGACCTGCCCCAGCACGTCGTCCGGCAGGCCCACCTTGCTCCAGATCGGCGTGGCGATGGGGCCGGGGGCCACGGCGTTGACGCGGATGCCCTGCGGCGCCAGCTCCGCCGCCAGCGTCCTGGTGGCCGACGTCATCGCCGCCTTGCTGGCGCTGTAGATCGCCAGGCCGGGGAAGCCGACCTGCACCAGGAAGGTGGTGATGAACAGGATCGACCCGCCCTGGCGGATGTGCGGCAGGAACAGCCGCGCGGTCTGCAGGGCGCCGACCACGTTGACCGAGAACTGCTCGTGGATCGCCCGCTCGTCGCTGTCGGCGAAGGACACGACCTTGGCGACGCCGGCGTTGGGAACGACGATGTCGACGCCGCCGAAGCGCTCGGCCGTGGCCCGCACCAGACGCTCCAGGTCGGCGCGCACCGTGACGTCGCCCGGCACCGCGAGCACGCGGTCCGGCGCCTGGGCCACCAGATCCTGCAACGGGCCGGCGCTGCGCGCGAACACGGCCACCTTGGCCCCCTCGGCCAGATAGCGTTCGACGATCGACTTGCCGATGCCGCTGCTGGCGCCGGTGACGACGGCGACCTTGCCGTCCAGTATCCTGGTCATGGTGGGGAATCCCGGAAACAGTGATTGGTACGACCAATCCGGTACCCGATGATCCCGCCCACTCCCTTGATGCCGGTCAAACGACGCCGGCTTACGCGTAATGCCGCCCGAACCGGTTGGCCAGGAAGTCCTTCAGGTCCGCGTCCTCCTGCCGGACGAAGCCGCGCTGGGGCAGCTTGCCGGCGCGCAGCAGGTCGACCATGGCGCACACGCCGGCCGCCGTGGTGATCTGGATGGCGCTCCACAGCTTGCCGCCGACGCTGGCGTTGTAGACCTTCTTGGCGAAGGTCTCCTGCGTCAGCCGGCCGTCCTGCTGGCCGCTGACGGTGACGAAGACCAGCACCACGTCCTGCTTGGTCACCGGCACGGCGTGCTCCAGCACGTCCTTGAACAGCGCGCGCCGCTCGCACAGGCGCAGGTCCTGGGCCAGGAACTTCACGTGGTCGCGGTGGCCGGGGTAGCGCACGGTCTTGTAGTTCAGGTTCGCCACGCGGCCCGCCAGCGTGTCGCATAGCGTGCCCAGCCCGCCCGAGGTGTTGAACGCCTCGTATTCGATGCCGTCCAGCGAGAAGGTCTCCAGCCCTTGCAGCGGCAGCACCTCGTGCTTATGGCTTTCGTGGATCGCCTCGCACGGGTTGCAGTACTCGTTGATCAGCCCGTCGGTGCTCCAGGTCAGGTTGTATTTCAGCGCGTTGGAGGGGTAGATCGGCAGCGCCCCCACCCGCATGTAGACGTCGCGCAGACTGTCGAACCGTTTGGCGAGGTCGTAGGCGGCGATGGACACGAAGCCCGGCGCCAGCCCGCACTGCGGCACGAAGGCGCTGTCCGCCCCTTTCGCGATCGCCCGCACGCGCCGCGTGGTCGCCACGTCCTCCGTCAGGTCGAAATAATGGGTGCCGGTGTCGCGCGCCGCCTCCGCCACCGCGGCGTTCAGGTAGTAGGGCAGGGCGGAGACCACCATGTCGTGCCCCTTCATGGCGGCGTGCAGCGCCGCCGGGTCGGCGACGTCGAGGGCGCGCAGGCTGGCCTCGTCGTGCGCCATCTGGCGCAGGCTCGCCTCGTCGCGGTCGGCGACGGTCACGGTGTACTCGCCGGTCGCGTGCAGCAGGTGGCAGATCATGCCGCCGATCTTGCCGGCGCCGAGCAGCAGGACGTGCGTCATCCCAACCCCACCCCACGGTACATGCCTTACCTTGACCGTGGGGTGGCGCATGGCTGATTTCCAGACTTGACCGTCCGGCGGGGATGGGCTGCCTTCATTCGCGCGCTATGTCTCGCAAGACGCATCCCGAACGGAGTTCCTGCCCCATGCCGCGGTCATTCGTCCCCTTCGCCATCACCGTCTGCGGCATCGAAGAGCTGCCCGGACATTGCGACGTGGGGGTCAGCCACGTGCTGTCGATCATCGACCCCGACCACCCCGGGCTGGACGCCTTCGGCCGCTATGGCGAGCACGAGCGACTGGAACTGCGCTTCCACGACATCATCGACCCGACCGAGGGCATGCTGCTGCCCCAGCGCGAGCATGTGGAGGCCGTCCTGGACCTCGGCCGCGACCTGATGGCGGAGCCGGAGGCCTGCCGGCACCTGCTGGTGCATTGCCACATGGGGATCTCGCGCTCCACGGCGGCGCTGACCATGCTGCTGGCCCAGGCCCGCCCCGACCGCCCGGCCGCCGACGCCGTGGCCGCGGTGGCCGCCATCCGCGACAAGGCGTGGCCCAACCTGCGCATGATCGAACTGGCCGACGCCCTGCTGGGCCGCGACGGCGACCTGGTGGCCGCGGTGCGCGCCCGCCACCGCTACGTCGGCCTGCGCCGCCCGGAGGTGGTCCAGTACATGCGCGACAACGGCCGCGGCCGGGAAGTGGCGGATCTGCCGTAAAGAAAAACCCTCCCCTGCTTCAGCGGGGGAGGGGGCTTATGCTCAGTGCGACACCGCGCCGGCGGCACCCAGGCCGGTTTCGGAGCGGATGTACTGGTAACGGTAGGCGCGCGCCTCGGCCTGCGCGCGCGGGCTGCGGTCGGTGACCGAGAACAGCCACGTGGTCGCGAAGGCGATCGCCATCGAGAACAGCGCGGGGTGCTCGTACGGGAACAGCGCCGTCGGGAACTTGAAGACGCTGACCCACACGGTCGGTCCCAGCACCACGAAGGCCACCGCGCTGACCAGCCCGGCGAAGCCGCCGATCAGCGCGCCGCGCGTCGTCAGCCCCTGCCAGAAGATCGACAGCACCAGAACCGGGAAGTTCACCGACGCGGCGAGGCCAAAGGCCAGGCCCACCATGAAGGCGATGTTCTGGTTCTCGAACAGCAGGCCCAGCGTGATGGCGATCACGCCCAGCGCCAGCGTGGCCATGCGCGACACGCGCATCTCGCTCGCCTCGCTGGCCGTGCCCTTGGTGAAGACGCGGGCGTACAGGTCGTGGCTCACCGCCGAGGCGCCGGCCAGCGTCAGGCCCGACACCACCGCCAGGATGGTGGCGAAGGCCACGGCCGAGATGAAGCCCAGGAAGATGTCGCCGCCCACCGCCTTGGACAGGTGGATGGCCGCCATGTTGCCGCCGCCCAGGATCTTGCCGGCCGCGTCCAGGTATTCCGGGTTGGTGCCGACGATGACGATGGCGAGGTAGCCGATGGTGACCGTCAGGATGAAGAAGTAGCCGATGAACCCGGTGGCGTAGGCCACCGACTTGCGAGCCTCCTTGGCGTCCGGCACGGTGAAGAAGCGCATCAGGATGTGCGGCAGCCCGGCCGGGCCGCACATCAGTGCCAAGCTGAGCGAGATGGCCGAGATCGGGTCGGCCAGCGCGGCGCTGGGACGCAGGATGGCCGGGCCGGCGGCGTGCACGGCGACCGCCTTCTGCATCAGCACTTCCGGGTTGAAGCCGAACTGCGCCAGCGCCAGCACCACCAGGATGGTGCAGCCGCCCAGCAGCAGCACCGCCTTGATGATCTGCACCCAGGTGGTCGCCAGCATGCCGCCGAAGGTGACGTAGGCGATCATCAGCACGCCCACCAGCACCACGGCGTAGGCGTACTCCAGCCCGAACAGCAACTGGATCAGCTTGCCCGCACCCACCATCTGCGCGATCAGGTAGAAGCACACCACCGCCAGCGACCCCGTGGCCGCCAGCGAGCGGATGGGCGTCTGCGCCAGCCGGTAGGAGGCGACGTCGGCGAAGGTGAAGCGGCCCAGGTTGCGCAGCCGTTCGGCGATCAGGAACAGGATGATCGGCCAGCCGACCAGCCAGCCCATCGTGTAGAACATCCCATCGTAGCCCTTGGCGTACACCATGCCCGACACGCCCAGGAAGGCGGCGGCCGACATGTAGTCGCCGGCGATGGCCAGGCCATTCTGGAACCCGGCGATGCCGCCGCCCGCCGTGTAGAAGTCGGAGGCCGAGCGCGTGCGCTTCGCCGCCCAGTAGGTGATGCCCAGCGTGCCGAACACGAACAGCAGGAACATGACGATGGCCGTCACGTTGACCGGCTGGCGCTGCACCACGCCGTCGATCGGACCGCCGGCGGCCAGCGCCGGACCGGCCGCCAGCAGGGCGGCGGTGAAGAGACCCAGCGCCTTCATCGCGACGCCTCCTCGATGATCAGGCGGTTCAGCGTGTCGTAGCGGCCGTTGGCGCGGCGCACGTACAGGCCGGTCATGACGAAGCAGAACAGCGTCAGCGCCACGCCCACGGTCAGCCCGACGCTCAGCGTCATGCCGCCCGCGACCGGCAGGCCCAGCACGTCGGGGCGGAAGGCCGCGGTCAGCACGAAGGCGTAGTACACCAACAGTACAATGATGGACAGCGTCCAGCTAAAACGATTCCGGTTCGCCGTCAGTTCGGCGAATTTCGGGTTGGCAAGCACCCGGTCGTAGATTTCATCAGACATGGGGAAAGTCCGCCTTTCCTGCTTTTTCCCATTCGGGACGGTATTGCGCGGAGCAATACATCGATTGGCAGGGGCGAAAAAGGAAAATTATGTTGCTAAGTAGGGTTTTGCTGGACTGACAATTGACTTGTTCTGCATTCCGTCAATGGAAATTCCGTCCCTTCGGAAACACGCCCGGCGCCGGCGTGGCGCGCGGCTCGCGGTCGGTGAGGTCGGCCAGACGGTGGGTGAGGTCGACCAGACGCTCCACCTTCAGGTGCACCACCGTCTCCTCGCGCTCGATCCGCCCGGTGGCGGCGAGCAGGCGGGCTCCCATCACCTCCTTGCGGAAGCGTTCGAAGACGTTCGGCATGACGACGAGGTTGGCGACGCCGGTCTCGTCCTCCAGCGTCACGAAGATGACCCCCTCCGCGCTGCCCGGCCGCTGGCGCACCAGCACCAGCCCGGCGGTGGTCAGCCGCTTGCCGGCCGGCGCGGCGTTGACCGCGGCGGCCGTCGCCATCCCGGCCAGCCCGTCGCGCAGCAGGGCGAGCGGGTGCATCTTCAAGGACAGCGTCAGGCTGGCGTAGTCCATCACCACGTGCTCGCCCATCGCCATGTCGGGCAGCGTCACCTGCGGCTCACTCTGCGCGTTGCCGTCCAGGGCGGCGAACAGCGGCAGCACGTCGGCCCCCAGCGCCTTCACCGCCCACAGCGCCGCCCGCCGGTCGAGCCCCATGGAGCGGAAGGCGTCCGCCCTGGCCAGCCGCTCCAGCGCCGCCACCGGCAGCCGCGCCCGCCGCCACACGTCGTGCGGGTCGCGGTACCCGGCCCCGCGCGCGTCCACCAGCGCCTCCGCGTCCCCCTTGCGGAACCCGCCGATGATCCGCAGCCCCAGGCGCAGGGCCAATTTATGCCCTCCCTCGCCTCCGGCGGGGGAGGGAGGGGCCCCAAGCTCCGCTTGGGGAGGGTGGGGGCAACGGTCTGCCCAAGGATCCACGCCCTGTACGGCGTAGGTTGGGTCGAGACCCAACATCCCTCGCATCGCTGGCGCGTTGCCGGGAACGTTGGGTTTTCGCTGGCGCTCAACCCAACCTACAGGCCGCTGATCCTCGGCGAGACCTTGCCCCCACCCTCCCGCTTCGCGGGTCCCTCCCTCCCCCAGCGGGGCTGGGGGAGGGGATATCAACGTGCAATCCCACTCCGACAGGTTCACATCCGGCGGCAGCACCACCACCCCATGCTCGCGCGCGTCGCGGACGAGCTGCGCCGGGGCGTAGAAGCCCATGGGCTGGCTGTTCAAAAGCGCGCAGGCGAACACCTCCGGGTACCAGCGCTTCACCCAGGCCGAGGCGTAGACCAGCAGCGCGAAGCTCGCCGCGTGGCTCTCCGGGAAGCCGTACTCGCCGAATCCCTCGATCTGCTTGAAGCAACGCTCGGCGAAGTCGGGGCTGTAGCCGTTGGCGGCCATGCCGGCGATGAACTTGTCGCGGAACTGCGCGATGCGCCCGGTGCGCCGGAAGGCGGCCATGGAGCGGCGCAGCTGGTCGGCCTCGGCCCCCGTGAAGCCGGCGCCGACCATGGCGATCTTCATCGCCTGCTCCTGGAACAGCGGCACGCCGTAGGTCTTGCGCAGCACCTCCTCCAACGCCTTGGAGGGGTAGTCGACCGGCTCCTTGCCCTGGCGGCGGCGCAGGTAGGGGTGCACCATGTTGCCCTGGATCGGGCCGGGGCGGACGATGGCGACCTCCACCACCAGATCGTAGAAGCACTTCGGCTTCAGGCGCGGCAGCATGCTCATCTGCGCCCGGCTTTCCACCTGGAACACGCCGATGCTGTCGGCGCGGGTCAGCATCTCGTAGACCGCCGGGTCCTCCTTCGGCACGGTGGCGAGCGTCAGTTCCCGCCCGTAATGCTCCTCCAGCAGGTCGAAGGAGCGGCGCATGCAGCTCAGCATGCCCAGCGCCAGCACGTCGACCTTCAGGATGCGCAGCGCGTCGATGTCGTCCTTGTCCCACTCGATGGTGGTGCGGTCCTCCATGGCGGCGTTCAGGACCGGCGTCAGCTCGTGCAGCGGCCCGCGCGTGATGACGAAGCCGCCGACGTGCTGCGACAGGTGGCGCGGGAATCCGATCAGCGCGTGCGCGAGGTCCAGCGTCAGGCGCAGGCGCGGGTCGTTCAGGTCCAGCCCGTTCTGGCGCACGTGCTCGTCCTTCACGCCGTCGCGGCTCCACCCCCAGATGGAGCCGGCCAGCCGCCCCACCACGTCGGCCGACAGGCCCATGGCCTTGCCCACCTCGCGGATCGCGGCGCGCGAGCGGAAGCAGATGACGGTGGCGGTCAGCCCGGCGCGGTCGCGCCCGTACTTTTCATAGATGTACTGGATCACCTCCTCGCGCCGCTCGTGCTCGAAATCCACGTCGATGTCCGGCGGCTCGTCCCGCTCGGTGGAGACGAAGCGCTCGAACAGCAGGTCGGTCATGGTGGGGTCCACCTCGGTGATGCCCAGGCAGTAGCACACCGCCGAATTGGCCGCCGACCCGCGCCCCTGGCACAGGATCCCCTTGGACCGCGCAAAGCGGACGATGTCGTGCACCGTCAGGAAGTAGGGCGCGTATTTCAGCTGCCCGATCAGCGACAGCTCGTGCTCCAGCCCCTTGACCACCTTCTCCGGCACGCCGCCCGGATACCGTGTCGCCGCCCCCTCCCAGCTCAGCCGCGCCAGCTCCTCCTGCGGGGTGCGGCCGCCGGTGGTGGTCTCGTCCGGGTATTCGTAGCGCAACTCGTCCAGCGAGAACCGGCAGGCCTCGACGATCTCCAGCGTGCGCTCCACCGCGTCCGGCGCCGGGCGGAACAGGCGCGCCATCTCGGCCGCCGCCTTCAGGTGCCGCTCGGCGTTGGCGGCCAGCCGCCAGCCGGCCTCGTCGATGGTGGTGTGGGTGCGGATGCAGGTCAGCACGTCGGCCAGCTCGCGCCGGCTTGGCGAGTGGTAGTGCACGTCGTTGGTGGCGACCAGCGGCACGCGGGCGGCGTCCGCCACCTCCTTCAGCCAGGCCAGCCGCGCCACGTCGTCGCCGCGATACCGATGACTGGCGGCCAGATAGACGCCCGGCCCCAGCTCGTCGCGCCAGCGCCGCAGCTCCGCCGGAAAGGCGCCGTCGCGGCGCTGGTCGGGCGGCAGCACGGCGAACAGCATCCCGTCGGCATGCTCCAGCACGTCCTCGCGCCCGATGAAGCACGCCCCCTTCGGCGCCCGCCGCTTGCCGACGGTCAGCAGCCGGGCCAGCCGGCCGTATGCCGCCCGACTGGTCGGGTAGGCCAGCAGGCTGCCGGCGTCGGTCAGGTCCAGGCGGCAGCCGACCACGAGGCGCAGGTTGTGCTGCTTCGCCGCCACGTGCATCCGCACCACGCCGGCCAGCGAGTTGCGGTCGGTGACGGCGATGGCCGCGTGCCCCAGCGCGGCCGCCGTCAGCGCCAGCTCGTCCGGGTGCGAGGCGCCTTCGAGGAAGGTGAAGTTCGTGGCGACCTGCAGTTCGGCGTAACGGAGTTCGGCGTAGCGGACCATGCGCGCCTCACCCGAAGAACCCGTGCACGAACCAGCGCGCCTTGACGCCGGGCTGGTAGAGGCCGAGGCGGAACAGCCAGAACCGGCTGCCGTCCATGTCCTCGACCCGGTAATAGTCGCGCGGCTCGCCCCCATTGGTTTGATTGGCCCGTCGCCACCACTCCGGGCACAGCCGTTCCGGCCCATCGGCCCAGCGCACGCGGTGCACCGCACCCCGCCAGCGGAACAGCATGGGCGGGTCGTCGGGGACCGGGGCCACCACCTCCACCGGCTCCGGCGGGCTGAGCAGGCGGACCGGCCGCGGGCGGTCTGCGGGCCAGGACGCCAGCGGGGCCGGCGCGTCCAGCGCCGGGGCGGCGGCCACCGCGCGCTCCGGCAGCCAGCTCTGCCGCGGCACGAGGCGCAGCACCGAACGCTCCCCCAGCCGGTTTCCCAGCCGGTCCACCAGCTCGCCCAGCGCCGTGTCGTCGCCGTTCCCGTCCAGCCCGGTCTGTATGGCGCCCAGCGGCCCGACCACCGGGGCCGACAGCGTCATCACCTCGATGCCGGGGCCGGGGGCGATGCGCTCCAGCGTCTCGGCGAACAGGCGCATCAGGGCGGCCGGGTCGCGCGTCGGCCGGCTGGTGCCGACGGCGAGGGTCTGGGGGGGATCGTCCAGCTTCTGGTCGATGCGGTGCGCCGCCAGCTCCAGCCGCCGGGCGCCCTCCTGCGCGCCGGACAGGCCCCGGCACAGCTCCTCCAGCAGGCGGCGGACGGCATGCGCGATGGCGTCGGGCGTCGAAATCGCCTCGGCGAAGGCGAGGCGCGCGGCGTGCGGGGCGACCGGCCGGTGCGGCGACACCGGCTCGTCCAGCCGCCCCAGCGCCTGGTCCAGCCGCCGCGCCGGCTCCGGCCCGAAGCGGGCGGTCAGCGTGGCGCGCGGGATGGCGTGCAGGTCGCCGACGCGCCGCAGCCCCACGGCGGACAGCGCGTCCACGGTGGCGGGGGGCAGGCGCAACGCCACCACGGGCAGGGGATCGAGCCAGGGGAGGGTGTGCGCGGGGGGAAGGATAAGGCCGTTGCCCCCTCCCGCCCTCCGCTGCGCTTCGGGCACCCTCCCCCTCTTCGAGGTGGAGGGTTTGTCGGCTGGCGGCGGAGTTCCCTCCACCGCGAAGCGGGGGAGGGTTAGGGAGGGGGCAAAAGGCCCAAACCGCGCCACCCCCCACGCCGCCGCCGGCGTGTCCGCGATGGCCGCCCGCGACTCGAACCCCGCGCGCTCCAGGCGGCCCAGCAGGTCGGCCAGCAGCCCACGCTCACCGCCGAACAAATGGGCGCAGCCGCTGATGTCCATCACGATCCCGTCCGGCCCGTCGGCCGCCGTCCACGGCGTGTAGCGCAGCGCCCAGCCGGCGATGCGCTCCAGCAGGCGGGCGTCCGCCGCCGGATCGGCGTCGAAGGCGACGAGATCCGGCTCGACGGCGCGGGCGTCGGCCAACGTCTGCCCCGGCCGCACGCCGGCCAGCCCGCCCGCCCGGTTGACCGCCACCACCATCAGCCGCCCGCGCTCGGCCAGCACGGCGACGACCGGGCGCGCCGCGTCCTCCGGCCGCCGCCGTGTCCAGGCGTCGGTGGTCAGACGGGGCAGCCAGAGCGACAGGATCCGCCGCACCATGCCGGGACACCTCCTTGCCGTGAGAACAATTCAAGAACATCATAGGCCCGGAATCGCTCCGTGTGGAGTCCCAAGCGTGGGCTTCGCCATTCCGAAAGGGGTGGGGCGCTTGCCCCGCGCGCGTGGCGCGCCGACATACATGGTATGAAGACGATCACCTTGGCCGTGCTCGCGCTCGGCCTCGCCGCCTGTGCCGAGACCGAGGTGCGGGACGAGATGCCCGGCACCGCCGGCGCGCCGCTGCCCAAGAGCGTGCGCACGCAGACCTACGTCCCCGCCGCCGCTGCCACCACCACTGCCGCCGCGGCCGAGTCGCGCCCCGCCGCCCAGCCGGCCCCCCCGGCGCAACCGCCGCTCACCCCACCCGCGCCGCGCCGGCGCGGCAGTTCGACTCCGCCCGACCAGCTTTTCCCGCCGCCGGGGTCCGGCGCGCCGCAGGCGACTCCGCTGCCGATGCCGAACACCGACGCGACCGTCAACCAGCTGAAGCGCAACCAGATGCAGAGCGACGTCGACCGCCTGCGGAACCAGGACGCGCTGGGCCGGCTCGACCCCCTCCAGCAGCGCGACCTGATGAACCGCCAGCACGAGATGGACCGCCTGGGCCGCTGAGCGCGGGCGCCCGTGTTGGGCCGCGCTGGCGCTTGGCCCAACCTACGCTTTCACCTATACCGGAAGCATGAGCATTCGCCCGCTTCCCGTCGCGGCGCTGCTGATGCTGGCGGCCCTGCCGGCGGAGGCGCGCACGCTGATCACCGGCAGTCCGTTCGCCACCGGCTTCCTCGGTCCCATCGGCGTGCTGGAGCATCTGCTGGGCCTCGCCGCCATCGGCCTGTGGGCCGGGCAGAACGGCAGCGCCGCCGTGTGGCAGGTGCCGGCCGCCGCCCTCACCGCCGCGCTGGCCGCCGGGGCGGCGGCGCACTTCGGCCTGCGCCTGCCCTTCGCGGCGGAGGGGCTGGCGGGATCCCTCGTGGTGCTGGGCGTGCTGGTGGCGGCGGGGCTGCGGGCACCACTGGTCGTCGCCATCCTGGTGGCGGCGGTGGCGGCGGTGTTCCACGGCTACGTCCAGGCGGGCGGGGCGCTGTTCTGGGCGGGATTCGCGGCGTCGGTGCTGCTGCTGACGGCGGCCGGGGTGGGGCTGGTGGCGGTGCTGGGGCAGGCGGCGTCCATGCGGGCGGTGCAGATGTGTGGCGGTGCGGTAGCACTCGCCGGCGTTCTGGCGCTCTACCGGCTGTTTTAGCCGCTTGGCGGCTTGAAAAAGGTGGGTTGCCGGGGCACGTCTTGCCAAACGCCGCCGTTTCCCTCACGCCTGCCAACTTACGATTGGACCGCCGGTGAAGCGCGCACCCGCCCATACGCCACGCTCCCTCTTCAGCCCGGCCATGGGTGGGGGGGTGCCGCGCCGCCGTTTCCTGGCCGGCGCCGCGGGTCTGGCGCTGTGCGCCGCCGCCGGACGACCCGTGTCGGCGCAGGACCTGAAGTTCTTCCGCATCGCCACCGGCACCACCGGCGGCACCTACTTCCCCATCGGCGGGCTGATCGCCAACGCCATTTCCAACCCGCCGGGCTCCCGCCCGTGCGAGAAGGGCGGCAGCTGCGGCGTGCCGGGGCTGATCGCCGTGGCGCAGGCGACCATCGGCTCGGTCGAGAACATCGACCTGCTGCGCGTCAACGGCGCCGACGCCGCGCTGGCGCAGGCCGACGTGGCCTACTGGGCCTACACCGGCACCGGCACCTACGCCGGCAAGCCGGCGTTCGAGGCGCTGCGCAGCATCGGCACGCTCTATACGGAGGCGGTGCACATCGTCGTGCGCGCCGACAGCGACATCCATGCCATCCCCGACCTGAAGGGCAAGATCGTCTCGGTGGGGGAGGAGGGGTCGGGGACGCTGGTCGACGTGCGCGTCATCCTGGCCGCCTACGGCCTGAAGGAGAGCGACCTGCAGCCCCGCTACCTCAAGCCCGGCACCGGCGCCGACCGGCTGATGCGAGGCGAGGTGGACGCCTTCTGCATCGTCGGCGGCCATCCGGTGGCGGCGGTCAGCGACGTGGCCGGCAAGGTCCCCATCCGCCTGCTGCCCATCGAGGGGCCGCCGGCCGACGCGCTGCGCAAGGCGGAGCGGTTCTTCATCGACACCACCATCCCCGCCGACGCCTACCCCTGGGTGCCGCCCACCCGCGTGCTCAGCGTGGGCGCGGAATTCCTGATCCGCGCCGACCGCGACGACGATCTGGTCCACGCCATCACCCGCGCCCTGTGGAACGACACGACCCGCCGCCTGCTGGCCGACGGCCACCCGCGCGGCCGCGCGCTCGACCCGGCGAAGGCGGTGGCCTCCATCTCCGTTCCCCTGCACCCCGGCGCCGAGCGCTACTACCGCGAGGCCGGGCTGATCGGCAACGCCGCCAACGAGGCCGGTGCCGGCACGCCCGCTTCCCCCGAGCCCGAGCGTAAAGATCCCGAGCGCAAAGAACCCGAGCGCAAATAATGCCCAAGAGCACCGTTCCCTACGGCGCGTGGCCGTCGCCGGTCAGCGCGCGCAGCCTCACCGACGCCGGCGTCGGCCTGCGCTCCCCCTGGCTGGCGGGCGACGCCGTTTGCTGGCTGGAATCGCGCCCGTCGGAAGGGGGCCGCACGGTGCCCGTGCGCCGCGCGGCGGACGGCAGCGTGGCCGACCTGCTCGGCCCCGGCTGGGACGTGCGCACCCGCGTGCACGAATACGGCGGCGGCGACCGGCTGGCGCTGGACGGCGCGCTGGTGTTCTGCAACGCCGCCGACCAGGCGGTGTACTGCGTCTCCCTGGCGGGCGGCGAACCGCTGGCGTTGAGCGTCGCGGGTCGCGACCGCTTCGCCGACCTGTCCTTCGACGCGAAGCGTCGCCGCGTCCTGGCCGTGCGCGAGCGCCACGCGGACGGCGGCCACGCCGAGCCGGAGAACGCCTTGGTGGCCCTGCCGCTGGACGGTGACGGCCCCTCCGACGGCGGCACGGTCCTGGCCCGGGGTGCGGACTTCTACGCCTATCCGCGTGTCAGTCCCGATGGGGCGCGGCTGGCCTGGGTCAGCTGGAACCACCCCAACATGCCCTGGGACGGGACCGAGCTGTGGGTCGCCGCCCTCGACGCCGCCGGCCTCCCCACCGCCCCCGTGCGCGTGGCCGGCGGGCCGGACGAATCGGTGGTGCAGCCGGTGTGGCTGGCCGACGGGCGCCTTGTGTACGTGTCCGACCGCGGCGGCTGGTGGAACCTGTACGTCTGGGACGGCACGGGTTCCCACGCCGTTCTGCCCATGGAGGCCGAGTTCGCCCGCCCCACGTGGGTGTTCGGCGAGGCCGACGTGGCGGCGGTGGACGCCCGTACGCTGGCCTGCGCGTACACCCGCGACGGGCTGTGGTTCCTGGGCCTCGTGGACATTGAAGACGGAAGCCTGAAGCCCGTCGAACTGCCGGGCACCACCCGCGTCGGCGACCTGTTCGTGCAGGGCCGCACGCTGGCCTTCATCGCCGCCGGCCCGGCCGAGCCCGGCGCGGTGGTCACCCTCGACCTCGACACCCCCACGCCGGCCGTGGTCAAGCGCGGTATGGCGACGCCGCCCGACCCGGCCACCGTTTCCACGCCTAAGCCGATCCGCTTCCCGACCACGGGCGGTGCCGAGGCGCACGCCTTCTACTACCCGCCCGCCAACGCTGCCGTCCAGGCGCCGGATGGCGAGGCACCGCCGCTGATCGTGCGCGGCCATGGTGGCCCGACCTCGGCCACCGCGGCGGTCTATTCGGCGAAGATCCAGTACTGGACCAGCCGCGGCTTCGCCGTGGTGGACGTGAACTACCGCGGCAGCACCGGCTACGGCCGCCCCTACCGCGACGCGCTGAAGGGCCAGTGGGGCGTGGCCGACGTGGAGGACTGCGTCGCCGCCGCCAAACACCTCGCCGCCCAAGGGTTGGCCGACCCGGCGCGGCTGGTCATCACCGGCAGCAGTGCCGGCGGCTACACCACGCTGTGCGCCGTCACTTTCCACGACACCTTCCGTGCCGGCGCCAGCCACTACGGCATCAGCGACCTGGAGGCGCTGGCCACCGACACCCACAAGTTCGAGGCGCGCTACCTGGACAGCCTCGTCGGCCCCTACCCGGCGCGCAAGGACCTGTACGAGGCGCGCTCCCCCATCCATTTCGTGGACCGGCTGAACGTGCCGATGGTGTTCTTCCAGGGCCTGGAGGACAAGGTGGTGCCCCCCAACCAAGCCGAGCGCATGGTGGCCGCCATCGACGCCAAGGGCCTGCCCGTCGCCTACGTCACCTTCCCCACCGAACGCCACGGCTTCCGCAAGGCCGAGAGCATCGTGGCCGCCCTGGAAGGCGAGCTGTACTTCTACGGCCGCGTCTTCGGCTTCACCCCGGCCGGCGACCTGCCGGGGATCCCCATCCGGAATTTGTAAGCGCCTGCCGCCGCGCTACGCCACCGCCAGCACCACGATGTCCGACGCGCTCAGCGTCCGCACGTTCAGCGTGGCGATGGTCACCGCCGCACCGGCCCCCGACCCGTCGGCGTCGAAGGACAGCACCCCGGTGCGCGTGCTGAACACGAACTGGGCGTTCGCCGACGCCGGGTTGTCCAGCGCGAAGTGCTGCGCCGTCAGCAGGCCCGCCGGGATCGACCCGAAGTTCGGGCCGACCACGGCGATCTTGTCGAGGCCAACCTGGAAGTCGGCGATGGTGTCGCCGCCGTCGGCCAGGTGGTCGATCCGGAACACGTCCGCCCCGTCGCCGCCGGCCAGCGTGTCCCGTCCGGCATTGCCCAGCAGCGTGTCGTTGCCGGCGTTGCCGGCCAGCGCGTCGGCCCCCAGGTTGCCGAACAGCGCGTCGTCGCCTTGTCCGCCGTACAGGCCATCGTCGCCCTGTCCGCCGAACAGCCAGTCCGCCCCCTCGTTGCCGAACAGCGCGTCGCCGCCGAGGTTGCCGTACAGGGCGTCGCCGTCGCGGCCGCCGAACAGGGTGTCCATGTCCTGTCCGCCGAACAGCCGGTCCAGCCCCTGGTTGCCGTACAGCACGTCCGCCTGCCGGTTGCCGTACAGCATGTCGTTGCCGATACCGCCGGTGACGGTGTCCAGGCCGTCGTCGCCGAAGAGCTGGTCGTCGCCCTCCTCCGACCCGATGAAGTCGTCGCCGCCACCGCCGTGCAGCGTGTCGTCGTCCGCACCCAGCACGATGTACTGGGCGGAGCCGTCGGCGACCAGGTTCTGCGACCCGCTGCCGCCGGTGACGCGCACGGCGCCGACGATGGCCGCGAACTCGATGTTCTGCAGCTGGATCACGGTGCCCGAGGGCAGGTTGGAGGCGTCGATCACCACGGCCTCCTGCTTCAGGCCCGTCCCGCCCGCCGCCGTGCCGGTCTGGCCGGTGATGACGATGGGCTGGGTCGGGGCGCTGGTCAGGGTGGGTGCGGTCGGCACGATGGTGCGCACGGTCAGCTCCGTGCCCGGCGGCAGCTGTGCCGCGAAGGAATTCCCGGCGACGGCCATGACGCTTTGGTCCGGGTCGTCCGGATCCACGCGCCGCTGGAGCGCCGTGAGCAGCCCGTCGATGCCCGACGCCGTACCGTAGCTCTCCACCTGCATGCCTACGCCCGCCGGCACGCTCGCCTGCAGGCTCGGCTGGCCGGTCTCGTCGGTGACCAGCGGCACGCTGGTGCTGGTCTGGTCCGGGCCCGTGGGCTGAACCGCCGGGATGGTCACCGTCTCGTGCGGGATCACGGGCGCGGTCACAGGGGGCGTGCTGCTTCCGCCGCCACCACCGCCGCCCCCGCCCCCTCCACCGCCTCCGCTGTCACCGCCGCCCCCGCCGTCGCTGCTGGGCGGCGGAGGGGGCGGGGGCGGGGCATGGTAGGTGATGGCGGTGCCGCCGCCCGACGCGGCCGTCGTGAAGGTTCCGCTGTACTGCCCGGTCAACGTGATGGTGGCGTCGGCGCTGCCGTTGCCGTCGGAATCGTACGCCAGCGTGGTGGTGGCGCCCGGCGTGACGGTCACCTGCGTCACGCTGGCGGCGACCTGGATGGTCTCGCCGTCCTCCAGGTCGCCGATGGTGTCGCCGTCGGCGGCGACGAAGGTGTCGTTGCCCAGGCCGCCGCGCAGCCAGTCGGCACCGGCGCCGCCGTGCAGGACGTCGTTGCCCGCGTTGCCGTACAGCGTGTCGGCGCCGTTGTCGCCCGACAGCAGGTCGTTGTCCGTCTGGCCGTACAGCACGTCGTTGCCGTCGCCGCCGTAGACGGTGTCGGCCCCGGCGCCCGCCGACAGCTCGTTGTCCAGGGCGTTGCCGGTGATGCGGTCCGCCTGCGCCGTGCCGGCGACCGCCTCCACCGCCTGCGTGTAGGGCAGCGGCCCGGACAGGGTCCGGTAGGTCGTCTGCCCGGTGGCCAGATCGATGACGATGCCCTGCGACAGCCCGCCCAGGTCCAGCCGGTCGCTGCCCTGGGTCAGCCGGGTGCCGACGCTGCGCAGCCCCTCGATCGCCTGGGCGGCGGTCAGCGGGGACCCGCTGTTGGACAGCGTGCCGACGAGGTCGCCGTTGGCCTTCGTCACCACCAGTTCGCTGACGTCGTAGGCGCCGAGGTCCACGGCGGCCACCACCTGCTGCAGCGACCGGCCCGCCGGGCCGGGCAGCGCGTTGGCCAGCGTGCCGGTGATCGCCACCCGGTACCCCTCGACCGCCAGCGACGCCGCGCCGGTGGCGAAGTCCAGGCGCGCCGTCTCGCTTCCGGCCGTCGTCAACACCAGCGAATCGATCTGGAAGGCGCTGTTGATGGCGCTCTTGTCCCAGAACGGGCGGACGCTGGCGAAGCTGTTGGCGAACTGGCCGCGGACGGTCAGCGTCTCGTTCTGCGCGGTGATGGTGATGGTGTCCGCGCTCACCGTCGCCGCGGCGAGGCGCGTCGCCCCGTTGTAGAGTTCCACGCCGGTGACCGTGCCGTTCGGCCCCTGCTTGATGTCCTCCAGCAGCTGCGCCGGGGTGGTCGACGTGAACGCGAAGGCGCCGGTGAATTCGACCCGGTAGCTGCCGGACTGCAGCACGATCTTCTGCGCGGTGATGCTGGACAGCGTCAGCTGGCCGCCCACGGTGTCGGCGAAGGCCAGGATGTCCTGGAACTTCGCTTTGTAGGCGTCCAGCCGGGCCGCGTAGTCGTAGCCCTTCGCGAAGTCGTACAGCCCTTCCAGGGCCGGCCCCAAGGTCAGTGTGGTCATCGGCTCTCGTTTCCTGCGCGCGGGTTCTCGGTGTTCCGTCTGGCTTCGCTGCCCGGCTCAAAGCCGGTAGTAGAAGCCCATGCCGAGGTGCATTTGCTGGTAGGTCTGCTTGATGCCGGCCGGCAGGCCGGTGCTGACGACGTACTTGCCGATCACCTCGACGCCCAGCCGGTCGGCGAGGTCGTACTGCGCGCCCAGGAACACCTGGGCGGACGGGTACCAGAACCGTTCGTCGACGTCGAAGAGCGTCAGGCCGTTGGCAAGGATGTTCGACGTCGCCGCCGTCCGCACCTTGAGGCTGCCCCGCCCGCCGCCGATGCCGACGCCGAAGAAGGGCGACACCGCCGCGTCGCGGTCGGGGAACAGGGCGGCGTTGAGGAACACCGTGTTCTGGGTCAGGCGCGCGTCCAGGTCGACGTTGACCGGCTCGTCCACCACGTCGATGCCGTTGGGAGCCACGCCGTGGATGCCGGCGCTGGTGCGGCCGCGGCTGTACTCCAGGCCCACCGACAGGGCGCGGGGGCTGGCGAAGTCGTACCACAGGGCGGCGCTGCCGGTGACGCCGTTACCGCCGATGGCGCGGCCGAAGTGCAGGTTCACCCGGTCGTCGTTCAGCTGCGTCCGCACGTCCCCGCTGTAGTTGCCCAGCGTGTAGGCGACGCCCAGGTTCACCCGCAGCCCGTGGCGCGCCGGCTGCGCCGCGGGTGGCACCCCCGCCGGCATCGCGGCCGCCACCGGGGTGGCTGCCGCCGCTACCGGGGCCGCCGCCGGGGCCGGGGCCGGCAGCGTGGTGCTTGCCGCGGGCGGCGGGGGAAATACGGCGTCGTAGCAGGACAGTCTTTGTTGTGGATCGGCAATGCCGGCACAACGCTGCGCGTCGAAAGCGCCTGCATGCAAGGTTATGTAGGGGGTGGCGAGGAGTGGTATGCTCAACAGGGCTGGAATAAGCCGGCGCCGGAAGCGCCTGTAGGATGCGAAGTCCTTAAATTCCATAACCCGTTTTTCGTGTTGACGCGTTTTATCCTGCCTTTCGCGTCGTCGTCTGTCGCTGCCGACAATTTCGCGGAGAGCGGGAGCATAGTCTGCAACTTAAAAAGCGCATACGGCTTTCGGTACACATACAAGAAGACGCGACAATCCGCCGCAGGCGTGCCTGCGGCCGATGCCGGAACGGCTGCGCGGCGCCCGGGGGTGGTTCCGCCGGGCGCTGCCTCGGCACCCGTCAGCGGCGCAGCGCGTCCTGGGTGATCACCCATTCCTCGTCCCGCGCCGCCGCATACCATTCCTGCATGGCCGGCAGGGCCAGCACCGCGTCGGAATAGGCTTGGCTGACCGGGTCCAGTTCCACGGCGTAGGTCCGCAGGCGCGTCACCACCGGCGCGAACATGGCGTCTGCGATGGAGAAGCGGCCGAACAGGAACGGCCCCTCCGCCCCGAAGCGCGCCCGCGCGTCGGCCCACAGCGCGGTGAGGCGGGCGATGTCGGCCGCGCACTGCGGCGTGCGGCCCAGATCCGGATAGACGCCCTTCAGGTCCATCGGCATCGCCGTGCGCAGCCCCACGAAGCCCGAATGCATTTCGGCCGACACCGACCGCGCCACGGCGCGGGCGTGCGCGTCGGCCGGCCACAGCGCGGCGTCGGGGAAGGTCTCCGCCAGGTACTCGCAAATGGCCAGGGAGTCCCAGACCGTCCGCTCCCCGTGCTTCAGCGCCGGCACCTTGCCGGTCGGCGACTGCTCCAGGATGCGCTCCTTGCTGCCTGGACGGTACAGCGGGATCACCACCTCCGTGAACGGCACGCCGGCCCGCTTCAGCACCAGCCAGGGGCGCAGCGACCAGGACGAATAAGCCTTGTTGCCGATGACGAGCGTGAGGTCGGACATGCGAACCGCCGTGGGTTGTGGAAAGGCGGCGCAGTCTACGCCGGCACGGGAAAGGGCCAAAGCCCCCTTTTCAGCCGCCGCCCGGCGCGCCATCCTCTTCGAACACGTGTCCTCCGTCCGTAACCAGAAGGACCTCCTCCGTTGCTCGCCACCCTGCGCGCCAAAGAGGGCGCCGCCACCGTCCCCGTTACCCCGCTGACCAAGGCCGACCTCGCCGGCTGGCTGTCCGCGCAGCCGGCATCGACCGCCGCCTGGGTCAAGGCCGTCAACTTCACCGCCGAGGCCGGCTCAACGGCGCTGCTGCCCGGCGACGACGGCCGGCTCGGCCGCGTGCTGGTGGGCGTGCCGGCGTACGACGATTTGTGGGCGCTGGCCGGCCTGCCGGCGTCGCTGCCGCCCGGCGCCTACCGCCTGGATCCGGAGCCGGAGCGCGTGGCCGCCACCCGCGCCGCCCTCGGCTGGGCCTTGGGCAGCTACCGCTTCGACCGCTACAAGAAGTCCGACAAGGGCTTCGCCCAGCTCGTCTGGCCGGAGCACGCCGACCATGGCGCGGTGGAGCGCACGGCGACCGCCACCTTCCTGGTGCGCGACCTCGTCAACACCCCGGCCGCCGACATGGGCCCCGCCGAACTCGCCAAGGCCGCGCAGGACCTTGCCGGGGAGTTCGAGGCGGAGTGCACCGTCATCACCGGCGACGACCTGCTGAAAAAGAACTACCCCGCCATCCACGCCGTCGGCCGCGCCAGCCCGCGCGAGCCGCGCCTGATCGACATCACCTGGGGCCGCAAGACCGATCCCAAGGTGACGCTGGTCGGCAAGGGCGTGTGCTTCGATTCGGGCGGCCTGGACATCAAGCCGTCCTCGGCCATGCTGATGATGAAGAAGGACATGGGCGGGGCGGCGCACGCGCTGGGTGTGGCGCGCATGGTGATGATGGCCGGCCTTCCCGTGCGCCTGCGCGTGCTGGTCCCGGCCGTCGAGAACGTCATCTCCGGCAACGCCTTCAAGCCGATGGACGTGCTGAAGACCCGCAAGGGATTGAGCGTCGAGGTTGGCAACACCGACGCCGAGGGCCGCCTCGTGCTCTGCGACGCCCTGGCCGAGGCGGATGCGGAGAAGCCGGCGATGCTGGTCGACTTCGCCACGCTGACGGGTGCGGCGCGCGTGGCGCTGGGCACCGACATCCCGGCGCTGTTCGCCAACGACGACGCCCTGGCGTCCGACCTGCTGGCCGCGTCGGAGGCGGAGGCCGACCCCCTGTGGCGCCTGCCGCTCTGGCAGCCCTACCGCAAGGGCTTCGAGAGCAAGATCGCCGACCTCAACAACTCCGCCAACCACGGCTTCGCCGGGGCGATCATCGGCGGCCTGTTCCTGGAGAGCTTCGTGTCCAAGGGCACGCCCTGGGCGCACCTGGACGTCTACGCCTGGAACGGCTCCGCCAAGCCCGGCCGCCCCGACGGCGGCGAAGCCATGGGCCTGCGCGCCGTCTACGCCGCCATCGAAAAGCGGTTTGCGAAGGGGTGACGCTTGCCCCCACCCCAACCCTCCCCCGCTGGGCGGGGGAGGGGGAAGACGGCCGTCCAACCCTCCCCTGCCCAGCGGGGGAGGGTGGCCGAGCGAAGCGATGGCCGGGTGGGGGCAAGGGTCGGCAAGGATCGGGAGGGCCTCTTCCACCTCCACCTCACGGCCGCGAACCGGCGATCGACAGTTTCACGCCCTTGACCTCCTCCGCCGTCGGCGTGCGGGGCGGGGCGTTGCCCTGGGTGATGCGCAGGCGCAACGACACTTTACCATCTTGGATCGCGTCGGCCGGCACCGGCATCGTGTAGGTGCCCGCCCCCTCTCCGGCGCGGATGCCGAAGGGGGAGACGGTGCCGATGGGGCGGCCGTCGGCGGTCGTCACCTCCACCTGCTGGCTGCGGGTGATGGGGCCGACCGTGACTTCCACGAACGCCGCCTCGCCCTGCCGCAGGGGATGCGGCAGGGCAAGCGTCAGCGCGTCGTCCGCCGCGGCTGCCGGCCGGCCCGGAAGGGCCAGCACCGCGAGCACGGCGGCGGACAGCAGGGCGTTAGAGAGTCCGAACCGTGACGGCCTTGACGGCCGGCGCGCGGGCGGTCTTGTCGTACGTGGGCGCAAGGCGGATCTCCAGCTTGGCAGTGGCCGGCGCGCTCGCCCCCTCCAGCGCCTTCGCCGCTGCGGCCACGGGCGGCTTCGGCAGCGGCACGGCGAAGGTGGAGTCGTGCGCCATGCCCGGCATCGACGGCCCGAAGAAGCCGATCGTGCCGCCGTAATAGGGGCTGTCGGCCCCCACCTCGGTCACGCCGGCCGGCGCGTTGATCAGCACGTCGAAATGGCGCGGCGCGGACGGGTCGGCCGGGCGCGAAAGCGTGACCGTGGCCACGACCGTGCCCGCCGCGGCGGCCAGGGTGACCGAACCGACGCCGTTCTTCACCGTCCCCTTGACCGCCGGCGAGGGCTTCGCCGCGGCCACCGGCGCCGCTTCCATGTCGCCGAATCCCGGTGCGTAATCATACTCGAACCGGTCCGTGCTCAAATAATCCCCCGCCTTGCCGTCCAGGACGTAGGAGCCGTCCGGCTTGACGAAGAACAGGAACGGCTCCCGCACCAGCTCGGCCAGCTCCTGCTTGTCGGTCGGCAGGATCGGCAGGCCCTGCGCCTGCTGCTTGCGCGTCCACACGTACCACAGCCGGTCCATGTTGGAATGGTGCAGGAAGAACACCGGGTCGACCGGCGACAGGAAGTTCGTCATGTTGCCGTAGGGACCGGGATCCCAGGGGCCGACACCGCCGATGTAGTTGTGCACCAGGTTGTGCGGTTGGCCTTCCAGCACCGAGAACTTGGTGTTGTTCCCCGGCATGGTGTTGTGCGACGGCGTCTTGGAGCTGGTGAAGCTGCCGACCACGTCCGGGCTGTAGTACTGGACGGGCGTCAGCCCGGCCATGATCACGCCCGGCGAGCAGGCGTGCGCCGTCTTGGGGTCGAGCTTCGGGTTCTCGCGGGTGAGGTAGCGCGCCTTGTCGGTGGCGGCGAACGCCTGGTTGCCCGGCACGATCTTGCCCGTCTTCGGGTCATAGCCGGTGACGTCGTTCCACAGCAGCTCGAAGGTGCTGTAGCCGCGGATGTCCAGCTGCTTGCGCTGCGCCTTGTTCAGCGAATCCCAATACGCCTTCATCGCCGGCTTCATGGTGGCGGTGAAGGTGTCGAGGTCCTTGGTGAAGGGCAGGTACGCCTTGTCGACCGGCGTCAGCACGCCGTCGAACATCTCCTCGGGGATCTGCGGCAGCTGCGTCCAGTCCCAGTAGGGGAAGGCGAAGTTCGGGTTGCCGCTCAGCAACCGCACCGTCTGCTCGAAGTAGCCGAGGTAGCCGCGGTGCCAGACGTAGAACCACCAGTTGCCGTGCGGGCAGTCCATGAAATGGACGAAGGCGTTGCGGAACCAGTTGTGCGGATGCTGGGGCGGCAGCTTCAGCATCTTCTCGATGGCGACGGCGTAGCTCTTCAGCATCGCCTTGCCCTG
>NZ_DASPMG010000103.1:0-11270 GCF_035627195.1 Azospirillum sp.
GCCTGGATGTGGCTGAGCAGCACCACGCCCAGCCCGAACGCGGTGGCGAGCACGGCGCCGATGGCCGAATCCTCGGTGAGGCGCGTGAAGCGCACCAGCGCCTGGATGGTCAGCACGCCGAGCACGCCGCTGACCGCCGCCCCGGCCAGCAGCAGCGGCAGCGAGCGTCCCGGCACACCCAGCGCCACGCCCAGCAGGAACGCCGCGGCGATGCCCGGCAGCGTGGCGTGGCTGAGCGCGTCGCTGATCAGCGCGCGGCGGCGCAGCAGCAGGAAGGTGCCGACCATGCCCGCCGCCAGCCCCAGCGCCGCCGTTCCGGCCACCACCACGGCGGTGTTGAAGCCGGCCTGGAGGGTGAGGATGCGCAACGCCTCGGCGCTCACCGCGGCCCCTCCAGCCGCCGGGCGCCGTAGGTGCGGGCGAGGTTTTCCCTTGTCATCACCTGCCCGACCGGCCCGGCGGCGACGACGCGGGTGTTGAGCAGCAGCACGTGGTCGAAGGTGTCGGCCACCGTTTGCAGATCATGGTGCACGCAGATCACCGTGCGCCCGGCGGCGTCCAGGTCTCGCAGCACGTCCAGCACGGCACACTCCGTGGCCGCGTCCACGCCGGCGAACGGTTCGTCCATCAGGTAGAGCTGTGCCTCCTGCGCCAGCGCGCGGGCGAGGAAGACGCGCTGCTGCTGCCCGCCGGACAACTGGCCGATCGGCCGGTCGGCGAAGCCGGCCATGCCCACGCGCTCCAGCGCCGCCATCGCGGCGTCCTTGTGGGCGCGCGAGACGCGGCGGAACCAGCCGATCATGCCGTAGCGCCCCATCGCCACGACGTCGAGCGCCGACACGGGGAAGTCCCAGTCCACGCTTTCCCGCTGCGGCACGTAGCCGACCAGCCGGCGCTGCTTCGCCAGCGGCCCGCCGAACACCTCCACCCGGCCGGACACGGTGGGCACCAGCCCCAGGGCCGCTTTGATCAGCGTCGACTTGCCCGCACCGTTCGGCCCGACCACGGCGATCAGCCCGCGCGGCGGAGCGGTGTAGCTGACGTCCCACAGCACCGGCTTGCGGTGGTAGGCGACGGTCAGGCCGCGGATCGCCAGCGGCGCCGGCCCCACCAGCAATTCGTTCGGGTCGTCGGCGTCGGTGCCGGTGCCCGGCTTGCGCCACATGTACTGCATCGCCGCCCCCTCAACGCGCCGCCCCAACGTGTGATGCTAGGCGCAATTTTCCCTGGAACCCGCCGGCCGGGGCATCGCCGCCCAGCGCCCGCGCGATCGTCGTCACGTTGTGATCGATCATGCCGACATACGTGCCCTCGTACGTGCCCGGCGCGCCCATGGCGTCGGAGAACAGCGCACCGCCCAGCACCACCGTATGCCCGCGCGCCGCCGCGCCCTCGACCAGCGCCAGGACGTTGCGGTCGGACACGCTGGTCTCAGGGAACACCGCCGGTACCTTCCGCTCGGCCAGCAGCGCCACCAGCTCCTCGATGGTCTTCAGGCCGGCCTCGGATTCCGTGCTGATGCCCTGGATGCCGCGCACCTCGATGCCGTAGGCGCGGCCAAGGTACGTGAAGGCGTCGTGCGCGGTGATCAGCACCCGCGCGTTGGCCGGGACCGAGCCCAGAACCCGCCGGGCGTACGCGTCCAGTTCCCGCAGCTGCGCCGCGTACGCGTCGGCGTTGCGGGCGTACGTGCCGGCGCCGTCCGGGTCGGCGGAGGATAGGGCGTTGCGCGTCGATTCCAGCGCCTGCGCCCACAGCGCCACGTCCATCCAGACGTGCGGGTCGTGGTGCCCGGCGAACTCGGGCGGCGCGATCAGGCGTGCCTCGTCCACCCCCTCGGCCACGGCGATCACCGGCTTGCCGGCGGCCGACAGGCGTTCGAAGGCGTCGCTCATCTTGCCTTCCAGGCGCAGCCCGTTGATCAGCACCACGTCGGCGCGTAGCAGGCGCGCCATGTCGGAACGCGTCGGCTTGTAGAGGTGCGGGTCCACCCCCTCGCCCATCAGCGCCGCCACCTCCGCCCGGTCGCCGGCCACGGCGCGCGCGAGGTCGGCGACCATGCCGGTGGTGGCGACGACGGACAGCCGCTTCGCCGCCGCCGGCCCGGCGGTCAGCAGGACGGGTGCGACAATCAGCATCAGCAGCGCCAGCCGGCGCCAACCGCCAAAGAATGTTCCATCCGCGCGATTCTTCGCGGAAGCTGAACACATATTCATATTCATGGTCTTTCAGACTATCCCATCCGGTCGAAAGTAAACTGCCGTGGATGGTCTTGCGTTCCACAGAATATATGAAGCGCTCTCCGGCCCCGACAAGGCGATCACCGGCTGATGCCGGATCTTACCGGAACGCCGCCGCCGCGCTATACTGGCCGGCATGATCGTGCTGTTCACCGATTTCGGCCTGCATGGGCCGTACACCGGGCAGGTCAAGGCGGTCCTGGCGCGCGAGGCGCCGGGCGTGCCGGTCATCGACCTGTTCGCCGACGCGCCGGTGTGGGACCCGCAGCTTTCCGCCTACCTTCTGGCGGCCTACGCGCACGAGTTTCCGGCCGGCACCGTCTTCCTGTGCGTCGTCGACCCCGGCGTCGGCACGGAGCGCCGGCCGCTGGTGGTGGAGGCCGACGGGCGCCGATTTGTCGGCCCCGACAACGGCCTGTTCGAGCTGGTCCGCCGCCGCGCCGTGGACGTCAGCGCCGCCGCCATCGACTGGCGGCCCGCCCGGATGTCGGCCACCTTCCACGGCCGCGACCTGTTCGCGCCGGTGGCGGCCCGGCTGGCGCTGAACCGGCAGCCACACGCCACGCCACTGGACCCGCGGGACGTGGCCCGCCCCGACTGGCCGGACGACCTGCCTGCCGTCGTCTACATCGACGTCTACGGCAACGCCATGACCGGCCTGCGCGCCGCGGCGCTGCCGGAGGACGCGGTGCTGGTGGTGGGCGACGTCGCGGTGCCGCGCGGCCGCACGTTCGCCGACGTGCCGCCGGGCGGAGCGCTGTGGTACGAGAACTCCAACGGCTTAGCGGAAATCGCCGTCAACCGCGGCCGCGCCGACGACGACCTGGGTCTGGAGGTCGGCACGCCGGTGGAGGTGGAGTCGTGAGGGGATCCGCACGACGACCTTCTGGTTGAGCAGCGCCAGCATGGGCAGGTCGCTGGGCCGGTTGCCGTAACCCCAGGTCTCGCCCACCGGCCCGTTCTGCGCCAGCCAGGCACCGACACGCTCCGCTTTGTCGAGGCGCACGCAGTTGCCCGTGGCGAGCCGCCCGGTGAGCCGACCGTCCACCACCTCCATGCCCGTCGCCAGCACATCGTCCACCGGCAGCCCGTGCAGCAGCGCCGGCATGTAGACGTCCAGGGCACCGGTGGCGACCACCACCCGTCGCCCGGCGGCGCGATGGGCGTGCAGCGCATCCAGCGTGGGCTGGTACCAGCGCAGCTTGCGCGCCAACCGCTCCGCCGCCACGGCGGCCTCGGTCAGCGGCAGGCCGCTCAGCGTGCGCTTCAGCAGGATCGACTTGACCGAACCGCGGAAGTCGGCGCCGGGGCCACGCCCGCGCACGTGGCGGTGGCCGGCGGAGCGGATGGCGTCGGCGAAGGCCAAATGCGTGCGGCGTCGCCCGATCACCTCGGCGATGAACAGCGGGAGGCTGTCGCCATGAATGAGCGTTCCGTCGAAGTCGAAAAAGGCCACACCGGGAGTCTGCATGCGCCGGAGGGTAGCAGATTCGCTGCCCCGCGCCACGTGACAACGTTCACGGGATCAGTGCAGCGACTGTTCGGGGAACAGTGCATCGTCCTCGTCGCCCAGGTCTCCATCGCCCAGGTCGCCGGCCATGCCCTCGATGCTCGCCTTCAGGGCGATGAGGAAGCCGAGGATCTCCGCCGTCTCCTGCTCCATTCCGTCGAGGCGGGCGTCGATGGCGTCGAACCGCTTGTTCAGCATCTCGGTCAGACGGTCCAGGCGGGCGAGGAGGGCTTCGTCTTGTCTGCTCATGGGCTGGGCCGGCACGATCGCTGTTGATGTCGACCTAAACTGGCCTTGGCCCGCCGCAACGCCCAGTCCTGCAGCGGTTGCACTCCGCAAGCGACGCGGGTGTCCCGCAACGCCGCCCAATGGCGCGTCCGGGAACCCCGTCCGGGTCAGCCCGGCTCGGCAGCCCCCGACCGGCCGATCGGCACGCCGTACAGCTCCAGCCGGTGACCGATCAGGCGATAGCCCAGCTCGCGCGCGATCATCTCCTTCAGGCGCTCCAGCTCCTCGTTGGTGAACTCCAGCACCTCGCCCGTCTGAAGGTTGATCAGGTGGTCGTGGTGCTCGTCCCGCTTCTCCTCATAGCGGGCGCGGCCGTCGCCGAAGTCCAGCCGTTCGATCACCTGCGCCTCTTCGAACAGGCGCATGGTGCGGTACACGGTGGCGATGGAGATGCGCGGGTCGATGGCGGTGGCGCGGCGGTGCACCTCCTCCACGTCGGGGTGGTCGGTCGATTCCGACAGCACGCGGGAGATCACCCGCCGCTGGTCGGTCATCTTCAGCCCCTTCTGGTGGCACAGGTCTTCAATGCGCGTCGGCATGCTCACCTCCCCTTTGCCCAGGAAGATAATGTGCCCACCGTCCATTCTCAAACCACAGTGTGGCAGTGGGTCTTTTTCCTTGGGGAATCTTGGCGACACCGCGACGGCGCGCCGCATTGGGAAAACTTTTGGTTGTTGCATCTGCCGGATAGCAACGAAGACGGAGGGTGGATGGACCATTGACCGCCTTCGCGGATGGAGACCTTACTTTTCAATTCAGGCCGTTAGCCGCTGGACGCGATACACGATTGTATATACGATATTCCCGCTTAGGCCCTGACAGCTCCGGCTGACGGGGTACGGCTCCACCACCGGCGACTCGCCGTCTTCCGACCAACGAGCCTGCGCAATGACAGAAACCTACAATGACCCCAAGCGACTTCGAATGGCACGAAGACAAAGAGGACATCAACATCGTTAAACACGGCATCGACTTCGAAACCGCAACAGGCATTTGGGACGGTCCGATGTGCAGCGGATCGATGAACGTTTCGACTATGGCGAAACACGCTTCGTCGCCTTTGGTGAGGTGGACGGACACGTGCTCGCCGTTGTTTACACGTGGCGAGGAGACGCTTGCCGGATCATCTCCGCACGAATGGCGAACAGACATGAGCGAAGAGCGTATCGTGAGACGGTCGCCGGGCTCGCCCCGGACGAAGAAGACTGATTGGTCCAGGGCCGATGCCCTGAGCGACGACCAGATCCGGGCTGCCGTCGAGAGCGATCCCGACGCGGCCCCCCTGGTCGACGAGGCGTGGTTCGAGGAGGCCGAGGTCGCCGAACCGGCGACGAAGACGGCCATCAGCATCCGCATCGACCGCGAGGTGCTGGACTACTTCAAGGCCAGCAGCCGGCGTTATCAGACGAAGATCAACGCCGTGCTGCGCGCCTACATGGAGCACGAGCGCTCCAAACGTTAAAGGGTCCGGGGGCCACCGCCCCTGGCCGGGGAGCGCGAGGGGCCGGAGCCCCTCGCATCCCAACTCACGGCGTCACGCCGCCAGTCCCTTGGCCAGCATGGACGACAGCCGGCGCGCGAAGGCGGCCGGGTCGGGGAGCGGGTCGCCCTCGACGATGCGGGCCTGGTCGAGCAGCAGCCATGCCATCTCGTCCAAGTCGCCGCTGGCACCGCCGGCCTTGGCCCGCTCGGTCAGGCGCTTGATCAGCGGGTGGCCGGGGTTCAGCTCCAGAATGCGCTTGGACGGGCCCACGCCCAGCTGCTTGTGCTGCTTGAGCAGGCGTTCCAGGTGCATGTCCATGTCGTTGTCGTCGGCCACGAGGCAGACCGGGCTGTCGGTCAGGCGCTCGGAGGAGCGGACGTCCTTCACCGTGTCGCCCAGCGTCAGCTTGAACAGCGCGATCAGGCTGGCGAGGTCGCCTTCCGGCACCTTCTCGGCCTCCGGCTTGTCCTCGCCACCCTGGATCTTGCCCAGGTCCGCGCCACCGCGGGTGACCGACTTGAAGGGCTTCTCCTTGTACTGGCCGACGGCCTGAACCCAGAATTCGTCCACCGGGTCGGTGAGCAGCAGCACCTCCACGCCCTTGGCGCGGAAGCCTTCCAACTGCGGGCTCTTGAGCAGGCTGTCCACGTCGTCGCCGGCGATGGTGAAGATGGCCTCCTGGCCCTCCTTCATGCGGCCGGCGTAGTCTTCCAGCGACACCCAGCCGTCACCCGCCGTGGTGCGGAAGCGCAGCAGCTTCAGCAACTCGTCGCGGTGCTCGAAGTCCTCGTACAGGCCTTCCTTCAGCACGGCGCCGAAGTTCTCCCAGAAGGTCGCGTACTCGGAAGCGCTCTCCTCGTCCTTGGCCTTCTTGTTCAGCTCGCTCAGGATCCGGCGGGTGATGCCGGCGCGGATCTTCGCCAGCATCGGGTTGTGCTGGAGCATCTCGCGGCTGATGTTGAGCGGCAGGTCCTCGGTGTCCACCACGCCCTTGAGGAAGCGCAGGTAGGGCGGGACCAGCCCCTCCGTCCCCTCGGTGATGAACACGCGCTTGACGTACAGCTTCACGCGGTGCGCGCGCTTGGGATCGAACAGGTCGAAGGGCTTGGAGGTCGGCACGAACAGGAGGTTCGTGTATTCGATCGCCCCTTCGGCGCGCCAGTGCAGGGTCAGCCACGGGTCGTCAAAGCTGTGGCCGACGTGGTGGTAGAACTCCGTGTACTGCTCCGGCGTGATCTCGTTCTTGGAGCGCATCCACAGGGCCGACGCGCTGTTCAGCGCATTGGCGTCCTCGCCGTCCCCGAACAGGATGGGGATGGCGATGTGGTCGGAGTACTTGCGCACGATGGCGCCCAGCCGGTGCTCCTCCAGGTACTCGTCGTCGCCTTCGCGCAGGTGCAGGACCACGCGGGTGCCGCGCGCCACGTCGCCGGCCTCGGCGATGGTGAACTCGCCCTTGCCGTCGGACTCCCAGCGCCAGCCCTGCGCCTCGCCGGCCTTGCGGGTCAGCACCTCGACGCGCTCGGCCACCATGAAGGCGGAGTAGAAGCCGACGCCGAACTGGCCGATCAGGCTGACGTCCTTCTTGGAGTCGCCGGTCAGCTGGCGCATGAAGGCGGCGGTGCCGGAGCGGGCGATGGTGCCCAGGTTCTCGACGAGGTCCTCACGGTTCATGCCGATGCCGTTGTCGGCGACGGTCAGCGTGCGCGCGTCCTTGTCGGCGATCAGGCGGACCTTCAGGTTCGGGTCGTCGGCCGACAGCTCCGGCTGCGTCAGCGCCGCGTAGCGCAGCCGGTCGCAGGCGTCGGAGGCGTTGGAGACGAGCTCGCGCAGGAAGACCTCCTTCTCGCTGTAGAGCGAGTGCGCGACGATGTCGAGCAGGCGGCTGACCTCGGCTTGAAAACTGAGCCGTTCCTCGGTCATGGGTATCACCATCGTTCCTGGTTGTTATGCGGGGTGGCTTAAATCCGGCGCATATGTGAGCAAGCGGGCCTCGCCGTGCAAGGCCCGCGTGCATCGCCACGATGATGATCGTGTGGGCGCGGATCAGGTCTTCTTGGCGCCGCGCTTCGTCGGGGCCGGTTCCGGCGCCGGTTCCGGGGCGGGCTCGCCGCCGCCCAGCAGCGGGGCGAGGTCGGTGCCGTTCAGCATCACCTTGCCTTCCGGCGTCAGGTCGATGCGGTAGGTGCGCAGTTCCTGCCCACGCTCGTCCTTGCTCTGCTGGCCCAGCGCCTGGATCATGGTCAGTGCCTGGATGGTGCCCTGCGTGTCCGGGTCGGGCTTGGCGCCCTTGGGTTGCAGCACCCTGATCGCGCTGTCGAGCCCGCGCATCACCAGCGAGAAGGCGCCCACCGCGCCGAAGGCCGCACTCTGCGTGAAGGTCGCCTGCCCGTTCAGCGTGCCGGCGGTGGCGGGGGTGACGACCGACAGCCGGTCGACCTTGATCTCGCTGCCCGCCTGCCCCAACGCGCCGAGGAACTGGAAGCCGGCCGCCGCCCCCGCCGTGGCGATGTCCAGCCCCGGCATGGAGGAGGCGGAGAAGGCCTGCGACAGGGCGGCGGTCGGCACCTTGCCCATGCTCATGGCGAACTCGACGCTCTGCGGCAGGAACTCGCCCGGGCCCGGCAGCGGCTCGAACGACAGCCCGTTCTGCGAGAAGCCGAGCGTGGCCCGCGCCATCGGCTTGTCCAGGTCGTCCACGCCGCCCTGCAGGCGCGCCTGCTTCCAGCCGAACCGCGTGCCGTCGTCGGTGTCGGTGAAGGCGATGTCGTCGAGGCGCAGGGTGAAGCCGGCGCCGCCGAACAGCCCCTGCACGTCGGGCACCGCCGGCATCGGCGGCAGCGGGGCGGGGGCCGGCGCGCCGCTGGCGGACGGCGCCGCCTGGGGAGACGGCGTGGGCGCCGCGGCGGGCGCCGCGGCCGGCACCGAGTCGGTCAGCTTGGCGAGCCGTTCCAGGTCGAGGCGGCCGTAGGTGGCGTCGATGGCCAGCGTGCCGATGCTGCCGACCGGCACGCCCTTCTCGTCGTGCGCCTTCAGCCCGCCCAGCGTGAAGGAGCTGGCGCCGCTGTAGGTGTTGGGACCGGCGCCGTCGGCCTTGAGGTCGACCTTGCCCGCCATGTCGGCGAGGTTGAGGCGCGCCTGCCCCTTGTTGTTGGTGATGCCGATGGCGCCCAGGGCGGCGTCGAGCGACAGGAAGGTCTGGAAGCGCGGCGCCCAGACGCCGAAGACCTGCTGGCGGCCGATGGTCAGCGCGCCTTCCGGCGCGCCCTTGGCGTCGAAGTGCGGCATGCTGGGCGGCAGCGCGATGCCCACCTGATGGTTGCCGTCGGCCAGCGGCTTCACCGCCAGCCGGATGACGCCGACGTCGAGACGCGACTTGTCGTCGTTGACCAGCGACAGGAACGGCAGGCTCACCTGGTAATGGTCGCCGGACGCGGTGGCCGTCGTCGTGCCCTTCCACAGCACGCTGCCGTCCGTCACGTCGGCCGCGAACCACTTGCGGATGCCGGCCTCGACCGCCGCGGCGATGGCCTGCGCGCCCTCGGACGTCACGGCGGCCGTCACGGCGGTGGAGGCCACCGCGGGGGCCGGCGCCTGGGCATGGGACGGCACCGGCATGGCCGCGGCGGTGCCCGCGGCGAGGAGTAGGGCGGCGAGCGTGCGGGAGGTGGGACGCGGCATCGTAGGCACTCCGCTGGAATCGGGCGTCCGCCCACGATAGCCACGCAATCCGACGCGGTCCATTGGTCTGGTGGGGCATCCGGATGAATGGGTAGGCGCAGCGGCAGCCCTCACGCTTGCATTGGGGGGCATTCGCCCCAATGCTTAGAACCATGGTAGGAGCGCTATACGAGCCGTCCGGCGTCGGCGGGCGGGTGGTCGCCGTTCTCGGGCCGACCAACACCGGCAAGACCCATCTCGCCATCGAGCGGATGCTCGGCCACCGCAGCGGCATGATCGGCTTCCCGCTGCGCCTGCTGGCGCGCGAGAACTACGACCGGATCGTGGCGGCCAAGGGCCGGAACGCCGTGGCGCTGGTGACGGGCGAGGAGAAGATCCTGCCGCCCCACCCCAGCTACTGGGTCTGCACCGTCGAGTCGATGCCGCTGGACCGCGCCGTCGACTTCCTGGCGGTGGACGAGGTCCAGCTGTGCGCCGATCCCGAGCGCGGGCACATCTTCACCGACCGGCTGCTGAACGCCCGCGGCCTCGTGGAGACCATGTTCCTGGGCGCCGAGACCATCCAGCCGCTGATCCGCAAGCTGGTGCCGCGCGCCGAGTTCGTCACCCGCCCGCGCTTCTCCCAGCTGACCTACGCCGGCTACAAGAAGCTGACGCGGCTTCCCCCCCGCTCCGCCGTCGTTGCCTTCTCCGCCACCGACGTCTACGCGACGGCCGAGTTGATCCGCCGCCAGCGCGGCGGCACGGCGGTGGTGCTGGGGGCGCTGAGCCCGCGCACCCGCAACGCCCAGGTCGGGCTCTATCAAGCCGGCGAGGTCGACTATCTGGTCGCCACCGACGCCATCGGCATGGGCCTGAACATGGACGTCGACCACGTGGCCTTCGCCCGCATCGTGAAGTTCGACGGCTTCGCGCCGCGCCGCCTGCGCGCGCCGGAGGTCGGCCAGATCGCCGGCCGCGCCGGCCGCCACATGCGCGACGGCACCTTCGGCACCACCGACGAGGTGGGCGAGCTGGAGCCCGAGCTGATCGACCGCGTCGAGAACCACGAGTTCGACACGCTGAAGGCGCTGATGTGGCGCAATTCCAAGCTGCGCTTCGAGACGCCGGGCTTCCTGCTGAAGTCGCTGGAGGAGCGCCCGCCCATCCCCGAACTGGTCCGCGCCCGCGACGCCGACGACCATCTGGCGCTGCAAGCACTGGTCCGCGACCCGGAGGTGATGGACCTCGCCAAGGGCAAGCCGGCGGTCCAGCTCTTGTGGGAGGTCTGCCAGATCCCCGACTTCCGCAAGGTGCTGTCGGACGCGCACACCCGCCTGCTGGGGCAGATCTTCCGCTACCTGCGCGCCCCCGCCGGCCGGCTGGACGAGGACTGGGTGGCCAAGCAGGTCGCCCGCCTGGACCGGACGGAGGGCGACATCGACGCGCTGGTGGCGCGCATCGCCCACATCCGCACCTGGACCTACATCTCCAACCGCCCGGCGTGGCTGAAGGACCCCACCCACTGGCAGGAGCGCACCCGCGCCATCGAGGACAAGCTGTCGGACGCCCTGCACGAGCGGCTGACGCAGCGCTTCATCGACCGCCGCTCGGCCATGCTGGTGCGCACGCTGAAGGACGGGCGCGACCTGATGGCCGGCGTGCGCGACGACGGCGAGGTGGTGGTCGAGGGGCACCCCGTCGGTCACCTGGAGGGCTTCCGCTTCGTCCCCGACGCCCCCGACCGGTCGGAGGAGGCGAGGGCGCTGCTGACCGCCGCCCGGCGGGCGCTGCGCGACGAGATCGCGGCGCGCGTCCGCGCCCTGGAGCAGGAGCCGGACGAGGCCTTCGCGCTGGGCGAGGACGGCACGCTGTCCTGGCGGGGGATCGTCGTGGCGCGCTTGGCCGCCGGCCCGTCGGTGCTCACCCCGAACGTGGCGCCCAACGCCGAGGCGCTGCTCGACCAGGCGCAGGCCGAGCGCGTGCGCGCCCGCCTGGAGGCCTGCGTGCGCGGCCACATCGCCTCCAGGCTCAGGCCGCTGCTGGCGCTCCGCGACGCCGACGGGCTGTCCGGGCCGGCGCGCGGTCT
>NZ_DASPMG010000104.1:0-20440 GCF_035627195.1 Azospirillum sp.
CGACGAGACCTTCATCGTCGTCACCCAGGTCGGCACCTACACCTTCGGCATCATGGTCGACCGCGTGTTCGACACCGAGGAAATCGTGGTGAAGCCGGTGGCGCCGATCCTGCGCCACATCGAGATGTTCTCGGGCAACACCATCCTGGGCGACGGCTCGGTCATCATGATTCTCGACCCCAACGGCATCGCGTCGGCATCCGGCGAGATCACCATGGGCGAGAACGTCACCAAGGAGACGACGTCGGTCCAGGCGACCCGCCAGGAGGACAAGATGGCGCTCCTGCTCTTCCGCGCTGGCGAGGGCGCGCCGAAGGCGGTGCCGCTGTCGCTGGTCGCCCGCCTGGAGGACGTCGAGCTGGCCTCGGTCGAACTCTCCAACGGCATGCCGGTGGTCCAGTACCGCGGCAAGCTGATGCCGCTGGTGCCGATCGATCCGGGCTTCATGATGGGCCAGGAAGGCCGCCAGCCGGTTCTGGTGTTCGCCGACGGCGACCGCTCCATGGGCCTGATCGTCGACGAGATCGTCGACATCGTGGAGGAGAAGCTGGTCGTCCAGCTGACCGCCGAGCGTCCGGGCCTGATGGGCTCCGCCATCATCGCCGGCAAGGCCACCGACGTCATCGACGCCGGCTTCTTCCTGACGCAGGCGTACAAGGACTGGTTCGGCTCCGCCAACTCCGAGGCGTTCGAGGAGGAGAAGGCGCAGCGCGTGCTGCTGGTGGACGACAGCCCGTTCTTCCGCAACCTACTCACGCCGCTGCTGTCGGTGGCCGGCTACGACGTCACGGCGGTGGAGAACGCCACCGAGGCGCTGGCGCTGTGCGAGGCGGGCGAGGACTTCGACGTCATCGTCTCCGACATCGAGATGCCGGGCATGAGCGGCTTCGACTTCGCCGAGGCCATCCGCCGCGGCACCCGCTGGCAGGCGGTGCCCATGGTGGCGCTGTCCAGCCACGCCACCCAGCGCGACCTCGACCGCGGCCGGCAGGCCGGTTTCACCGACTATGTCGCGAAGTTCGATCGTGACGCGCTGCTCTACACGCTCCAGCAGACGCTGTCCGAACAGAAGGATGCCGCCGCATGAGCACCAGCAACGCCAAGCTTCCCGCCAAGAAGACCAAGGGCGAGGAGATCGTCACGTCCGGCAACCAGGACTATGTGACGATGACCATCGCCGACCAGCTGTTCGGCATTCCGGTCCTGCAGGTCCAGGACGTCCTGGGCAACCAGAAGATCACCCGCATCCCGCTGGCGCCGCCGGAGGTGGCCGGGTCGCTGAACCTGCGCGGCCGCATCGTCACCGCCATCGACGTGCGCCTGCGCCTGAACCTGTCGGCGCGCCCGAAGGACAAGCCGGGCATGTCCATCGTCGTCGACCTGCGCGGCGAGCTGTACAGCCTGATGGTGGACTCGGTCGGCGAGGTGCTGAGCCTGTCGAACGAGGACTTCGAGCGCAACCCGGCGACGCTGGACCCGCGCTGGCGCGAGGTGTCGACCGGCATCTACCGCCTGAACGGGCAGCTCATGGTGGTGCTCGACGTGCCGCGGCTCCTCAACTTCACCAACATGGAAGCGGCCTGACGGGACCCGCGCGGTCCCGTCCCAACCGCCCGAGGCGTGTGCGATGAAATCCTGTCTGGTGGTCGATGACAGCCGTGTCGTCCGCAAGGTCGCCCGCAAGATCCTGGAAGAGCTGAACTTCACCTGCACCGAGGCGGAGGACGGCAAGCAGGCCATGGAGGCCTGCGCCGTCAACATGCCCGACGCGATCCTGCTGGACTGGAACATGCCGGTGATGACCGGCATCGAGTTCCTGCGCCGGCTGCGCAAGATGACGGGCGGTGACTTTCCCAAGGTGGTCTTCTGCACCACCGAGAACGATCTGGCGCACATCCAGGAGGCGCTGTCGGCCGGGGCCAACGAGTACATCATGAAGCCCTTCGACAGCGACATCATCCAGACGAAGTTCCAGCAGGTGGGGCTGCTGTGACGCGCCCGGCCCGCAACGACTGAGAAGAAGGCGGCACGCCCGTATGTCCGACAGTTTCAGGGGCATAAACGCCACGACGCGACCGGCCAGCCCCGACCCGTTCCGGGTGATGGTGGTGGACGACTCCGCGGTGATCCGCGGGTTGCTGACGCGCGCGCTGGAAGGTGATCCGGAGATCCGCGTCGTCGCCTCGGTGGGCGACGGCCAGATGGCGATCAACTCGCTCCAGCGCAACTCCATCGACGTCATCGTGCTGGACATCGAGATGCCGGTGATGGACGGCATCACGGCGCTGCCCAAGCTGCTGGCGGTGGCGCCGCAGGTGAAGATCATCATGGCGTCGACGCTGACGCTGCGCGGCGCCGACGTCTCCATGCGCTGCCTGCAGGCCGGTGCCGCCGACTACATCCCCAAGCCCACCTCGACCCGCGAGGTCGGCGGGGCCGAGGACTTCAAGCGCGAGCTGGTGTCCAAGGTGAAGGCGCTGGGTGCGGCGGCGCGCCGCGCCGGCTCGCGCTCGCGCGGCGAGATCCGGCCGCTGGCGCCGTCGCCGCTGTCTCCGGCCGCGCGCGGTGAGGGTGGGGCGACGGCGCCCAGCCCGTTCCGCCGGCCCGATCCCGGCCCGCCGGTGCTGCGCCCCGCGCCCGCCGGCCTGCCGGTGCGCCCGGACGTGATCGCCATCGGCAGCTCGACCGGCGGCCCGCAGGCGCTGTTCGAGGTGCTGGCGCACATGAAGGGCGGCGTCACCCAGCCGATCCTGGTGACGCAGCACATGCCCGCCACCTTCACCACCATCCTGGCCGAGCACATCACCCGCCAGTGCGGCATCGACGCCAAGGAAGCCAAGGACGGCGAGCCGATCGTCGCCAACCGTGTCTACATCGCACCGGGCGACTTCCACATGCTGGTGGCGCAGCGCGCCGGCTCCAACGTCATCCAGTTGACCAAGGACGCGCCGGAGAATTTCTGCCGCCCGGCGGTGGACCCGATGATGCGCTCCATCGTGCGCGCCTACGGGCGCAAGGTGCTGGCCTGCATCCTCACCGGGATGGGCCAGGACGGCATGAAGGGTTGCACTGAGGTGGTGAACGCCGGCGGCACGGTCATCGGCCAGGACGAGGCGACCAGCGTCGTCTGGGGCATGCCGGGCGCGGTGGCGACGGCGGGGCTGTGCACCGCCATCCTGCCGCTGAAGGAAATCGGCCCCTACATCCGCAAGTTCGCGTTGAGGACGGCAGCATGAGGGTCGAAGACTTCGACATGTTCGCCACCTTGCTGAAGCAGCGCTCCGGCCTGGTGCTGACCAAGGACAAGGCCTACCTGCTCGAATCCCGGCTGATGCCGGTGGCGCGCAAGTGGAACATAAAGGGCCTCGACGAGCTGGCCACGACCGTGCGCACGCGCAAGGACGAGGCGCTGCTGCGCGACATCACGGAGGCGATGACGACCAACGAGTCGTCCTTCTTCCGCGACCAGAAGCCGTTCGACCAATTCAAGCAGATCGTCCTGCCGCGCCTTCTTGAGGCGCGCGCGGCCAAGCGCCAGATCCGCATCTGGTCGGCCGCCTGCTCGTCCGGGCAGGAGGCGTATTCGCTGGCCATGCTGCTGAACGAGGACGCCGCCAAGGTGGCCGGCTGGCGCATCGAGATCGTCGGCACCGACATCTCCGCCGAGATGGTCGAGCGCGCCAAAGCCGGCGTCTACACCCAGTTCGAGGTGCAGCGCGGCCTGCCCATCCAGATGCTGGTGAAGCACTTCAAGCAGCAGGGCGACAAGTGGCAGATCAACCCGAACCTGCGCCAGATGGTGTCGTTCCGCGAATGGAACCTGCTGGGTGACCTCGGCGCGCTGGGCCAGTTCGACGTGGTGTTCTGCCGCAACGTGCTGATCTACTTCGACCAGCCGACCAAGGCCAAGGTGCTGGACGGCATCGCCCGCCTGATGCCGCAGGACGGCGTTCTGTACCTGGGCGGTGCCGAGACGGTGCTGGGCATCACCGACCGTTTCAAGCCGGTGGACGGCCAGCGCGGCCTCTACACCCTCTCCACGGGCGGCTTCAGCCCGCCGGCCGGCATGCGCGCGGCGGTGTGATGGGAGGCGTTTCCCTCACACCGTTGGAGTGATATATACTGGGGATCTGGACGGATATCCCTGGTGCGCGCCATGGCGATCTATCTCAAGGACCCCGCCGTAGACCAACTGGCCCGTGAAGTGGCGCGGCTGGAGGGGACCAGCATAACCGAGGCGATTGGCGCCGCTCTTGCGGAGCGTCACGCAAAGCTGCTGGCTGCGCGGGAGGAACGGCTTCGCCGGATCGATGAGTGCCTCGCGCGGATAAGGGCGTTGCCCGTGCTCGACCCGCGCCATCCGGACGAAATGCTTTACGATGAGGACGGTCAACTCCGATGAAGGAGATCGTGGTTGATTCGTCCGCGATCTTCGCCCTCGCCCTTGGGGAGCCCGAGGGCGACCTTTTCAAGCAACTCCTGACCGACACGCAGCCGATCATGTCGGCAGCCACGCGTGTGGAGATTGCCCACGTTGCTCTGGGACGCTTCGGTCCGGCCGGAGTATCGGCGATCGACGCCTTGCTTGTGAATCTTGGCGTGCGTGTGGAACCGCTGGACGAGGATCAGGCGGCCGCCGCCGTCGCAGCGCTCTTGGCCTTCGGTAAAGGAAGGCGCGCACCGCCCGCAGTTCTCAACATGGGCGACAGCTTCAGCTACGCCCTTGCCAAGATGCGCGGCCTCCCGTTGCTGTACAAGGGCAACGACTTCGCGCAGACGGACATCCGGTCGGCACTCGACCCGGAAAGGGAGCGTGCTTCATGAAGATCGACCGCCTCGACCACTTCGTGCTGACGGTGCGCGACCTGGACGCCACCGTCGACTTCTACACCCGCGTGCTGGGCATGGAGTTGGTGACCTTCGGCGCGCAGGGGCGCAAGGCGTTGAGCTTCGGGTCGCAGAAGATCAACCTGCACGTCGCCGGCAAGGAGTTCGAGCCGAAGGCGAGGTCGCCCGTCCCCGGCTCGGCCGACGTCTGCTTCATCACGGCGACGCCGATTGCCGAGGTGCAGGCGCATCTGGCCGCACACGGCGTGGCGGTGGAAGAGGGGCCGGTGCCGCGCACCGGCGCCGTCGGGCCGATCACCTCGGTCTACATCCGCGATCCCGACGGCAATCTGGTCGAGATCAGCAATTACTGAGCGCCGCCCGCGGCGGCTTCGGCCAGAAGCCAATCGCGGAACACGCGGACCTTCGGGCGGTCGGCGGTGGCTTCCGGGCAGACCACGTAGTAGCCGAGGTCGGCCGGAACGCCGAGGTCGAACAGGCGCACCAGCCGGCCGGCGGCGATCTCCTCGCCCACCAGCGTGGCGCGCCCCATGGCGACCCCTTGGCCGCGCAGCGCCGCCTCGATCGCCAGCCCGTAGTCGTCGAACACCAGGTCGGGGCAGGCGGACAGGCCGGGCACGCCGGCCGTCGCCAGCCAGTCCTCCCAATAGCCGTGCTGGGCGTCGTCCAGCAGCGTGTGGTGGCGCAGGTCGCCCGGCGTGCGCAGGGGCAGGGTGCCCTTCAGCAGGTCCGGGCTGCACACCGGGAAGATCTCGTCGGTGAGCAGTCGGTCGGCCCGTAGACCTTCCCAGAAGCCCAGCCCGTGCCGCACCGCCATGTCGATATCCGTCTCGCGGGCGAAGTCCACGTGGTGCGGGCTGGCGCTGATGCGCAGGTGGATGTCCGGATGCCGCAGGCGGAAGCGGCCGATGCGCCCCATCAGCCAGCGCGCCGCGAAGGAGGGCGAGACGCTGACCGTCAGCACCCCCGCCGCCTCGTGCTGCACCACCCGCTCGACGCCCGCCGCCAGCCGGTCGAAGGCGTCGCGCACGCAGGGCAGCAGCAACTGGCCGGCGTCGGTGAGGAGGAGCGTCTGGTTCAGGCGGCGGAACAGCCGCACGCCCAGCCGGTCCTCCAGCGCGCGGATCTGGTGGCTGACGGCGCTCTGCGTCACGTTCAGCTCCTCCGCCGCACGGGTGAAGCTGAGGTGCCGCGCCGCCGCCTCGAACGCGCGCAGGCCGTTCAGCGAAGGAAGCTGCCGCGCCATGGTCCGCCCCTTTCCCCCACCACCCCATGAGATTTCCTCATGCAGGATAGAGAAAGGATCGTTTGCGGACAATGGGCGCGCGGGCGCATTCCTGGACGCGGGACCCACGGCGGGAGCGTGCAGCGATGACCTGGGACAGGAAAGCCGGCGGCATTCCGGCGGCGTGGTGGCCAGGAGCGCTCGACGGGGTGCGTCGGCAGGCGGCACGGCTGGGCGCGCCGTTGACGGCGATGGTCGAGCGCGCGCGGCAGCGGCAGGCGTTGGCGAAGCTGGACGACGCGCTGCTGCGCGACATTGGCCTCACCCGCGCCGAAGCGCGGCGCGAGGCGGAAAAGCCGATCTGGAAGCGCTAAGCAGACGACGCGGCGGCGGGGATCACCCCGCCGCGTGCTGCGCCACCTTGCCCGGCGGGGCGTGGTGGGCCTCTTCGTGCGGGTCGCGCAAAACGTAGCCGCGGCCCCACACCGTCTCGATGTAGTTGTCGCCCTGGGTGGCCGCCGCCAGCTTCTTGCGCAGCTTGCAGACGAACACGTCGATGATCTTCAGCTCCGGCTCGTCCATGCCGCCGTAGAGATGGTTGAGGAACATCTCCTTGGTCAGCGTGGTGCCCTTGCGCAAGGACAGCAGCTCCAGGATGCCGTATTCCTTGCCCGTCAGGTGCAGCGGCTGGCTGTCGACCTCCACCGTGCGGGTGTCGAGGTTCACGGTCAGGCGGCCGGTGCGGATGATGCTGTCCGAATGGCCCTTGGACCGGCGGACGATCGCCTGGATGCGGGCGATCAGCTCGCGCTTGTCGAACGGCTTGGTCAGGTAGTCGTCGGCGCCGATGCCCAGGCCCTTGATCTTGTTGTCCAGCTCCGACAGGCCGGAGAGGATCAGGATCGGGGTGGTCACGCGCGCGGCGCGCAGACGGCGCAGAACCTCGAACCCCTCGATGTCCGGAAGCATCAGGTCGAGGATGATGATGTCGTAATCGTAGAGCTTACCGATCTCGAGGCCGTCCTCGCCCATGTCGGTGGAATCGACGATGTAGCCCTCCGATTGCAGCATCAGCTCGATGCTCTTGGCGACCGAGGTATCGTCTTCGACCAGCAGTACCCTCATGGCGTATTCCCGCGTTTGATGGTGCCTTCGTCCCAAAACCGACCGGTGGCAGCGGCACTTCCTTAAACAGATCGAGTGGCCTGTTTACACAGGTTAACAGACGATTCAGCTTAACGCCAGGGACTAAAAACGTTTCATTTAACGTTAATCATTCCGGTCGAATATGGCCCGGCGGACGGTGCAATCCCGGTGCAATCCCTATGTATTCCCAGGGCCGCCGCCGCGCGCGATGCTTAACAGAGCCGACCGCAGCCCACCTCCAGCCCAGCCGGAGCCGCCGTGCCCGCCGACGTCGCCCGCCTGATCGAAGACATCGATGCGCTGCCGGAGTTCCGCCGTTTCGGGCGGGTCACCGGCGTTCAAGGCCTGCTGGCCGAGGTCGGCGGCATCGAGAAGGAACTGTCGATCGGCGGCCGCTGCGTCATCGAATCCCGTGAACGGCGCCGCATCCCGTGCGAGGTGGTGGGGTTCCGCCAAGGGCGCGCCCTGCTCATGCCCTTTGGCACGCTCGACGGCGTCGGAATCGGATGTCGTGCCGTGGTGTCGGATGGTCAACCGTCCGTCTATCCCACCGACGCATGGCTGGGCCGCGTCATCAACGCGCTGGGCGAGCCGGTGGACGGCAAGGGGCCGCTGCCCAAGGGCACCATGGGCGTGCCGGTGCGCAACACGGCGCCCTCCGCCCACTCCCGCGCGCGGGTGGGGCAGAAGCTCGACCTCGGCATCCGCGCGATCAACACCTTCCTCACCTGCTGCCGCGGCCAGCGCATGGGCATCTTCGCCGGCTCGGGCGTCGGCAAGTCGTCGGTCATGTCGATGCTGGCCAAGTTCTCGGCGGCCGAGGTGGCGGTGATCGGCCTGATCGGTGAACGCGGGCGCGAGCTGCAGGAATTCATCACCGAGGACCTGGGCGAGGAGGGCCTGTCGCGCGCCATCGTCGTCTGCGCCACCTCGGACGAGCCGCCGCTGATGCGCCGGCAGGCCGCCTACATGACGCTGGCCGTGTCGGAGTATTTCCGCGACCAGGGCCGCGACGTGCTGTGCATGATGGACAGCGTGACGCGCTTCGCCATGGCCCAGCGCGAGATCGGCCTGTCGGCGGGCGAGCCGCCGACCACCAAGGGCTATCCGCCGACCGTCTTTTCCGAGCTGCCGCGCCTGCTGGAGCGCGCCGGGCCGGGCGTCGTCGGGTCTGGCACCATCACCGGCCTGTTCACCGTGCTGGTGGACGGCGACGACCACAACGAGCCGATCGCCGACGCCGTGCGCGGCATCCTGGACGGCCACATCGTGCTGGAACGCCAGATCGGCGAACGGGGGCGCTATCCCGCCATCAACATCCTGCGCAGCGTGTCGCGCACCATGCCCGGCTGCAACTCGCAGAAGGAGAACGAGCTGGTGGGCGCCGCGCGCCAGCTTCTTGCCTCCTACGACAACATGGCGGAGATGATCCGGCTGGGCGCCTACCGCCGGGGCACCGACCAGCAGGTCGACCTCGCCATCCACTACCAGCCGGCGCTGGAAGCCTTTCTCAAGCAGGGCAAGCGTGAGAGCACCGATCTGGCGACGGGCTACTCCATGCTTGCCGAATGCCTCGGGGTGCCCTGGCCGTGAACTCGCTGAAATCCGTCATCCGCCTGCACAAATGGCAGCTCGACGAGAAGCGCCGCGCGCTGAGCGAGCTGCAGAACCTCGCCGACCGCCTGCGGGGCGAACTGGACCGCCTGAAGGAGGACGTGCAGCGCGAACAGGAAACGGCGCGCGGCAACGAGGAGGTGGCCTTCGGCTATGCCGCCTTCGCCCGCGCCGCCCTCGAACGCGGCCGGCGCCTGACCGAGTCCATCGTGCAGGTGGAAGCGCAGATCGCCGTCGCCACCGACGCCATGGCCGAAGCCTACCAGGACCTGAAGCGCTTCGAGCTGGCGGAGGAGGAGCGCATCAAGCGCGAGCGCGAGAAGCTGAAGCAGAAAGAAAACGCCATGCTGGACGAGACGGCGCTCATCGGCTTTCGCCGCCGCCAGCAGGAAGAAAACGCCGGAACCTGAGCCGGCGCTTCATCACACCGCGAACCACACGGCGAGACCGCCCAACGTGCCGGCTACGGTGACCGCCAGACCGGCCAGCACCCGCGTGCCGAAGCGCAGGAGGTCGGCGGTTTCCTTCGCCAGACGCTCGGGGTCCGGCACCCAGCAGTCGGCTTCGTCGGCGGTGGGGATCGTTCTGGCCATATTCGGAAACTTTGTCATCAAATGAACCTGTTTCTGAATATGCCCGGCACCGCCACCGCCACAATTGCGCTTTGGTAAAGCCGTGGTCGTATGCGTACACCCTGCGGCCGAGCCTATCGCTTGATCAGCCCGGCGGCCTCCAGCGCCCTGGTTATGGTCGAATGGATGAAGCCGCCCAGGCTGCCGTCGTGCTGGGGCTCGGCCGGAACGGCGAGGCGTTCGCGCGGGGCGGTGAACTCCGGCCGCCGTGCGGGCACCAATACCCAGGATGCCGCGATGCGGTGCGTCGACGACAGGCCGACGTCCAGCATGTGGGGGCCGGCCACGCCGCAGCGCTCTTCCCCTTCGCCGGGTCCCTCGCCGGGGTGCAGCGGCACGCCGTGCGCCATGCCGGCGATGGCGTACTGCTCCACCACCGGTTCGCCGTCGGCGTCGTGCCAGACGCGCCGGACGTGGCCGGGTCCGGCCTCTTCCAGCGTCGGGGCGGTGGGCAGGCCGTGGACGTTCGTCCACTGCTTGACCAGTTCGTCGGCGTTGCGTGGCGTGACCGTGGTGTCGGCGCCGCCATGCCAGATCGACACCCGCGGCCACGGACCCCGGTGCGCGGAGGCGGCGCGCACCCGGTCGCCCCAGTCCGTCGCCGGCCGTTCGGGGCACTGGAACATGGCCTCGAACGCTTCCTGCACGTTGGACGCGGCACCATGGGGCAGGCCGGCGAGGATCGCGCCGCCCGCGAAGACGTCCGGATGGGTCGCCAGCAGGACCGCCGTCATCGCCCCGCCGGCCGACAGGCCGGTGACGTACACCCGGCGGCGGTCCAGGCCGTGGTCGGCGACCATCCGTTCCACCATCTCGCGGATCGATTCCGCCTCGCCCTGGCCGCTCGTGGTGTCGCCGGGCTCGAACCAGGTGAAGCAGAGGTTGGCGTTGTTCTCCCGCTTCTGCTCCGGCAGCAGCACGGCGAAGCCGTACCGGTCCGCCAGGGCGGACCAGCCGGTGCCGGTGTCGTAGCCGGCGGCCGTCTGCGTGCAGCCGTGCAGCGCCACCACCAGCGGCGCCCCCGGCGGCAAATCCGCCGGCACGTGGGCCAGCATGCGGAGGTTGCCAGGGTTCGCGCCGAAGCCCGTCACCTCGACAAGGCGATCCGAGTCCGCGTCCCCGCCGGGGAGGTGCCCGGCCATGAGTTCCTTCCACTGGGCGCGGCCCTGCGCGAGGTTGGCCGTCGTCTGACCGAGTCTGAGCACCGGGAACTCCCTGATCCTTGCGTGCGACGCATCCTCGCAGGGTGCGCCGGTTCATGCTGCATTGCAACATAAAGGGAGAACCCGGTGCGGGCCGGGATGGTTCCTCGCTATTTGTCCTCGCTACTTGTCTTTGCGTGCCGGCTCGACGTTCTCCGCACCGGCGCGGGTGCCGCCGAAGCGGTCGGCGCCCTTGGCGTCCGGCGCGTCGGGCTTCTTGTGGTTGCCGGTGTTCTGCTGGTCGTCGGTGTGCTTGACCGTCTGTTCCGTGTGCGGCTGCTTCATGGCGGGTCTCCGATACGGTTCTCGTCCGTTCTCAACCCGCCGCACCTCACAGCCGTTCCAACCGGGCGAAGAAGTGCGGGTTGTCCCAGCCGGGCTGGCGGTCCTCCACGACGACGCGGTGGGGTACGGGATCGGCGGCTTCGGCGCGCACCTCGGCCCAGCGCGGCACCAGCTCGTTGTTGACGTCGTCCAACGCGGCGAGCGCCAGCGCCTCCAGCCCGCCCGGCAGGTCCGCCAGCGCGTCCAGGTAGGCGGCGAAGCCGGCCGGCTCCACGATCCAGCGGTCGGGGACGTAGCGCACCTCCAGCCGCACGCCCGGCCGCGGCTCGCCGGCCAGGATGATCAGGTAGTCGTGCCGGGCGTCCGGGTTGGCGGCGGTGGTCAGGCGTTCGCGGCGGTGCATGCCGGTGCTCACGCCGTGACGCCCAGCGTCGCCCGGCCGGCGCGGGCCAGCTTGACCCAGCCGCGCGGGCCGGCCTGGAACGTGATGCCGCCGCCGTAGCCGACGGCGTCGACGCTGTCGGCGAAGACCTGCGTCAGCTCGGCGCGCAGCTCGGCCGGCAGGGCGTTCTGGCTACGCAGGATCAGGTCGAAGCGGCGCTCCCGCACCATGCCGTCCAGCTGCATGGGGCCGAGGCGGCTCAGTTCCACGTCGATCAGGAAGCGGCTGCCGGCCTCGCGCTCGCCCTGGGCGTTGCCCTCCTCGTCGCCGTTCAGGGGGTGGACGTGCACGCGCACGGGGTGGATCGCCTGCCCGTCGAACATCGGCACGGTGTAGGGCCGCCAGTCGCCCGGCAGCGGCTCCGCCGACTGCCGCTGCATGCTGCGGAACTCCTCCTCCAGCTGCTTCAGCAGGTCGCCGCGCCCGGCCTTCTCCAGCGCCGACGTGGCCTCCTCGCCCAGCCAGCCGCGCGCGTCGCCGCCGCGCACCGCCGACAGGAAGAAGCTCAAGGCGGCACCCAGCTTGCGGTTGGGCTGCGGCAGCACGGTGTTCAGCAGGCTCTGCGCCAGCGCCCGGTCGGCCCCGGCCAGCGCCACCATGACCTGCCGCAGCGTCGGCCAGTCGCGGGCGGCGCCGATCAGTTCCGGTTCGCCGGGCGGTGCGGCGGGGGCCGCGGCGGCGCGGTCGGCGACGGCGGCGGTGACCTGCGTGCCGGGCGGCAGGCTGGCCTGCGTGTTCAGCGCCAGCATGCCCTGGCGGGTGGCCAGGACCGGCTGCCCCTGCGGCGTGCTTCCGGCGATGGTGCCGCTCAGCACCGGGGCGCCCGGCGGCGGTTCGGCGGTGGCGTTCGGGGCCGGTGCGGTGCCGGGCTGGCTTTGAGGTGCCACGTCCGGCGCCGGCTGGGCGCCCGGAAGCTTCACGCTGAGGATCTTCAGCGCCAGCGTCCCGCCCTGCGCCAGCACCGGCGGCGGGGCGGCTGTGGCGGGCGGAGTGGCGTTGCCGGAAGGAGCGGGCATCGACGGCGTCTCGGCGCCGGGATGCGCGGCGTCGCCGCCCAGGCTCACCGGCGTGCCGTGGGTGGCGCTGCCACCCGTCGGCACGGCGCCGCCCGTCGGCGCGGGCGCCGCCGGGCTGCCGGCTGTGGGAGCGGTCGCCGGGGCGGCCGGCTTGCCGCCGGCCGGGGCAGGGGGCGGGGGAGCAGCCGTGCCGGCCATCGGCACCGGTGCCGGCGTTGCGGCGGGCTGCGCCGGCAGGCCGGCCTGGGGGGCTGGCAAGGGGGCTGGCTGGCCGCCCGGCGGGGTGGGGACGCGTGGGGCGGCGGCCAGCACCTGGGCGGGCACCAGGGCGCCGGGCTGCAGCGGCTGCGCCGCCGCGGCGTTTGGCGTTACAGCCGGGCCGCCGGCCGGCGTCGCGGCGCCGGTCAGCAGCGTCGTCAGCAGCACCGCCGGCTGCGCCGCCGCACCGGCGGCCGGTGCCGGCGCCGGGGCGGTCGTGGCGGGCGCGTTGGCGAGCACCAGCGCGCGCGGCGCCGGCTGGCCGGGGGAGATCTGCAACGTGACGGGCTTGTCGGCCGGCAGCGGCACGGGGCTCTTCAGCAGCACCTCGCCGGCCTGGGTGCGCACGCGGGTCAGCCCCTCGGGCGTCTCGCCCGCCACGGTGCCGGTCAGCACCACGGCGCGCGGCAGCTCCTGCAGGCGTTCGGGCAGCTTGGCGACGCTCGCCTCGGCCAGCGCCGGACCGGCCGCCTGCGGGGCAGGGGCGGCCGGCGGGCCGGAAACCGGCGGGGGGACGCCGCCGCCCATGGCGCGCCCCGCCCCTTATTCCTTCGGCACGCTGAACAGCCGCTTGGCCAGCGAGCTGACGTCGTTGGCCGCGTCGCTGCCGGGCGAGCGGGTGAGCAGCGGAACCTGGTTGCGGATGGCGTCGCGCACCTTCATGTCGCGGCGGATGATGCCGGCCAGCGGCGGCGTGAACTTCAGGAAGTTCTGGCAGGCCTTCAGGATGGTGCCGTAGGTGCGCTCTCCCTCCTTCAGGGTCTGCGCGGCGTTGACCACCACGCGCAGGTCGGCCTGCGGGTTGGTGGCGTGCGTCAGCTTGATGAAGGCGTAGGCGTCGGTCAGCGACGTCGGCTCGTCGGTGGTAACGACCAGCGTGGTGCCGGCCGGGCCGCACAGCGTGCGCACCGTGCGGTCCACGCCCGCCCCCATGTCCATGATGACCCAGTCGTAGCTGCGCGCCAGTTCCAGCAGGTCGTTGCGCAGGCTGGAGAGCTGCTGGCTGGGCAGGGTGGCGAGCGAGCCGGAGCCGGAGCGACCGGCGATGATGTCGAAGCCGCCGTCGGGGAAGCGCTGGGCGGCGCGCTTCAGCGTGACGGAGCCGTCCATCACCTGCCCCAGGTCGTGCTTGGGCGCGAAGCCCAGCTGGATGTCGACGTTGGCGAGCCCGAGGTCGCCGTCGAACAGCAGCGTGTTCTTGCCCATCTTGGCCAGCGAGTGCGCCAGCGTGATGGAGAACCATGTCTTGCCGACGCCGCCTTTGCCGCTGGCCACGGCGATGACATTCGCGCCGCGCAGCGGGCGGACCTTGGTCATGGCGGGAGCCGAGAAAACGGGTTCGGTCATGGAAGGGTCCTCGAGGACGGGGAACTCATGGCGTGGGCTGCGGCGGCCGCCTTGGGCTTGGCCGCCTTGGGTGCGGCCTTCTCCTGGCCGGGCATCATCAGGCGCGCGAGCGCCACGGGGTTGAGGGACGTCAGCCCCTCGGCGACCTTGGCGGCGATGGAACCGTCGCAGAAGGCCAGCCGCGCGCGGTGCGCGGCGAACAGCAGGCTGCCCAGGCGGCGGGCGATGTCCAGGCGGGTGACCAGCATGCGCTTGACCCCCAGCTTGCGGAAGGCGAGGCCGGTCTCGGCCGCCTCGACCGCGTCGATGCCGGCCGGCAGGACCAGCACCGGCTCCACCTCTCCGGCCGCCAGCAGGGCCCGCAGCTCGGCCATCTCCTGGTCGTCGAACGGGTTGCGCCCGGCGGTGTCGACCAGGACGATGTCCATGCCGCGGCTCATCTCCAGGGCACCGCCCAGCGCCTCCGGGTCGTCCACCCGGTGCAGCTTGATCTTGAGGAGGCGCATGAAGCCCGACAGCTGCTCCACGCCGCCGGCACGCACCGTGTCGGTGGTGATGACGGCGACGGAGCGCTTCTTGAACACCGCGCGCGCCGCCATCTTGGCGATGGTCAGCGTCTTGCCGCCACCCGGCGGGCCCACGAAGACCAGCGGCCGGGCCGGGCCGCGGGCGGTGCCGTCGGGCAGCGGGTGGAAGTTGAACAGCGCGTCCAGCGCCGCACCCAGGGCTAGCGTCGCGTCCTCGGTGTCCAGGCCGGCGGCGGCGTCGATCAGCTGTTCGGCCAGCGCCGCCGGCACGCCGTGGCGGTGCAGCGCGTCGGCCACCAGCTCGCCCACGTCCACTTCCGGCTCGACCGGCTTGGGCAGGACGCGCGGGGCGGATGGGGCGTACTGGTCGTCCTCCTCCACCGCGGCGGTAACGCGCACGCCGCCGCCTTCCTCCTCGCGGGTGGCCACGATGATGGCATCGTCGCCCAGCGCCTGCCGGACGGCCTTCATGGCCTCCGACATGGTCTTGGCGTGGAAGGATTTCAGCCGCATCTAACGGGCTCCTTCCAGGGGCGGGCGGGGCGGGCGGGCGTCATCAGATCTGCCCCAGCGTCTTGATCTTCGCCTTGGGGTGGATCTCGTTCTGCGACATCACGACCGTGGACGGCCGGAAGCGCTCGACGATCGAGCGCACGAAGGGCCGGATCAGCGGGCTGGTCAGCAGGACTGGAGTCTCACCCATCATGGCATGCCGCTCGAAGGTCTGTCGCACCGACGTGATGAATTGCTGCAAGCGGCTGGGAGCCATGGTCAGCTGGCGATCGTCGCCATCGCCGACCAGCGATTCGGCAAACGCCTGTTCCCACTCGGGCGACAGCGTGATGAGCGGGATAAAGCCCAGTTCGTTGACGCAGGACTCGCAGATCTGGCGCGCCAGCCGGGTGCGGACGTGCTCGGTGATCTGCGTGATGCTGCGGGTCTGGCTCGCCGCCTCGGAGACGCCCTCGAGGATGGTCGGAAGATCGCGGATCGAAATGCGTTCCGCAAGCAGGTTCTGCAGAACGCGCTGCAACCCGCCCACGGTGATCTGCTGCGGGATGACGTCGGCCACCAGCTTCTGGTGCTCCTTGTCCATCTCGTCCAGCAGCTTCTGCGTCTCCGTGAAGGAGAGCAGCTCGGGCATGTTGTCCTTGATCAGCTCGGTCAGGTGCGTGGTGACGACCGTGGACGGATCGACCACCGTGTAGCCCTTGAACAGCGCCTCCTCGCGGTAGCCCGGCTCGATCCAGATGGCGGGCAGGCCGAAGGTCGGCTCGGTGGTCTGTTCGCCGGGCAGGCTCATGGCCTCGCCGCGCGGGTCCATGACCAGCAGCATGTTCGGCCGGATGTCGCCGCGCCCCGCCTCGATCTCCTTGATCCGGATGATGTAGGTGTTGGGCGGAAGCTGCAGGTTGTCCTGGATTCGCACCGCCGGCATGACGAATCCGACCTCGCCGGCGATCTGCCGGCGCAGGCCCTTGATCTGGTCGGTCAGGCGGTGGCTGCCCGCCTGCGGCTGGTTGATCAGCGACAGCAGGCCGTAGCCCAGTTCCAGGCGTATGAGGTCGATGGCGAGTGCCGTCGAGATCGGTTCGTCCGCCATCTGCGCGCCCGGTGCGCCGGGCATGCCGCCGGCCGCCTCCTCGGCCGCCGCCTCCGCCTCCTCGGCCTCCTTCTTGGCCTGCATGCGCGGCACGTACCACGCCGCAGCACCCACCGCTACCACCACCGGCGCCAGCGTGAAGAACGGCATGCCCGGCATGATCGCCAGCACGCCGATGGCGCCGGCCGACAGCGCCAGGGCCGCCGAATGGCCGGTCAGCTGGCCGACCACCGCCTTGTCGGTGGAGCCGCCGGCACCCGCCTTCGACACCAGGAAGCCGGCGGAGATGGAGATGACCAGTGCGGGGATCTGCGACACCAGGCCGTCGCCGATGGTCAGCTTGGTGAAGGTGTCCAGCGCCTGCAGCACCGGCATGTCGTAGCGCAGCACCGCCAGCGACACGCCGCCGATGATGTTGATGAACATGATCATCAGGCCGGCGACGGCGTCGCCCTTCACGAACTTCGACGCACCGTCCATGGAGCCGAAGAAGGCGCTTTCGTCCTCCAGCTCCTTGCGCCGCGCGCGGGCCGTGGCCTCGTCGATCATGCCGGCCGACAGGTCGGCGTCGATGGCCATCTGCTTGCCGGGCATGGCGTCCAGGGTGAAGCGCGCCGCCACCTCGGCGATGCGGCCCGAACCGGCGGTGATGACCTTGAAGTTCACGATCGTCAGGATGCCGTAGACGATCACGCCGATGATGAAGTCGCCGCCCATCACGAAGTTGGCGAAGGCTTCGATGACGTGTCCGGCGGCCGACGTGCCTTCGTGCCCGTGCTGCAGGATCAGGCGCGTCGACGCCATGTTCAGCGACAGGCGCAGCAGCGTGGTGAGCAGCAGGATGGTCGGGTAGGACGACAGCTCGAGCGGCTTGGCGATGAACAGCACCACCATCAGGATCAGCACCGAGACGGTGATGTTCACCGCCAGAAGCATGTCGAGCATCAGCGACGGCAGCGGCATGATCAGGCCGACGACGATCAGCATGATGCCGGCCGCCATGGCGATGTCGCCGCGCTTCAGCGACGACTTCGCCACCTGCAGCATGTCGTTGAAGGCGGCCATGTTGCCGCCGCCTCCACCGCCGTTGCCTTCCGGTCCCGTGTGTTCGGTGAGCGCCATGGCCGTCGCGACCGCCCCTTCCGCCCGTTACGCGCCGGCCGGCTGCGGCACCGCCCGGTCCTCGGACCCCGGCGGCGGAACGGGGACGCCCTCCTCGTTGTACTGCTTCAGCTTGTTGCGCAGCGTGCGGATCGAGATGCCCAGGATGTTCGCCGCGTGCGTGCGGTTGCCCAGGCAGTGCGACAGGGTGCCGATGATCAGGTCGCGTTCGACGTCGGCCACCGTGCGGCCGACCAGCGCGGCGATGCCGCCGTCATTGCCGCGCGCCGCCGCGGCGAGCGCCGTCGGCGGGGCGTAGGCGTTGGCGGTGTAGCCGGCCGGAATGGCGGGCGCGATCGGTGCCGGTGCGATGGGCGCGGGCGCGATGGGTGCGGGCTGGATCGGGGCGGGGTTGATCGGCGGCTGCACGGGCACGCGCGCCGCGGGCACCGTTCCGGCCGGGCCAGCGAAGGGCTGCGCCACCGGCGAACCGGCGGGGATGGACGCCTGCGCCGTGCCCTCCGGGGCCAGCATCTGGCTGGTCAGCATGACGGCGTCGGGCTGGATGGTCTCGCCGCGCGACAGCAGCACGGCGCGGTGCATGGTGTTTTCCAGCTCGCGCACGTTGCCGCGCCAGTGGTGCACCATGAGCAGCTGGAGCGTTTCCGGCGCCAGCTTTTTCTCGGGCAGGCCGTTGGCCTCCGAATACTTCTTGATGAAGTGCTCGGCCACCATGGGGATGTCCAGCGGACGCTCGCGCAAGCTGGGCAGGCGGATGTTCAGGACGTTCAGGCGGAAGAACAGGTCTTCGCGGAAGTTGCCGGCCTGGACCTCGGCCTCCAGGTTGCGGTTGGAGGTGGCGATCAGGCGCACGTTGACCTTCACCGGCGCGCTGCCGCCGACGCGGTCGATCTCCTTCTCCTGGATGGCGCGCAGCAGCTTGGACTGGAGCCGCGGGTGCATCTCCGACAGCTCGTCCAGCAGCAGCGTGCCGCCGTTGGCCTCCTCGAACTTGCCGATGCGGCGCGCGACGGCGCCGGTGAAGGCGCCCTTCTCGTGGCCGAACAGTTCGGATTCCAGCAGGTTCTCGGGGATGGCGGCGCAGTTGACGGCGACGAAGGGCTGGTCGGCGCGCCGGCTCTTGCGGTGGATGTAGCGCGCCATCAGCTCCTTGCCGGTGCCCGACTCGCCGGTGATCAGGATCGACGCGTCGCTGGGCGCGATCTGGTCGGCCAGCCGCAGCACCGCCGTCATCGCCGGGTCCTGGCAGACGATGGCGTGGCTTTCTTCCGCCACCGCCTCCAGCACCGCGGCGATCAGCTCGGCGTCGGGGGGCAGCGGGATGTATTCCTTCGCACCGGCGCGGATGGCGCGCACGGCGGCGGCGGCGTCGGTGCCGATGCCGCAAGCCACGACCGGGATGGTGATCCGCTCGGTCTTCAGGTTCTCGATGAAGGTGGCGATGTCCAGCTTGACGTCGATCATCACCAGATCGGCGCCCGCCGCCGCACGCAAGGCGTTGAGCGCGCCCTCGATGCTGTCGGTGTGGGACACCTTCGCACCGCGCTGCATGGCGATCTTGCCGGCGGCGGTGATGTACCCTTCCAGGGTTCCAACGATCAAAAGACGCATCGCTTACGCTCCCCTTGGGGATTCTTTGTCGAAATAGCGGATCCGCCGCCCGGGCGGCAGAACCGTGTTCAGCAGCATCTCAAGACGCCGCGGGTTTTCCTGGCGGGCAATGGATACCGCGCCGATGGTGTAGAGGGTCTTTACGAGCGCCTCGTCCTCCGCCGCGCGTTCCAGCTTGGCCGCCAGCGGCGCCAGCACGACGTTGCCGAAGACGGCGCCGTAGAAGGTGGTCAGCAGCGCCAGCGCCATGCTGGGCCCGATGGTGGAGGGGTCGTTCAGCCCGCCCAGCATCTGCACCAGGCCGACCAGCGTGCCGATCAGCCCCATGGCCGGCGCCACCTCCGACGCGCGGCGCAGCACGCCGGCACTCTTGGCGCGGCCGGCGCCGCCGGCCTCCACCTCGCCCATCAGCATGCGCTCGACGTCGTCGGGCGGCAGGCCTTCGGTGATCAGGGTGACGGAGCGATGCAGGAACGGTTCGTGCCGCAGGTCGGGCAGGGTGCTCTTCAGCACCTCCGGCCCGGCGCGGCGCGCGGCCTCCGCCAGCAGCATCATCTGCCGGGCGACCGAACGCGGGTCCAGCGTCGTCTGCACCAGCACCTGCGCCGCGTGGCTCCACGCCGCCGCCATGTCGCCCAGCGAGTAGGAGGCCGTGGTGACCGCCAGCGTGCCGCCGACGACGATCAGCAGCGACGGCGGGTCGAGGAAGGCGCGCAAGGAACCGCCCGACGCCATGGCGAGCACGATGACGCCGACGGCGGCGGCCAGCCCGACCAGCGTCGCCGCGTCGAACCCGCTGCGCGGGCGCAGCTTGGCCGGCGCCGTGGCGCCGGTGCCGGCCCGCGGCGGCGCTTCCCGGGAAACGTTTTCGCGCGTGGCGGTCATCCGCGATCCGACTTGATGATTTCCGTCATGGTCACGCCCAGGCGGTCTTCCACGACCACCACTTCGCCGCGCGCCACGAGGCGGTTGTTGACGTAGATGTCGATGGCCTCGCCGACCTTGCGGTCCAGTTCCACCACGGCGCCGCGGCCGAGCTTCAGCAGTTGGCTGACCTGCATGGTCGACTTGCCCAGCACGGCCGAGATCTGCACGGGGATGTCGTAGACCGCTTCCAGGTCCTTCGCCGGCCCCAGCCCGGCCTCGTAGTCGCCGACGTCGGCACGGCCGCCGCCGCCGTCAAGCTCGTCGAGGGAGAAGGTGTCCTTGGCCATCAGAGAAGGTCTCCGGTTTCAGCGTGAATCAGGTGGGTGCCGGCGCTTCGAGGAGGCGCGCGACGCAGGCCTCGACTTCGGCCATCAGGGTGGCGGTGCTGCGCTCCGCTCCGCCTTCGGCCCATTCGATGCGGCAGTCGCCGGGCGCCAGGGCCGGGTCGCCGACGATCATCAGCTTGGCCCCGAAGCTGCCGCCGCTGATCGGCTCCAGGCGCTCGCGCACCGGGTCGAGCATGTCCTCGGCGCAGCGCACCACGAGGCGCGGCTCGTCCATCAGCTCGGTCAGGCAGGTGCGCACCATGCCCTCCACCTCCATGGCGCCGCCGCGGCGCGACAGTTCGGGGAAGA
>NZ_DASPMG010000105.1:0-3383 GCF_035627195.1 Azospirillum sp.
GCGCTGACCCCGGCCCTGCAGGACCAGGTGATGCGCGAGATCGTGCTGCCCACGGTCAAGGGCATGGCGGCCGAGGGCTGCCCGTTCACCGGCGTGCTGTTCGCCGGCCTGATGATCGTCGATGGCCCGGACGGGGTGAAGATCCCCAAGACGCTGGAGTTCAACGTCCGCTTCGGCGACCGGAATGCCAGACGCTGATGATGCGCCTGAAGTCCGACGCGCTGGCGGCCCTGGTCGCGGCGGTCGACGGCCAACTGAAGCACTTCGACGTGCGCTGGCACGACGCCACGGCGCTGTGCGTCGTCATGGCCGCCAACGGCTACCCCGGCGATTACGTGAAGAACACCGAGATCCGGGGCCTGGACGCCGTCGGCGCGGTGGAGGGCGTGACGGTGTTCCACGCCGGCACCAAGCGCGCGGACGACGGCCGCGTGCTGTCCACCGGCGGCCGCGTGCTGGGCGTTACCGCCACGGGCGCCACGGTGGCCGAGGCGCAGGCGCGCGCCTACAAGGCCGTGGACGCCCTCGACTGGCCGGACGGCTTCTGCCGCCGCGACATCGGGTGGCGGGCGGTCGGGCGGTAGGGGCTTCGCCGCCGGCACCGGTGGCGCTATATTCTCGGCATGGCATTGGCGTTCCAACTGCCGGCCGGCGTGACGGCCGATGTCCTGAAAGTGCTGGCGGCCCGATACGGGGCGCGGAACCTCCGCGTTTTCGGTTCTCGGGCTGCCGGGACGGCGCGCCCGGACAGCGATCTCGACCTTATGGTCGATCTGGAGGCCGGCCGCGACCTGTTCGACCTTGTCGACCTCAAGCAGGCGCTGGAAGAGCGGGTTGGCGCGCGCGTCGACGTCGTGACGGAGGGCGCGCTATCGCCGTACATGCGCGGCCAAATTCTTGCGACGGCACGGCCTCTATGAACCCCGATGTCGCGTACCTGGAGCACATAGCCGAGGCGATTCGCCGGATCCAGACCTATACCACGGGTGGTCGCAGAGCGTTCGAAGCCGACCTCCTCACCCAGGATGGGGTAATCCGCAACCTCGAAGTCATTGGTGAGGCAACCAGGCGGCTGTCGGCGAATTTGCGGCGGCGCTATCCGGAGGTGCCTTGGCAGAGAATGGCCGCAATGAGGGACGTGCTCATCCACAACTATCTCGGCGTTGACCTGCGTCTTGTCTGGGACGCCGTCGAGCACCGCTTGCCGGAGGTTCAGGCGCAGATCGACGCCATTCGTGCCATCATGGCCGGACAAGACAGCGCCTGATCGCTCATCACCCGCACGCCGCGCAGGCCGGGGCCGCTTCCGGCCGGATGAAGCGCTGCACGAACTCCTGCGCCTCGGCGTCCGACGCGGCGGTGTTGGTGCGCTGGTAGAGCTGGGCGGCCTTCACCACGGCGGTGTCGTGGCCGTATTTCGTGGCGTTCTGCTGGTACGCCTTGATCAGGAAGCAGCCTTCCGCGCTCGCGCACATGATCGCCTCGATCCCGGTTCCGTTTCGCCGACGGCACCGACGCTGCGTCGTTTGCCGATCGCTGGCAACCCCAACGAATGTGCGGGTATGCAGTTTTGACCTGGATCAACGTGCTGGCCGATTGTCGCTTGTTGGTTGCGGTGCAGCACGCGATGTCGCGTGACAACATGTCGCACAGCCGGTATTCTGCCTTCGCCGATCTGCAACGGACCCGATCCGCAAGGGACACAACGGACTAAGGCGATCGACATGGCGTTGTGCAGCGATACCCAGGCCCGTCCCCCGGCGGCCTGTCTCCGTACGGCGGGGGCGGCGCCGGTGCTCAAGTGCGCGGAATGCGCGGATTTCCGTCAGGGCGTGTGCCGCGGGCGGGATGGGCGCGTGCCTGTCCAGGTGTTCCTGGCCTGCCTGTTCCTCGGCCTGATCGTGCTGAGCGCGTCGCTCTATTCCTAATTCCTGACGCTCTATTCCTGACGGCGGTCGCGGAAGAACCCTTTCAGCAGGCCGGCGGCCCGCGTCTCGCCGATGCCGCCATAGACGTCCGGTGCGTGGTGGCAGGTCGGCTGGGTGTAGAAGCGCGGCCCGTGCTCCACCGCGCCTCCCTTCGGATCGTAGGCGCCGAAATAGACCCGGCGCAGCCGCGCGAAGCTGATGGCGGCGGCGCACAGCGCGCACGGCTCCAGCGTCACGTACAGGTCGCAGTCGGGCAGGCGCGGTTCGCCGCGCACCGCGCACGCGGCGCGGATGGCCAGCACCTCGGCGTGCGCGGTGGGGTCGTTCAGTTCCTCCGTGCGGTTGCCGGCGCGGCCCAGCACGACGCCGCTGGCGGTGTCCACCACCACCGCACCCACCGGCACCTCGCCGCGCGCGGCGGCGGCCTCGGCTTCGGCGAACGCCAAGTCCATAAAGGTCGGTTCCATGTAGCTCGGTTCACTCATGCCACGCAGCCTGTCGGGCCAACCCGATTGCGTCAAGGCGCCCGGTTGATCCCGGCGGCGTTCCACCACAAGCTTGCATGCACCATCCACATGAGGAGCCGTGCCATGGAAAACCACGTCTACAAGAAGGTTGAGATCGTCGGCACCTCCGACACCTCGATCGACGACGCGATCCGCAACGGCATCGACCGCGCGGCGAAGACGCTGAAGCACGTCGACTGGTTCGAGGTGGGCGAGATCCGCGGCAACGTGCGCGGCGGGGCCGTGGCGCAGTTCCAGGTCGTGATGAAGGTGGGCTTCCGGCTTGAGGAGTGAGTTGCGGGCCGGGCCGCTAGGCCCTATGGTCCGTGCCCATGGACACCCCTTCCACCGACAACCGCACGCCGCCCGAGACCGCCTCCGACGACGCCTCGGGCGGCGAGCGCATCGCCAAGCGGCTGGCGCGCGCCGGCCTGTGTTCGCGCCGTGACGCGGAGCGCTGGATCGCCGACGGCCGCGTCGAGGTCAACGGCCGCACGCTGAACAGCCCCGCCTTCGTGGTGAAGCCCGGCGACATCGTGATCGTCGACGGCAAACTGGTGCCGGAGCCGGAGCCGGCCCGCCTGTGGCGCTACCACAAGCCGGCCGGGCTGGTCACCACCGCCCGCGACGAGAAGGGCCGCGCCACCGTCTTCGACAGGCTGCCGCCGGGCATGCCGCGCGTCGTCTCGGTCGGCCGCCTGGACCTGACCACCGAGGGGCTGCTGCTGCTGACCAACGACGGCGAGCTGGCGCGCTTCCTGGAACTGCCGGCCACCGGCTGGACACGGCGCTACCGCGTGCGCGTGCACGGCACGGTGGACGAGGTGCGGCTGGCCGGCCTCATCAAGGGTGTCACCATCGACGGCGTGCAGTACGGCCCGATCGAGGCGATCCTCGACCGCGTGCAGGGCTCCAACGCCTGGCTGCCGGTCGCCATCAAGGAAGGCAA
>NZ_DASPMG010000106.1:0-72720 GCF_035627195.1 Azospirillum sp.
GGCGCTGCCGCCGCAGCGCGACGCCAACCCGCGCCTTCTGGTGAGCGTGGCCGGCGTCTTCGCCGGGCTGCTGTCCGCCTTCGCGGTGGCGTTCGCCAAGGCCGCCGTGTCGGACGTGTTCCTGACGCCGGAAACGGTGGAGCGCCAGCTGGGCCTGAAGGTGCTGCTGGCGCTGCCGCATGCCGACGGCGGCGCGCTGGAGCCGCCGGCCCTCGGCCCCGCGCGCCCGCTGCCGACGCTGCCCGCCGCCCGGGAGAGGGAGGGCGTGTCATGACGACAGACGTTCAGGCCGTCCAGGAATGGGGCCAGCACTTCCGCCACCTTTATTACGAGGTCATGAGCCGCCTGGGCGAGGGGCATGGTGACCGGCATGGTGACCGGCACGGTGCCCTGGTGCAGTTCATCGGCGCCAGCCCCGGCTGCGGCGTGTCGTCGGTGGCGCGCATGTTCGCGCTGGCGGCGGCCTCGCTGGGCGACGGGGCGGTGTTCCTGTTCGACCTCGCCGGGCCGGAGAACGCGCAGCACGCGTGGTTCCGCGACCTCGCCGCCCGCACGCCGGGCCGCGATCTGGTGCCCATCGACGGCGCCCTGCTGCCGGCCAGGGGGCTGTGGGTGGACGACGCGGGCGGGCGGGCGCACCTGCACGGCCACTGGGTCGACGGGCTGCGGCTGGCGGTGAGCGAATGCCGCGACCTGGACCCGCCGCCGGGGCTGGACCTGCGCGGGCAGGCGGCGTTCTGGGACCAGCTGCGCGCCGGCTTCGACATGGTGGTGGTGGACGCGCCGGCCAGCAGCGGCGTGTTCGACGGCATCCTGCTGGCCGGCCACATGGACGGCGTCGTCCTGGTGGTGGAGGCGGAGGAGACCCGCGCCCCCGTCGCCGCCCACCTGCGCGACGAGCTGGAGGAGGCCGGCGCCACCATCCTGGGCGTCGTCCTCAACAAGCGCCGCTTCCACATTCCGAAGTTCCTCTACCGCTGGCTTTGAGCGCACCGACCGGCGGAGGCCCACCATGCACGCCGCACCCATCCATTCCCACGCCGCCCGGCCACTCGGCCGCTTCGGCGCCGCCGTGAAGCGGGCGGAGGACCTTCTGCTCGGCCTGCCGCTGCTGCTGCTGTTCCTGCCGGTGATGCTGGCGATCGGCGTGCTGGTGCGGCTGGACAGTCCGGGGCCGGCGCTGTTCCGCCAGCCGCGCTACGGCTTCCACGACCGCATCATCACCGTGCGCAAGTTCCGCACCATGCGCCAGGACTGCGCCGACGTGGCCGGCGCCCGGCAGGAGGAGGATCACGACCCGCGCGTCACCCGCATCGGCCGCGTGCTGCGCCGCCTGCGCCTGGACGAACTGCCGCAACTGCTGAACGTGGTGGAGGGCACCATGTCGCTGGTCGGCCCGCGGCCCTATCCGGCCGGCATGCTGATCGGCAGCCACCCGGCGCACGACGAGCTGGCCCGGCACGCCCGGCGCAACGCGTTGAAGCCGGGGATCACGGGCTGGGCGCAGGTCAACGGCCTCGCCGGGCCGGTCGTCAGCGACGCCGACCTGCGGCGGCGCATCGCCTTCGACCTGCACTACGTCCACAACTGGTCGGTGCGGCTGGACCTGGAGATCCTGGCGCGCACCGCGTGGCTGGTGCTGCGGCAGGCGGCCCGGCCGCTGCTGGCGCGGTGGAGGCGGCGGTGAGCGCGCAACTGGCCGCCATCCTGGCCTTTGTCGGCATCGCACTCGACCTGCTGGTGTCGGACAGCCTGCTGGTGACGCTGGGGATCCCGTACAACGTGCCGGGCGGGTCGTATGTGTGGAAGGTGCACCCGGGCTCGTATCTGCTGATGCTGGCGTTCGTGGTGCTGGCGGTGCCGGCCAATCCGGTGCGGCTGGTGGCGGACACGGCGCGCCGGGTGCCGGCCGCCGCCTTCTACGGCGTGACGGTGGCCGGGCTGTTCGCCTACGTCACGCTCAACTACGGCTTCTCCGGCTCCGCCTTCGTGCTGGAGACGCTGGCGATGCCGCTGATCGCCGCGGCGCTGATGCTGCACCTGCCGGAGCGGTACAGGGCGCTGCTGTTCGCGGGCGTCGTGGTGCTGGTCACCGCCAACGCGCTCTTGGGCATCGCGGAGGCGGTGAGCGGCGACCGCCTCGTCCCCTACATGATCGGCGGGGAGCCGGTGTTCGAGCGGCACTTCCGCGCCACCGCGCTGGGCGGGCATCCGCTGAACAACGCGCTGATCACCGGCACGGTGCTGTTCGCCACGGTGCTGGTGCTGCGCGGGCGGCCGGTGCTGGGGGCGCTGGCGCTTCTGGTGCAGGCGGCGGCCCTGCTGGCCTTCGGCAGCCGCGTCGCCTTCGTGGTGGTCGGCGGCTTCGGCGCGGTGTGGCTGACGGTGTGGGCGGCGGGCTCGCTGCTGCGGGTGCGGCACGGGGTGCGCAACGCCATCGGCCATTCGCTGGTGCTGTTGCTGATCCCGCTGCTGGCCGCCGCCGCGGTGGTGGGGCTGGGGCTGGGGGAGCGCATCTTCTCCAGCTTCTTCATGGACGCCAGCGCGCGCACCCGCGTCGTCGCCTTCCGCGTCTTCGCCCTGGTCAGCACGCCGGAGCTGTGGTTCGGCATCGGCCCCCTGGGCGTGGAGCGGGTGCTGGCCTTCCTGCGCCGCGCGCAGGGCCTGTCGGACGCCATCGAGAATTTCTGGGTGCTGTGGGTGCTGAACTTCGGGCTGGTCGGCTTCGCGCCGCTGGCAGCGACGCTCCTGTGGTTCGTGCGCTCCCTGCTGCGCGGGGCGCCGGCGGCGCTGTGGGTGGCGGCGCTGACGTTCCTGCTGATCGCGTCGTCGAACAACTCGCTGGGCAGCAAGGACCGGGCGCTGGTGATCCTGGTCGTGGTGCTGATCGGCGGTCTCGCTTGGCACCGCAGCGCCCGGCCGGAGCCGGCGGAGGAGGCATCGCCGATGCCGGAGCGCGCCGGGCGCCGGCTGGCCGGGGCGGCGCTGGGCGTGCTGCTGGCGCTGGTCGCCGCCGCCGACGCACGCGCGGACGCGCCGCCGATCCGGCGCGGCGTGAACCTCAGCCATTGGCTGCAGTACGGCGGTCGGCAGCCGGTGACGGCCGACGACCTTGCCGCCATCCGCGCCGCCGGGTTCGACCACGTGCGGCTGCCCTTCGACCCGGCGCGCCTGGGCTGGACTCCCGACGCGCCGCTGGCTCGCCCGCCGCAGCAGCACCTGCTGGACGCGGCGGTGCGTGACATCCTGGCGGCGGGGCTGACGGTCGTCCTCGACTTCCACCCGCCGGAAGCCGCCCGCGCCCGCATCGAGCGGGAGCCGGCGGTGCAGGATGGCTTCGTCGCCTTCTGGCGCGCCCTGGCCGAGCGCTACCGCCACCACCCGGCCGACCGCCTGCTGTTCGAACCGCTGAACGAGCCGCAGTTCCCCGGCCGTGCCGCCGTGTGGAACGACCTGAAGGGCCGGCTGCTGGCCGCCGTGCGCGACGTCGACCGCACGCGCTGGGTGCTGCTGTCCAGCCTGGACGCGCCCACCATCATGGACCAGTTGCGCGCCGCCCGCGTGTTCCGCGACGCCCGCGTCGCCGCTGTCGTGCACTTCTACGAGCCGCACCTGTTCACCCACTTCGGCGCCAACTGGGGCACCGCGTCGCGCCCGCCGGAATCGCAGATCGCGGCGCTGGCCTACCCCTCGCACCGCCTCGACCCCGCAACGGTGGCGATCCGGCCGGGGCCGGAGACGGCGAAGGCGCAGGCCCTGGTGCGCGCCTACGCCGCCGCCCCGTGGGACGCCGCTACGCTGGACCGGCTGGTCGCCGAGATCGCCGCCTGGAGCCGCGCGAACGGCGTGCCGGTGGTGGTCACGGAGTTCGGCGTGCTGCGCCTGAAGGTGCCGCCGGAGTCGCGCCGGGCGTGGCTCTCCGACGCGCGCGCGGCGCTGGAGCGGCACGGCATCCCGTGGACCGTGTGGGACTACGCCGACGTCTTCGGCATCGCCACGGCGGTGGGGCCGGTGGAGCTGTGGCGCGACGGCGCCGTCGTCCCCGCCGACCCCAAGGCGATCCGCCGCGCCTTCGATCCCGACGCCCTGGCGGCGCTCGGGCTGCGGTGACGTTTGCCCCCTCCCTAACCCTCCCCCTCTTCGAGGTGGAGGGGACTGCCGCCGCTTCGGCACGGAAGACCCTCCACCGCGAAGCGGGGGAGGGTGGCGAGCGTAAGCGAGCCGGGAGGGGGCACGCGGCCCGTCACTGCGTGGCCGGGTTGGTGTTGCGGTTGATGGAGTAGTTGAAGCTGCGGCCGAAGGGCAGGGTGCGGTTGATGTACTGCTCCACCCACAGATCGATCTCGGCGACCGTGCTGCGCGGCACGAAGACGATGTCGTGGGGCATCAGCGGCACGTCGTTGCCGCTGCCGCTGCCGTTCAGCACCGCCTCCACGTTGACGATGCGCAGCATCGGCTTGTCGTCCGGCCCGCGGCGGATCAGCGCCACCTGGTCCAGCCGCGCGGTCTCGCGGAAGCCGCCGGCCAGCATGGCCGCCTGCATGGCGCCCAGGCGCCCGGTGATGGTGTAGACGCCGGGCGCCATCACCTCGCCCCCCACCAGCACGCGCTGCGAGGCGAAGGCGCGGCCGATGACCGTCACGTCGGGCTCGCGCAATTCCCTGCGGTAGAGCGCCTTCAGCTCGGCCGCCAGCTCGTCCGACGTCTTGCCCTCCACCCGCACGCTGCCGACCAGGGGCAGGCTGACGCGGCCGTCCGGCGCCACCAGCAGGCGGTCCGACAACTCCGGATGGTAGATCATCTTGATCTCGATCTCGTCGCCGGGGCCGAAGCGGTATTCCGGCGGCGTCGCCTGCCACGCCTGGAACCCCTCCGGCATGGTCTCCCGGATCGTCCCGTACTGCGTGCAGGCGGTGAGCAGCAGCAGGCAAAGCGCGATCGGCCAACGCATGATCGTTCCCAGGATGTTACCCGGCCAACGTGAGAATCAGGGCAGGCCGGATGCGACGATACGCCCGCTGCAGTCATAGGATGAAATCGCCCGAAGATCCATCTTTAGGGTTAGGATACCCCCTAAGGCAGTTCCGTGCCGCGGGGTGTCCGCCATGACCCATCGTCCCGGCGTCCTCATCATCGTCGAGAACCTGCCCGTGCCGCTCGACCGCCGCGTCTGGCAGGAGGCGCACGCGCTGCACCGCCACGGCTGGGAGGTCAGCGTCATCTGCCCGAAGGCGCATGGCTACACCAAGGGCTACGAGCTTATCGACGGCATCCACGTCCACCGCCACGGCCTGCCGTTCGAGGCGACGGGCAAGCTGGGCTTCGTCCTGGAATACGCTGCCGCCCTGGTGGGGGAATTCGTGCTGGCCTGCCGGATCAAGGCGACGCGCGGCTTCGACGTGATCCAGGCATGCAACCCGCCGGATGACATCTTCCTGGTGGCCGGCTTCTTCAAGCTGCTGTTCGGCACGCGCTTCATCTTCGACCACCACGACCCGGTGCCGGAGATGTTCCTGGCCAAGTTCGGCCGCGCGGGCTGGCTGCACCGCGCCACCCTGCTGGCCGAGCGCTGCACCCTGAAACTGGCCGACCACGTGGTCACCACCAGCGAGGCGCTGCGCCGCATCGCCGTGGAGCGCGGCGGGCGCGATCCGCAGGACGTGACGCTGGTGCGCAGCGGCCTGGACCTCGACCACGTGCCGGCGGTGGCGCCGGTGCCGGCGCTGAGGCACGGGGCGGCGCACCTGCTGCTCTATGTCGGCGTCATGGGCGCGCAGGACGGCGTCGACCGGCTGCTGCGGGCGCTGCAGGTGCTCATCCGCCGCGGGCGCACCGACGTGCATCTGGCGCTGGCCGGCGCCGGGCCGGAGTTCGAACCCATGCAGGCCCTGGCGCGCGAGCTGGGCGTGGCGGGCTATTGCACCTTCCACGGCTACCTCACCGGCCTCCCGTTCTTCGAGCTGCTGGCGACGGCCGACCTGGGCGTCTGCCCGGACCCGCCGAACGCCTACAACGACAAGATCTCCATGAACAAGCTGATGGAATACATGGCCTTCCGCCTGCCGGTCGTGCAGTTCGGCCTGACCGAGGACTGCGCCATCGCCGGCGGCGCCGGGCTGACCGCGCCGGGTTCCGACCCCGCCGACCTCGCCGGCCGCATCGCCGAGCTGCTGGACGATCCCGACCGGCGCCGCCGCATGGGCGCGATCGGGCGGGAGCGGGTGGAGCGGCTGTTCGACTGGCGCCGGCAGGTGCGCGCCTATCTGCAGGTCTACGACACCGTGCTGGCCGGCCGGCCGGCCGTTCTGGCGCGCTGAAGCTGTCAAAGGGGAAAGGGGGACGCATGTGCGGCATCGCCGGTTGGATCGCGCGGCGGGGGGAGGGGTTTCCGGCCCACGCGCTCGACCTCATGCTGGCGTTCGTGCGGCACCGCGGCCCGGACGACGGGGGCGAACTGGCCGCCGGCTCGGCCGACGGCTTCGCCGAGGTGGCGCTGGGCCACCGCCGGCTGTCGGTGATCGACTTGGAGGGCGGGCACCAGCCGATGGCCCTGCCCGACGGCACCGCCGTCACCTTCAACGGCGAGATCTACAATCATCGGGAACTCCGCGCCGAGCTGCAGCAGGCCGGCGCCGCCTTCACGACATCCAGCGACACGGAGGTGCTGCTGCACGGCTACCGCGCCTGGGGGGCGGAGGGGCTGCTGGCGCGCCTCAACGGCATGTTCGCCTTCGCGCTGTGGGATCCGGCGGCCGGGCGCCTGCTGCTGGCGCGCGACCCGTTCGGGCAGAAGCCGCTGTTCTTCCTGCACCGCGGCGGCACGCTGGCCTTTGCGTCGGAGATCAAGGCGCTGCTGACCCTGCCGGGCGTCGAGCCGCGCCTCGACCGCCGGGCGCTGGCCCACTACTTCGACTGGCTGTTCGTGCCGGCCCCGCGCACCCTGTTCGCCCGCATCAAGAAGCTGCCGCCGGGCACCGCCGCCGTGTGGGAACGGGGGACCCTGCACCACTGGGCCTTCCACACGCCGCCCGACGCGCTGCCCCGCCGGCCCATGCCGGACGGCGACCCGCCCACGCTGCTGCGCGCGGCGCTGGAGGCGGCGGTGGCCCGCCACATGGTGGCCGACGTGCCGGTCGGCGCCTTCCTGTCGGGCGGGCTCGACTCCTCCTCCGTCGTGGCGCTGATGGCGCGGCACGCGGGGCGGCCGGTGGAGACCTTCTCCGCCGGTTTCGCGGAGCCCGCCTACAGCGAGTTGCCCTACGCCCGCAGCGTCGCCCGGCACCTCGGCTGCCGGCACCACGATGTGGTGTTCTCCGAGCGCGAACTGATCGACCTGCTGCCGCGCGCCACGTGGCACCGCGACGCGCCCGTCTCCGAACCCGCCGACCTGCCGCTGCTGCTGCTGAGCCGTCTGGCGCGGGAGTCGGTCACCGTCGTGCTGTCCGGCGAGGGGGCGGACGAGCTGCTGGGCGGCTACCCCCGCGACATCGCCGAACCGTGGGTGGCCGCCTACCAGCGCCTCGTCCCGCCGCCGCTGCACCGGGCGCTGGCCGGGCCGCTGGCGGCGGCGCTGCCCTATGGTGCCCGCCGGCTGAAGATCCTGGCCGGCGCGCTGGGCGAGGCCGGCTTCGGCCCGCGCGCCCGGCTGTGGCTGGGCGAGCCGGAGGCGGCGGCGCTGCGCCCCGGCGCCACGGCGGCGCTGCCGGAACCGCGCGGCGACACCGCGCTGCGCCGCATGCTGGCCTTCGAGCAGACGGTCTGGCTGCCCGACAATCTGCTGGAGCGCGGCGACCGCATGACCATGGCGCACGGGCTGGAGGGCCGCATGCCCTTCCTGGACCGGGAATTCGCCGATCTGGCCGGGCGCCTGCCGGACGAATGGCGGGTGCGCGGCTTCACCGGCAAGCGCGCGCTGCGCCTCGCCATGGCGCCGCTGCTGCCGGCCGAAGTGCTGCGGCGGCCGAAGGTCGGCTTCCGCCTGCCGGTGCACCGCTGGTTCCGCGGCGGCATGCGCCACTACCTGACCGACCACCTGGACGGCCCGGACAGCCGCCTGCGCGCGCTGTTCCCGGCCGCCGTCGTGCGCGCCCCCCTGGACGAACACCTGCGCGGCCGGCGCAACCACGAAAAGCTGCTGTGGGCGCTGCTGACGCTGGAGGTCTTCCTGCGCACCTGCCGGCCGTCGGTGTGACGCCCTCTCATCGTCATGGCCGGGCTTGTCCCGGCTACCCACGCACTCCGACCAATCCAAGGTGCGTGGGTGCCCGGGACTGGACCCGGGCATGACGGATTTGCAGAATGTCGGCATTCCCGCCAGGCAGCGTGTGGCCTCTGGTGGACTTGCATCTGTATGCGAACAAAACCCTTCCGCAACCATATTCGACAAATTGCGACATTTAACTGTATGCGATGGATTCGAGCAAAATCGCGGTGCTATGGGTGCCTTTCGGATCTGGTGTGGATGGAGCTGCACAATGAAGAAAGGTATTCTCTCGCTCGGCGCCGCCGTGGCGGCGCTGTGCCTGCTGGCCGGGGCCGCGCACGCCCAGGAGCCGGCGGACCCGACCGTGGTGGTGACCGACCAGGGCCCCATGGCCGGCGTGATCGGCAACGGGGTGCGCGAGTTCCGGGGTATCCCCTACGCATTGCCGCCCACCGGCGACCGGCGCTGGGCGCCGCCGCAGCCGGCCAAGGGCTGGACCGGCACGCTGGACGCCACGCGCTACGCCAGCGCCTGTCCGCAGTTGGAGCGCTACGGCATTCCCGAGAGAAGCGAGAACGAGGACTGCCTGTACCTCAACGTTACGGCCCCGGCCCCCGGCGGCAAGCCGGCCGACGGCAAGAAGCCGGTGTTCGTGTGGATCCACGGCGGTGGCTTCGTCGGCGGGTCCAGTGGGCTGTACGACCTGAGCGCGCTGGCCAAGGCCGGCGACATGGTCGTGGTGACGATGAACTACCGCCTGGGCGTCTTCGGCTTCATGCCGCACCGCGCCTTCGACGCCGACTTCAACGGCGGCTACGCGTTCGAGGACCAGCGCGAGGCGCTGCGCTGGGTGCAGCGCAACATAGCGGCGTTCGGCGGTGATCCCGACAACGTCACCCTGGCCGGCGAATCGGCCGGCGGTGCCAGCGCCTGCATGCAGATCCTGGCACCGGACCGCAGCGCCGGCCTTTTCCACAAGGCCATCCTGCAAAGCGCCGGGTGCGTCCACAAGCTGCGCTCCAAGGAGGAGGCCGCGGACGCGGTCGGCAAGCGGGTGGCCGAACTGGTCGGTTGCGTCGGCGGCGACGAGCTCAAGTGCCTGCGCGAGAAGCCGGTCAAGGAACTGCTCGAAGCCGGGTCGACGGCGCTGGCGGCCGACCTCATGGCCTTCGCCCCGGTCCATGGCAGCAAGGCGCTGCCGCTGCCGGGCGACGAGGCGCTGGCCACGGGCAAGTTCCTGAAGGTGCCGCTGCTGCACGGCGGCAACACCGACGAACTGCGCCTCTACGTCGCCTACGAGATGGCCGGCGGCAAGCTGACCACGCGCTTCACCCTCAAGGACAGGCTCGCGGACATCTATGGCAAGGACAGGGTGGAAACGATTCTGAAGGAATACCCGGTGCCGGGCGATCTGGCCTCGGCGTCCTACTTCGGCGGCGTACGGTCCGACTTCGATCCGACGGTGGGGCTCAACAACTGCGTCTACGTGCGCACGGCGCAGTTGGCCGCGAAGCACGTCACGGTCCACCAGTACGAGTTCGCCGATCCCAACGCGCCCGACGTGGTCGCCAACCCGGGCATGCAGATGGGCGCGGTGCACTCCGCCGAACTGCCCTACCAGTTCCCGGGCTTCTCCAACACCATGGCCCGCGACACGCCCGCGCTCACGGAGGTGCAGCGCAAGGTGGCCGCGCCGATGATGGCCTACTGGACCAGCTTCGCCCGTACCGGCACGCCGTCGGGTGCGGACCTGCCGGCGTGGCCGGTGTTCGACCCGAAGAAGAACAACGCGCTGCGCTTCGGCACGGGCGGCGCGCTGGACTTCATCGACGTGAACGCCGCGCACAAGTGCGACTTCTGGAAGAAGCAATACCCGGATCGCCTCGACAAGACCTACTGATGGACATCGGGCGGAGGCCGCGCCCCATCGGCGCCCGGAGGCCTCCGCCCGGCCTGCCGTCCTCCACGAAACCCACCCGCGCGGGCAGGTCGAAGCCCGCTCATTCGGGTGGTGTCCCTTGCGCGGACGGGGCGATGCGCGCAATCTATAGGGGATAAGCGGCCCCGTCCGCAGAGAAGCCCGCCCCCAACGAAGGGCGGAGCGTGGAGGAAACATGATGCTCAGGCAGGACCGCCGCATCGGCGCGGCGGCTGATGACGTGTCCCCGCACATTCCCACACCCGTTTCAAGGATGGGAGGTGCGCCGTGAAGCCCACCGATACCGGCACCCCCGAATACTTCCACAAGGTCGTCGATTGCCAGTACGCCTGCCCGGCACACACGCCGGTGCCCGAGTACATCCGGCTGATCGCCGCCGGGCGCTACGACGACGCCTACCTGATCAATTGGAAGTCCAACGTCTTCCCCGGCATCCTCGGCCGCACCTGCGACCGCCCGTGCGAGCCCGCCTGCCGCCGCGGCCGGGTGGAGGCGGAACCGGTCGCCATCTGCCGCCTGAAGCGCGTGGCCGCCGATCATAAGACGCCCGAGTCGGTGCGCGCCCGCTTTCCCAAGGTGCCCGCGCAGAAGAACGGCAAGCGCGTGGCGCTGATCGGCGCCGGTCCGGCCTCGCTGACCGTGGCGCGCGACCTTATGCCGCTGGGCTACGCCGTCACCCTGTTCGAGGGGGAGGCGAAGGGCGGCGGCTTCATGCGCAGCCAGATCCCGCGCTTCCGCCTGCCCGACAGCGTTTTGGACGAGGAGGTGGGCCAGATCCTCGACATGGGCGTGGACGCCCGGTTCGGCACCTGGATCAGCAGCCTGAAGGCGGTGCTGGACGACGGCTTCGATGCCGTCTTCATCGGCACCGGCGCCCCGCGCGGGCGCGACGTGGACGTGCCCGGCCGGCAGGAAGGGGCGGCCAACATCCACATCGGCATCGACTGGCTGGCCAGCGTCTCCTTCGGCCATGTCGAGACGATCGGCAAGCGGGTCATCGTGCTGGGCGGCGGCAACACCGCCATGGACTGCTGCCGCACCGCGCGCCGCCTGGGCGGCGAGGACGTGCGCGTGGTGGTGCGCAGCGGCTTCGCCGAGATGAAGGCCTCGCCCTGGGAGAAGGAGGATGCCATGCACGAAGGCATCCCCATCCACAACTTCCTGGTTCCCAAGGCCTTCACCCACACGGACGGCCGCCTGACCGGCGTCATCTTCGAGAAGGTGGAGGCGAGGTACGACGAGAAGGGCCGCCGCAGCCTGCTGCCGACCGGCGAGCCGGACGTGACCATGGAATGCGACGACGTTCTGGTCGCCATCGGCCAGGACAACGCCTTCCCCTGGATCGAGCGCGACATCGGGCTGGAGTTCGACCGCTGGGGCCTGCCCGTCGTCGACCCGGTCACGCACCAGACGACGCTGCCCCGTGTGTTCGTCGGCGGCGACGCGGCGTTCGGGCCGAAGAACATCATCACCGCCGTCGCCCATGGGCACGAGGCGGCGATCTCCATCGACCTGTTCTGCCAGGGCCGGGACGTGCGCGACCGCCCGCCGCCGCACGTCACCCTGATCAGCCAGAAGATGGGCATCCACGAGTGGAGCTACGACAACGACGTCTCCACGGACCGGCGCCACAAGGTGCCGCTGCTCGACACCGAACAGGCGTTGAAGGACGTCCGGGTGGAGGTCGAGTTGGGCTACGACGGGCGGCTGGCGTGGCAGGAGGCGCAGCGCTGCCTGAACTGCGACGTGCAGACGGCCTTCGCCACCAACCTGTGCATCGAGTGCGACGCCTGCCTCGACATCTGCCCGATGGACTGCCTGACCATCGCCGAGGATGCCGAGGACGAGGGCGAACTGCGCACCCGCCTGAAGGCACCGGCCGTCAACCTGAACCAGCCGGTCTACGTGTCGCCGGCGCTGAAGACCGGGCGCGTGATGGTGAAGGACGAGGACGTGTGCCTGCACTGCGGCCTGTGCGCGGAGCGATGTCCGACCGGCGCCTGGGACATGCAGAAGTTCTTCCTGGAAATGAGCCACGCGGGGTCCGCATGCCGCTGACCAGCATCAACGACTTCGTCGTCAAGTTCGCCAACGTCAACGGCTCCGGTTCGGCCAGCGCCAACCTGCTGTTCGCGAAGTCCATCCTGCGCATGGGCGTCCCGGTGGCGCCTCGCAACATCTTCCCCTCCAACATCCAGGGCCTGCCCACCTGGTACGAGGTGCGCGTGTCGGGATCCGGCCATCGCGGCCGGCGCGGCGGCGTCGACCTGATGGTCGCCATGAACCCGCAGACGTGGGACCGCGACGTGGCGGAGGTGGAGCCCGGCGGCTACCTGCTCTACGATTCGACCAAGCCGCTGCCGCCGTCCAAGTTCCGCGACGACGTCACCGTCATCGGCGTGCCGCTGACGGCGATCTGCAACGCCGAATACGCCGACCCGCGCCAGCGCCAACTGTTCAAGAACATCCTGTATGTGGGCGTGCTGTCGGCCCTGCTGGGCATCGACCCGGCGGTGATCGAGACGCTGCTGGCCGAGCAGTTCAAGGGCAAGGAGAAGCTGGTCGCCGCCAACGTGCACGCCCTGCACCTGGGCCGCGACCACGCGCTCGCCAACCTGACGTGCCCCATCGGCCTGCGGGTGGAGCACTCCGACGCCGTGGGTGAGCGCATCTTCGTGGACGGCAACAACGCCGCCGGCCTCGGCTGCGTCTACGGCGGGGCGACGGTGGCCGGCTGGTACCCGATCACCCCGTCCACGTCCGTGGTCGAGGCGTTCGGCAAATACTGCAAGAAGTTCCGCACCGATCCGGACACCGGCAAGGCCCGCTACGCCATCGTGCAGGCGGAGGACGAGCTTTCGGCCATCGGCATGGTGATCGGCGCCGCCTGGAACGGCGCGCGGGCCTTCACCGCCACCTCCGGCCCCGGCGTGTCGCTGATGCAGGAGTTCTTCGGGCTGGCCTATTTCGCCGAGATCCCGGCGGTGCTGATCGACGTGCAGCGCGGCGGCCCCTCCACCGGCATGCCGACGCGCACGCAGCAATCCGACGTGCTGGCCTGCGCCTACGCCTCGCACGGCGACACCAAGCACGTGCTGCTGTTCCCCGAGGACCCGAAGGAGTGCTTCGACTTCGCGGTCCAGGCGCTCGACCTCGCCGACCGGCTGCAGACGCCGGTGTTCGTCATGTCCGACCTGGACATCGGCATGAACGAGTGGCTGTGCGAGCCCTTCACCTGGGACGACACCCGCCACATGGACCGCGGCAAGGTGATGACGGCGGAAGAACTGGAGGCCGGCAAGGACTTCGGCCGCTACAAGGACGTGGACGGCGACGGCATCCCCTACCGCACCTACCCCGGCACGCACCCCGCCCGTGGCGCCTACTTCACGCGCGGCACCAGCAAGGACCCGTACGCCCGCTATTCGGAAGAAGGGGCCGTGTACGTGGACAACGTGCAGCGCCTTCTGCGCAAGTTCGCCACCGCCGCCCGGCTGGTGCCCGCCCCGGTGCCGCGCCCGGCCCGGCAGGCCACGCGCTTCGGCGTCATCCACTACGGCTCCACCGGCCCGGCCATGGCGGAGGCGCTGGAGGTGCTGGAAGGGCAGGGGCTGCACGTGGACGCGCTGCGCGTCCGCGCCTTCCCCTTCGACGACAGCGTGATCGAGTTCATCGAGCGGCACGACACCGTGTTCGTGGTGGAACAGAACCGCGACGCGCAGCTGCGCACGCTGCTGATCAACGAGGGCGCCATCGATCCGGCCAAGCTGATGCCCGTGCTGCACTACGACGGCACGCCGATCACCGCGCGCTTCATCGTGTCGGCCATCGGCGAGAAGCTGTCCGCCTACAACGTCGCGCCCCAACACATGGCCCCGAAGCGCAAGGTGGTGTCATGACCTACCTCAAGCCCAAGCTCCACCACCCCTCGCTGCCCGCCAACGCCCTGGGCTTCACCCGGCGCGACTACGAGGGGGCCGTGTCCACGCTGTGCGCCGGCTGCGGCCACGATTCCATCAGCGCCGCCATCGTCCAGGCCTGTTTCGAGCTGGACCTGCCGCCGCATCGCCTCGCCAAGCTGTCGGGCATCGGCTGCTCGTCGAAGACGCCGACCTACTTCCTGGGCGCCTCGCACGGCTTCAACTCGGTGCACGGGCGCATGCCGTCGGTGCTGACCGGCGCCAACCTCGCCAACCGCGACCTCGTCTACCTGGGCGTGTCGGGCGACGGCGACAGCGCGTCCATCGGCCTGGGGCAGTTCGTGCACTCCATCCGGCGCGGCGTGAACATGCTGTACATCGTCGAGAACAACGGCGTGTACGGCCTGACCAAGGGCCAGTTCTCGGCCACCGCCGACAAGGGCAGCAAGTCCAAGAAGGGGCAGGTGAACCTGGACGAGCCGATCGATCTGGTCGGCCTCGCCCTGCAAATGGGCGCCACCTTCGTGGCGCGCGGCTTCTCCGGCGACAAGGCGCAGCTGGTGCCGCTGATCAAGGCGGCGATCCGGCACCGCGGTGCGGCCTTCATCGACGTGCTCAGCCCCTGCGTGACCTTCAACAACCACGCCGGCTCGACCAAGAGCTACGACCACGTCCGCGCCCACAACGAGGCGCTCAACCGCCCGGACTTCGTGCCGGCCAAGGCGGAGATCGTGGCGGAGGTGGAGCCCGGCACGGCGCGCAACGTCACGCTGCACGACGGTTCGGTGGTGCGGCTGCGGGCACTGGCCGCCGACTACGACGTGAACGACCGCGTGGCCGCCATGAACCATCTGGCCGGACTGCAGGAGCAGGGCGAGATCGCCACCGGCCTGATCTACGTGGAGCCGGAGGCCGAGGACCTGCACGACCACCTGAACACGGTGGACACGCCGCTCAACCAGCTCGGCGACGCCGATCTGGTGCCGGGTGCGGCGGCGCTGGCCGCGCTGAACGCTGGGCTGCGCTGAGGTCTTTCTTCCGGCGGGTGCACCAAAGGGGTGCACCCGATCGGATGCGCCGCTTCCCCCTTTGCCTTTTCCCGCTTCGTGCCTGCGCGGCGGTAGCCTGAAGCAAACTGTTTCAGGCGGGGGAGGAAAACCGCATGGATCGGCGTACGGCGTTGCGCGTGATCGGATGGTCGGCCGTCGGGCCGGGGCTGGTGCTGGCCGGCTGCGCCGACATGGACGCCCCACCGGAGCCGCCGGGGCTGGCGGCGGGCGGCGACTACCGCCTGGGTGCCGGCGACGCGGTGCGCATCACCGTCTTCGGCGAGCAGCCGCTGTCCGGCGAGTTCCGGGTGGACGGCAGCGGCCGCATCGCCATGCCGCTGATCGGCGAGGTGCCGGCCAAGGACCGCACCACGCGCGAGCTGGAGCGCGAGATCGCCCGCCGCCTCTCCCCGGCCTACGTCCGCGACGCCAAGGTCGCCGCCGAGGTGCTCACCTTCCGCCCCTTCTTCATCCTGGGCGAAGTGCGCACCCCCGGCCAGTATCCCTACGTCAGCGGCATGACCGCGCTGTCGGCGGTGGCGATGGCCGGCGGCTTCACCTACCGCGCGCGCCAGGACGTGGTGTTCGTTTCCCGCGGCCGCGACCCGGAGCGCAAGGTCTACAAGGCGCCCATCACCACGCCGGTGATGCCCGACGACGTCGTCCGCATCGCGGAACGCTATTTCTGATCCTTATTTCTGGGCCTTGGCCTCCGGCTGGCGTTCCGGCACGGCGTCGGCGAAGGCCGGCAGGGTCAGGCACTCGGCCGCGATGCGGCGGATGGTGGGGTAGGGCGTCAGGTCGGTGTCGAAGCGCTGGGCGTTGAACACCTGCGGCAGCAGGCAGACGTCGGCCAGCGTCGGCGCGTCGCCGTGGCAGAAGCGCCCGGTGGCCGGGCTGCCGGCCAGCTCCGCTTCCAGCCCGTCGAAGCCCACCGTCACCCAGTGCCGGTACCAGGTGTCGCGCGTCTCCTGGTCATGCCCCAGCGGCGCTTCCAGGTACTTCAGCACACGCAGGTTGTTGATCGGGTGGATGTCGCAGGCGATGGCCTGGGCCAGCGCCCGCACCCGCGCGCGGCCCTTCAGGTCGCGCGGCAGCAGCGCCGGTTCCGGGTGCGCCTCCTCCAGGTATTCGACGATCGCCATGGACTGGGTCAGCACCGCGCCGTCGTCCAGTTCCAGCGCCGGCACCAAGCCTTGCGGGTTCAGCGCCAGGAACTCCGGCGTCCGGTGCTCCGCCCGGCGCAGGTGGTGGCTGACGTACTCGTACGCCAAGCCCTTGAGGTTCAGCGCGATGCGCACCCGGAACGAGGCGGAGCTGAGGAAATAGTTGTGCAGCTTCATGGAATGGTCTTCCGTTCAAACACCCAGGTACCGGTGGCGCAGGTCGGGATCGGCCGACAGCGTGTCGCCGTCGCCCTGCCAGACGACGCGGCCCTTCTCGACGATGAAGTGGCGGTCGGCGATCTCGATCAGCGCGTCGACGTTCTTGTCCACCACCAGGATCGCCTGCCCCTGCTTTTTCAGCGCGGCGAGGCAGCGCCAGATCTCGATGCGGATCAGCGGCGCCAGACCCTCCGTCGCCTCGTCCAGGATCAGCAGCTTCGGGTTGGTCAGCAGCGCGCGGCCGATCGCCAGCATCTGTTGCTCGCCGCCCGACAGCCGGTTGCCCAGGTTGGACCGACGCTCCGACAGGCGCGGGAACAGTTCGTAGACGCGCCGGAGCGTCCATTCGCCCTTGGTGGCGGTGGCGACGAGGTTCTCCTCCACCGTCAGGTTGGGGAAGATCTGCCGCCCCTCCGGCACCAGCCCCAGGCCGCTGCGCGCCACCTTGTAGGCCGGCTGGCCGTGGATCGCCTTGCCGGAGAAGCGCACCTCGCCGCCCTTCGGGCGGACGATGCCCATGATGGTGTGGATGGTGGTGGTCTTGCCCATGCCGTTGCGGCCCAGCAGCGTCACCACCTGACCCGCCTCCACCGCCAGATCCATGCCGAACAGAACCTGGCTGTCGCCGTATGCGGCCTGGAGCCCCTTGACCTCAAGCATTGAAGAACTCCCCGGCATGCGCCTCCTCGCCCAGGTAGGCGCGCTGGACGTCGGGATCGCGGCGGATGGCGTCGGGCGTGCCGGTGGCGATGGCGCGCCCGTAGACCAGCACGCTGATGCGGTCGGCAAGGCTGAACACGGCGTCCATGTCGTGCTCGATCAGCAGCATGGTGTGCTTGCCGCGCAAGGATGACAGCAGCTCCACGATCACCGCGCCATCCTCCCGCCCCATGCCGGCCAGCGGCTCGTCCAGCAGCAGCAGTTTCGGATTCGTCGCCAGCGCCATGGCGATCTCCAACTGGCGCTGCTCGCCATAGGACAGGCGCGCGGTGGGCCAGTCGGCGCGGTCGCCCAGGCCGACCTGCTCCAGGTAGCGGCGCGCCGGCTCGGCCAGCGCGGGATCCGTCCGGGCGTTGCGCCAGAAGCGGAAGCTGTGCCCCTGGCGCGCCTGCACCGCCAGCGCCACGTTGGCCAGCGCGGTGAACTCCCGGAACACGCTGGTGATCTGGAAGGAACGCACCATGCCCAGCGCCACCCGCTCCGGCGGGGTCAGCGCGGTGACGTCGGCGCCCTCGAACTCCACCCGGCCGGAGTCGGAGCGCAGCTCGCCCGCCAGCTGGGCGACCAGGGTCGACTTGCCGGCGCCGTTGGGGCCGATCAGCGCGTGGATCTCGCCGTCCTTCAGGTCCAGCGACAGATTGTCGGTGGCGACCAGCGCGCCGAAGCGCTTCATCAGGCCGGTGACTTTGAGAAGCGGGCGGTCCATCACTTGCCCTCCCGCGCCGGCAGCAGGCCGTACAGGCCCTGGCGCGCGTAGATCACCACCAGCAGCAGCATCGGGCCGAAGACGGCCTGCCAATGCTCGGTCCAGCCGGACAGCACCTCCTCCAGCAGCAGGAAGACGAAGGCGCCGACCACGGGGCCGACCAGCGACCCCATGCCGCCCAGGATGACCATGACGATGATCTCGCCCGACCGCGTCCAGTGCATCATGGCCGGGCTGACGAAGTTCGCCTGGTTGGCCAGCAGCGCCCCGGCCAGCCCGGCGATGGCGCCGGCCAGCGTGAAGGCCACCAGCCGATAGCGGAACACCGGGAAGCCGATGTGCGCCATCCGCCGCTCGTTGGCCTTGGCTCCCTGCAAAACCATCCCGAAGCGCGAATTGGTGACCCGCCACAGCAGCAGCCCCACCGCGATCAGCACCCCCAGCGCCACGTAGTAGAAGGACGTCTTGTCGCGCAACGACACGAGGTCGGAGAAGGTGGAGCGGGCGGCGAGGCTCAACCCGTCGTCGCCGCCGTAGGCGCGCAGCGAGACGAAGAAAAAGTACGCCATCTGCGCGAAGGCCAGGGTGATCATGATGAAGTAGATCCCCTTGGTGCGCAGCGAGACGTAGCCGACCGCCAGCGCCAGCAGCCCGGCGCACAGCATCGCCAGGGGCCACGCGATCCAGCCGCTGTCGGTGCCGGGCAGCAGGCCGAACAGCAGCGTCTCCTCCGCCCCATGGTGGGCCAGGATGCCGACCACGTAGGCGCCCACCCCCATGAACATGGCGTGCCCGAAGCACACCAGCCCGCCGTAGCCGAGGATGAGGTCGAGGCTCATGGCCGCCAGCGCGAAGACCAGCACGCGGCTGACCAGCGAGATGTAGAACGGCTCGCCCAGCGCCTTTGCGGCGGGCGGCAGGGCCAGGAGGGCGATGGCGAGCAGCGCCACCGCCCACAGGCGCGCGGACGGCGCGCGCAGGGCCGGCGGCCCCGTCATCGTGGTCATATCAGTCATGGGCCGAGAACAGTCCTTGCGGGCGCCAGTAGAGGATGGCCGCCATGAGGATGTAGATCGTCATCTCCGACACCGCCGCCGGCAGCAGCATGCGGCCGAAGGTGTCGCTCAACCCCACCATCAGCGCCGCGATGAAGGCGCCGCGGATGGAGCCGATGCCGCCGATGACGATGACGACCAGGGTGAGGATCAGCACGCTGTCGCCCATGCCCACCTGTACGGACAGGAGCGGCCCCGCCATGGTGCCGGCCAGCGCGGCGAGTGCGGCGCCCAGACCGAACACGGCGGTGTAGAGCACACGGATGTTGACGCCCAGCGCCTCCACCATCGTGCGGTTGCTGGCCCCCGCGCGGATCAGCATGCCGGCCCGCGTGCGGGAGATCAGCAGGTACAGCGCCACCGCCACCGCCATCCCGACGCCGATGGTGACCAGCCGGTACAGCGGATAGGGTGCGCCGGGGATCAGCGTGACCGTGCCCTCCAGCGCCTCGGGCAGCGGCATGAACACCGCCTGCGGGCCCCAGACGATGCGCGCCATCTCGTTGAAGAAGAGGATCAGGCCGAAGGTCGCCAGCACCTGGTCCAGGTGGTCGCGCGCGTAGAAGCGGCGCAGCACCGCCAGTTCCAGCAGCATGCCCAGCGCCAGCACGCCGACGAAGGCGCCGGCCCCGGCCAGCAGGAACGAGCCGGTCAGCCGGAACAGCGTCGCCGCGAAATAGGCGCCCAGCATGTACAGCGAGCCGTGCGCCAGATTGATCAGGTTCATGATGCCGAAGACGAGCGTCAACCCGGCCGCCATGAGGAACAGCATGGTCCCCAGCTGCAGCCCGTTGAGCGTCTGTTCGGCGATGAGCATGGCACTCATGGTGTGGGGGCTCCCCTCAAGCCTTGGGAAAGCCCCTCTCCCTTGACGGGAGAGGGGTTGGGGAGAGGGTGGTTCCGGGCGGCAGCCCGGAGAAAAAGGACTCCTTTGCCGCCGTCTGGCGGCTGTCCCCCCTCTCCCCAAACCCCTCCCCCGCGAGGGGGGAGGGGCTTTCAGGCTCACTTCATCGCGCAGTCCTTCACGTATGCGTCCTGGTGGTCCTTCATGACCGGGGCGCGGTAGGCGTTGACCAGACGGCCCTTGGCGTCCTTCACCACCTCGTACAGCGCGTAGTCCTGGACCGGGTAGTTGTTGGTGTTGAAGCGGAAGCTGCCGCGCACGCTCTCGAACTTCGCACCCTTGATGGCGGTGCGCAGCGCCTCGCGGTCCGACACCTTGCCGCCCGCCGCCTTCACCGCGGCGTCCAGCAGGCGCGCCCCGTCATAGCCGGTGGCAGCGGCGGGGGAGGGGATGCGGCCGTATGCGGCCTCGAACGCCTCGACGAAGGCCTTGTTGGCGGCGTTCTCCGTGCCTTCCGACCAGAAGGCGGTGCTGAAGGTGCCAAGCGCGGCGTCGCCCACCGCCGGCAGCACCGTCTGGTCCAGCGAGAAGCTGGGGCCGTACAGCGCCACCTCGCCCTTCAGGCCGGACTGCGCGTACTGCTTCAGGAAGTTGATGCCCATGCCGCCGGGGTAGAAGAAGAACACCGCCTCCGGCTTGGCCTGCCGGATGGCGGCCAGTTCGGCGGCGTAGTCCGGCTGGTTGAACTGGGTGTAGACCTCGCCGACGACCTGCCCCTTGTAGAAGCGCTTGAAGCCGGCCAGCATGTCCTTGCCCGCCGGATAGTTCGGCGCCAGCAGGTAGGCGGTCTTGACGCCCTTGTCGGTCAGGTGCCGGCCCATCGCCTCCGGCACGTTGTCGTTCTGGAAGGCGACGTTGAAATAGTAGGGGCTGCAGCCCGCACCGGCCAGCTGCGACGGGCCGGCGTTGATCGACAGGTAGATCGTCTTGTTCTCCAAGACCGGCTTGGCCACCGCCAGCAGCACGTTGGAGAAGTTGATGCCGGTGACGATCTGCACCTTGTCGCGCTCCAGCATGCGCTCGGCCAGCTGGACGCCGACGTCGGGCTTGGCCTGATCGTCGCCCTGCACGATCTCGACGTCCACGCCGCCCAGCTTGCCGCCGGCGTGCTTCACGCCGAGCTGGAAGCCGTCCAGCAGCTCGCGCCCCAGCACGCCCTGCGGGCCGGAGAAGGTGGAGATGAAGCCGACCTTCAGCTTCTCCGCGGCATAGGCCGGAGATGCCGCCAGCGGCGCCGCGGCCGCCAGGGCAAGGGTCAGGCCGATCCGGGTCAGGCCGGCTGCGCGTTTCATCATGCGTTCCTCCCATAGAACGTGTCCAGTTGCCGTCCGCATGCGGCCCCCTGCGACGGGGTGACGCTGCGTTTTTTATTGAACAGCATGCGGACAATCAGTACGCTGTTGATCAGTATGCTGTCAATCAGTAATGTCACCAACGACAACAGGGGCGTTCCAGAGCCCCGTTCGAGGAGGAAGCCCATGTCCACCCAACTGGGGACGATGGCCGATCTGCCGGCCCAGTACGTCAGCGATCTGGCGGCGATGAGCGTCGTCCCGCTGTGGCCGTCGCTGCGCGCCGTGCTCCCCTACGGCATCCCGAGCCGCGCCACCGTGCCCTTCGCCTGGCGCTACGCCGAGATCCGCGACCACCTGATGCGCGCCGGCGAGCTGACGCCGATCGAGAAGGCGGAGCGCCGCGTGCTCGTGCTCTCCAACCCCGGCCTGGGGCTGGAGCGGATGATGGCGACCCCGTCCATCTACCTCGGCCTGCAGCTGATCCTGCCCGGCGAGACCGCGCCCAACCACAAGCATTCGCCCAGCGCCGTGCGCTTCGTCGTCGAAGGGCAGAGCGGCTTCACCTCGGTGGACGGCGAGAAGTGCCCGATGGAGAAGGGCGACCTGATCCTCACCCCGTCCGGCCTGTGGCACGAGCATGGGCACGCGGGCAGCGGCCCGGTGGTGTGGCTCGACGCGCTGGACCTGCCGCTGGTCTACGCGCTGGAGGCGTCCTACTGCATCGAGGGTGAGCCGCAGACCATCCGCAACGCCGCCGACCGTTCGCAGACCACCTACCGCCGCGCCGGCCTCGTGCCCTACGCCTCGCTGAAGGCCCGGCGCGACGACTACCCGCTGATCCGCTTCCCCTGGCGCGAGGTGCGGCAGAACCTGACCGACCTGTCCACCGCCGTCGGCCCGGGCGAGGCGGTGCACCTCGCCTACGTGAACCCGGAGACGGGCGAGGAATGCCTGCCGATCCTCGGCTTCTCCGCCCAGATGATCCGTGCCGGGGAGGAGGTGGCGCCGCGCCGCCGCTCGGCCAGCAGCGTCCTGCACGTGATCGAAGGGCGCGGCGAATCGGAGATCGACGGCGTCACGCTGCGCTGGGAGGAGGGCGACACCATCGCCATCCCCACCCACGCCACCGTCCGCCACCGCGCCGAGGGCAAGGCCCCGGCCTTCGTCTTCCACGTCGACGACGCGCCGTTGCACCGCAAGCTTGGCTTCTACGAGGAGTTCTGAGGTTATGACCGAGTACGTCTTCCCGGCGCCCGCGATCCCGTCCGTCCCGGTGCGCGGCACCGACGCGCGCTATCCCGTGTCGCGCATCTTCTGCGTCGGTCGCAACTACGCGGCGCATGCCCGCGAGATGGGCTTCGACCCCGACCGCGAGCCGCCGTTCTACTTCACCAAGCCGGCCAACGCGCTGGTGGCGTCGGGCTCCACCGTCGCCTACCCGCCGGGCACGGCCAACTACCACTACGAGATGGAACTGGTCATCGCCATCGGGAAACCGGTGTTCCAGGTGCCGGTGGACCACGCGCTGGACGCCGTGTGGGGCTATGCCTGCGGCCTGGACATGACGCGCCGCGATCTGCAGATGAAGGCCCGCGAGATGGGCCGCCCCTGGGACCTGGGCAAGGCGTTCGAGGATTCCGCCGTGATCGGCGAACTGGTGCCGGCCAGCCAGACCGGCCACCTTTCCAAGGGCCTGATCCAGCTGACCGTCAACGGCACGGTGAAGCAGAGCAGCGACCTTGCCGCCCTGATCTGGAGCGTGCCGGAGGTGGTCTCGCACCTCTCGCAGTTCTACCACCTCCAGCCCGGCGACCTGATCTACACCGGCACGCCTGAAGGGGTCGGCCCCGTGGTGGCGGGCGATACGCTGGCGGGCGAGATCGCCGGCGTGGGCACCATCGCGCTCACCGTCGGACCCGCGGAATGAGGGGGCGGAAGGCCGCGGCGGATGGGAAGGGGCGGGCGTCCGTGGTATCCGTGCGGTCTTCCTATCCCGTGGACGCGAGAACCCTCATGCCGCCCGGAGACCTGCACCTCAAGCCCGGCTTCCTGATCCGCCGCGCGCAACAGATCGCCGTGTCGATCTTCCTGGACGAATGCCGGGACTTCGACATCACGCCGATGAACTACGCGGTGATGAAGGTGCTGAAGGCGACGCCGGACCTCGACCAGATCACGCTGGCGCACCGGGCGGCGATCGACCGCTCGACCATCGGCGGCCTGGCCGAGCGGCTGGAGGAGAAGGGCTGGATCCGCCGCATGCCCGGCACCGAGGATCGGCGGCAGAAGCTGCTGTCGCTGACCGAGGAGGGAGAGCGGGTGCTCGCGTCCGTCGAGCCGGCGGTGGAGCGCACGCAGCGCCGCATCCTGGGACCGCTGTCGCCGGAGGAGTGCGCCACCTTCATGGCGCTGCTGGAGCGCATCGTCGACGAGAACAACGAGGCCAGCCGCGCGCCCTACAAGGTGGGGTAGCGCGGCGAGACAGGCCGCAAGCGAAGGAATCGTGAGATGCACGTCGGTCTGCGGCTCATCCGCGACGAACACCGCACCCTGGCGGCCGTCGTCGACGGCCTGTCCCAGGTCGCAAAGGAAATGGCGGCCAAGGAAACGGCGTCCGGACGGGCCAAGCCGGACTTCGCCCTGCTGGACGCCATCATCGCCTACATCGAAGGGTTCCCGGGCCAGCTCCACCACCCCAAGGAGGACAGCGTCCTGTTCCCCGCCGTGCAGCGCCGCACGCACGACCTGGACGCGGTGATCGCCGAACTGCACCGCCAGCACGACGAGGACTACCGCCGCGTCGGCGCCCTGCGCGAAGCGCTGGCGCAATGGCGCGCCGGTGCCGACGCGGGGGAGGGTGCCGCCTTCGCCGAGCAGGCAGCCGAATACGCCCGTTTCACCATGCGCCACATCGCCGTGGAGGAGACGCAGATCCTGCACGCCCTGCCCACGCTGCTGACGGCGGAGGACTGGGCGGAGATCGACGGCGCCTTCGACGCCAACCAGGACCCGATGACCGCGCCGGGGCTGGCCGACGACTTCCGCCGCCTGTTCCAGCGCATCGTCCTGCTGGCCCCGGCCCCGCTGGGCCTCGGCGGGGCCCCCGGCGGGTCTTAATGCGGCCAGATAGACAGTATACTGATTATCATTGGATATCACTACTAACCGAACAACCGACAAATCCGAAGGGAGCGAAACATGTCCGGAACCGCAAAATTGAACATGGTGGTGGCGGGCGGCGGCATCGGCGGCCTGTCGGCCGCGCTCGGCCTCGCCAACAAGGGCTGCAAGGTCACCGTGCTGGAGCAGGCCCCGGCGCTGGGCGAGATCGGCGCCGGCATCCAGATCGGCCCGAATGCCTTCCACGCCATGGACTACCTGGGCGTCGGCCCGGCCGGCCGCGAGAAGGCGGTGTACATCGACAAGCTGGTGATGATGGACGGCGTCAGCGGCGACCTGATCGCCGAAATGCCGGTGGACGAGCCGTTCCGCCAGCGCTTCGGCAACCCCTACGCGGTGATCCACCGCGCCGACCTGCACGGCGTATTGCTGGACGCCTGCCGCGCGCACGCGAACATCACCCTGGTCACCAGCCAGCGCGTCGTGGCCTACGAGAACACCGCCTCGGGCGCCGTCGTGCGCACGGAATCGGGCGAGACCTTCGCGGGTGACGGCGTCATCGGCTGCGACGGCGTGCGCTCCAAGGTGCGCGAGCAGCTGACCGGCGGCGACCAGCTGCGCCTGTCCGGCCACGTCGCCTACCGCGCCGTGCTGCCGATCGAGCTGATGCCGGAGGACCTGCGCTGGAACGCCGCCACGCTGTGGGCCGGGCCGAAGTGCCACATGGTGCACTACCCGCTCCAGGGCTGGAAGACCTTCAACCTCGTGGCGACCTTCCAGACCGACGTCTCCAACGTCGGCACCAACGAGCCCGGCACGCGGGACGAGATCCTCGGCCGCTTCGGCGACGTCGTGCCGCGCGCCCGCAAGCTGCTGGAGAAGCCCAGCGAGTGGCGCCGCTGGGTGCTGGGCGACCGCGAGCCGATCGGCAACTGGACGGACGGCCGCGTGACCCTGCTGGGCGACGCCGCCCACCCCACGCACCAGTACTTCGCGCAAGGTGCCTGCATGGCGCTGGAGGACTCGGTCTGCCTGTCCGACATGATCGCGCGGTTCGAGGGCGACCTGCCCACCGCCTTCCGCGCCTACCAGGAGGAGCGCATCCCGCGCGCCTACCGCGTGGTGCTGTCGTCGCGCGAACTGGGCCGCGTCTACCACGCCACCGGCGTGGAGCGCCGGGTGCGCAACGCGTGGCTGGGCTCCAAGACGCCGGAGGACTTCTACAACAGCCTGCAGTGGCTCTACGGCGGCACCGGCCTGTCTGCCGCCAAGGCCGCGTAGCGGAAAACGGCGTGGCGCGCGATCCGTCGGCGGGCCGCGCGCCTTTCGCTTGGTTTCAACCCTCCGCCGTCGCCGGCACCCGCTGCCGCAGCGCCGCCAGCGCGCGGTGCTGCTCGGCGACGAACACGCGCAGGACCGACGCCATGCTGGCGCCGCTGCGCAGGGCGGCGGTGTTCTGCCGCTCCAGCGCCTCGATCAGTTCGCTGGTCGTCTGCCCGCGCGACCGCGCGAGGCTGTCGAGCGCGTCCCAATAGTACCGCTCCAGCCGCAACGAGTTGCGCCGCCCCGACAGCTTGGCATAGCGGGTGATCCGCTCGAACGAACTGGACATCCTCTCCTCCAGGCCCACACTGCATACAGGAATACGCGCGTGCGCGGAGGGGCGCAGTGACGGCGGTCACAGGGATATCCAATCCTTAGTTGCCGCCTGCCCGAAATGGTTCCCAAACAAAAACCCGGCCGAAGCCGGGTCTGTGTCGTGAAACCGTTGGTGCCCCAGGCCGGACTCGAACCAGCACGCCCTTTCGGGCAACAGATTTTGAGTCTGTTACCGCACGTGGTGCTGAGTGATACCCGCTGTCCTGGCCGTTGATATTGCTGAACTGCCATGCGACCTTGTGTCCTCAAATCGGATGGGATGTTCGCCAGTGTGGTGACGCGCTGGTGACGCGCATCACCAAGTGAGGGGCGGGGCATGGCGGCTGAACGGGATGAACACGACGGCGCGAAAGATGGCGCCGTTAAGCTGACCAAGCGCATAGTGGAAGGGGCGACGCCGCGCGATCGCGACTACATCCTTTGGGACGTGAAGGTCCGAGGGTTCGGCGTTCGGATCGGGCGGGGCGGGACCCGAAGCTACGTTCTAGACTACCGGGCGCGCGGATCACGCAAGCGCATTGTGGTCGGGCAGCATGGGCGCCCCTGGACGGCCGACACCGCACGCGACGAAGCCTTGAGGCTATTGGGAGAGATTACCGAAGGCGCCGATCCCGGTGCCGACCGGAAGCAATACCGGACCGCACCGACAGTGGGCGACGCCGCGGACCGCTACCTTGAAGAACACGTCGCCGTTCACAACAAGCCATCGACCGCGAAACAGGCGCGCCGGTTGGTCGAAACGAAAATTCGCCCCCAGTTAGGGAGGATCAAGGTCGCCGATCTGACGCGCCGCGACGTCCGGGATTGGCATTTCGCGATGCGGCTGACACCCCGCGAGGCGAACTATGCCTTGGCTGTGCTGTCGAAAATCCTGTCGCTGTGCCACAAGGATTGGGAGTGGCGGGAAGACAACCCGGCAATCGGCGTGAAGCGGTATAAGGAGAACGCCCGCGAGCGGTTCCTAAATGAAGCAGAACTATCGACCTTGGGCAAGGCACTGACAGAAGCCGAAGCGGTCGGCGCTGAACTTCCGGGCGTGATTGCGGCAATCCGCCTGCTGGCGCTAACTGGCGCCCGACGCAGCGAAATTCTAGGCCTGTTGTGGAGCGACGTCGACTTCGATGCGGGATGCTTCCGGTTGCGGGATGCCAAGACGGGCGCCCGTCCGATCCCGCTCGGGGCGACCGCCCTGATCGTGCTGTCGGACCTTCCGCGCCATGGCCCATTCATCGTCCATGGTTCAGACCCCAACAAGCCTCTTTCGGGAAGCACCCTGGAACACGCTTGGCGCCGCATTGCGGGCAGGGTGGGTCTGACAGACGTGCGGCTTCACGATTTGCGACACGGGGTTGGGACCTTTGCCGCCCAAGCCGGGGCGAACTCCTTCGCAGTCCGTGATCTGCTAGGTCACAAGACCGTGGCGATCACATCCCGATACGTCAACCGCGACGTTGATCCCCTTCGTGCCTTGGCCGACGCGGTTTCCAGTCGGATTGGAGCGGCGATGGATGCCCGGCCAGAAAGTCTAGCCGAGGTGATACCGCTCGATTCGGGGCGTTCAAGGGCGAAGCGCTAGGGGAGTTTTGGTAGAGCAGGGGAATTAAGGCGGCGCAAATCGTTGTGCCGCCTTTGTTATGTCAAAATGACATCCGCACAAATCTATAGCAAAATGCCATAGTGTTGACGGCCAATATGCGTCTGGAATAGCCCATCCCTGTCAGTAACGCTTAGGGTGTGGCTATGGAACGTCGTTTATTGAAGCCCGAAGAGGCGGCTAACGTGCTTGGAATGTCCTTGGCCTGGATCAACAAGGGGCGTATTGCGGGGTACGGCCCCCGCTTCTTGAGGATCGGTCGCCGAATTTTTTACGATGCTGCCGATATTCAGCGGTGGCTTGACGAACGGCCGCGACACCAGTCGACGTCCGAAGTCGCCGGTTGAGGAATGCCCAATGACCGCCGAAGTCATTGCGTTCCCGAAGGCGCCCCAGAACGCCCGCTACATGGCGCCTCTGGCCGACTGGAAAAGGGCGTTTGCGTTCTTTGACCGGTCCCGGTACCTCCCCGATGCGTCGGCCGTGATCCGCTTCGCGGGCGATCTTGTGGAAGCCCTGCCCGGCGTGGGCTGGACGCCGACTGTCCTTCACCTCTCCCGGTTCATCCTGAACCACTTGGCGTGGGGCCGGTAATGGCCGACCCCCGTCCGTCCGACAAGCTGAAGCTGTTGCTTGCGGTTGCGACTGCGGGGCGCCTGTCGACGTCGGCCGGCAAGGCGTCCCCGCCGTCCGCCGCCATGGTCGTCCTGGTGTTGCTGTTGGACTACCTGGGGCCGGACGGTTGTTTCCCCGCCGCGGAAACCCTCGCCGCGGATAGCGGCATGAACCTTCGGACCGTCCAGCGTGGCTTGGACTGGTTGGCCGAAGGCGGCTGGATCAGCGTTCGCGGGCACGAGGAAAGCCGGCGCGCGGGCGGGCGAAGCAACCGTTATGCGTTCAACTTCGAAGGGGCTGAAGGGGCCGTCCAAGCCCTGTACGCCGATCGTCGCGAGCGCCGGGCCGCCCGGAGGGGACGTGGACAAACTACGGCGGTTTCGTCGCATGTTGCTTCAAGCATTGCTTCTGGCATCGCTACGGCAGAAGTGTCGCAGTTCAGCAGTGAAGGCGACACTGCGGCAAATCCGCCGCAGTTCACGGGCGCAGGCTTTGTGGCAGAAACGCCGCAATCCGATTCCGTGAACTACGGTCATTCTGGGGACGAACTACGGCATTCGGTGCCCGAAACTGCGGCAAGTCTGCCGCATGAATCCGTTACTGAACCCGGTAAAGGAACCCGTGATTTTGGCGCCTCCCTTCGGGACGCGCCCAAGGCTCTCGTGCCCGCCGATATCGAAGCCGCCTTCGGGCGGTTCTGGTCGGCCTACCCATACCGGGTCAACAAGATTCCGGCCCGAGAAGCTTTCACAAAATTGCTGACGTCTGGCGCGGCGACCGCCGACCAACTGATCGACGCAGCGAAGCACATGGTCGCTACCGCTTCCGCATGGGAGCAGCGCGACCGAACGAACTTCTGCCGGCCGAATTCCTGGCTGAGTTGCGGCCTGTGGAAACAGCACCTCCCCACCCACGCATAACCTCTCACCACAAGGGAAACACCATGGAACTGGATCTGAAGACCATCATCGGCCCGAAGGCGGCGAAGAAGTCGTCCGCCGAACTGACCGCCGATCGGGAGCGCGTTGCGGCTGAACTCGCCGCAACCGAAGCGCGGCTTGGCGAGCTTCAGAAGAAACGCCCCGCGATCCTGAAGTCGTTCGACGACGCGGCGGCCGAAAGCCACGATCGCGAAATCGGCGTCGCCCAGCGGCAGGTTGACCGCCTGATCGTCGTTCTGGACGAACTGGAAAAGCTGATCGGCAAGGCTCAGATCCGGGAAGAGGGGAATCGCCTGGACAAGCTGGAAGCCGATACCAAAGCCGCGGTCCAGGACGTGCTTAAGGATCTTCGGGAAGTCTACGCCCCGGCGGCGAAGCAGATTGCCGGCTTCCTGGAAAAGTGGCGCCGCGTCCAAGAAATGGCGATGCGCAACAGCAAGGAACTGTTCGCCGCAGGTCGCCCGTATCCGGGTACCCCTGAAGGATCTGCCCGCATCGAGCCGCAAAAAGTCATCCCGGAGCGGGAGGAAACGGAGACTGTCGACGGTGGCTACGAATATGAATACGACGATCAGGGCCTTGTCGTCCGGACGAAGCACAGGGGGCTGCGCACCATAACGCGGCGCATTCCGGAAGAGAGGATCTCCGGGCGGTGCCTCCCCCCCCTTGCCGACACCGTCGTCTTGCCCCCGCCCCGCTTCGACGACGCGCCGATCTGGCCGCCGCGCCGGTAGGACGCCCACCTATGCGCCCGTCCGCCTGCCCCTACCTTGTGCCCACTCCCCGACGTTGAGCGCGATGAGCGGCCGTCTGGCGGGCGTGGTGGGCGGTCGCGGCGCTTCATCTCCCGATGCGCCGGTCGACCGAGCCGTCGGACGGCGTCCCCGCCAGTCCAGCGGCACCACCCCGGCGGGGTCGGAAGCGAGCAACATTGTTGCGCCGATTGGGGGCTTGGGTCCTTCTGGCGGGGTGGCGGTGCGGTTAATTCTAACCACGCCACCGGGCTAGCCGCAGGGTCTCCAGAACCACTTTTATGTTTACTTCTGCCCGCCCGCGAAAAGGCCAGAAACCGAGGAAATCAGGGCTTTCAGAACATAAAAACCGCCCTGTTTCCGCTAATGCCAAACATCAATGGACCTACCATGAACCACTTTACTTCTGCCTTCGCGGAGCCTTGGGCGATTACCGCCGACGGCTTCATCAGCGTGAAGGCGATTGCGGCCGGGCCGCTGGCCGAAAAGTTCGGCGCGCTGTCCGCCGAAGATGACCAGCCCCTTCTTGGGACCACAACGGCGACCATCCGCGACGGCGTCGCGATCATCCCGGTCCGCGGGCCGCTGTTCACCCGGTCCAACTGGATCACGCGGGCTTTCGGCTTCGGCGCCTATGACGTGATCGCCCGCGACTTCCGGACCGCCATGCGCGACCCGGCGGTCAAGTCGATCGTCCTCGACGTCGACTCCCCCGGCGGCATGGTCACGGGCACGGCCGAACTGGCGTCCCTGGTCTTCCAGGCGCGCGGGCAGGGGAAGCCGATCATCGCCTTCGCTGGCGGCATGATGGCGTCCGCCGCCTATTGGGTCGGGTCCGCCGCCGACCGCATCGTCGCTGCGGAAACTGCGCTGCTCGGGTCGATCGGCGTCCGCCTAGACGTGACCGACACCAGCGAGCGGGACGCGCGGTCAGGCGTGAAGCGGCGGACGATCGTCAGCCGGCAATCGCCCTTCAAGGCGGACGACCACGTCAGCGAGGAAGGGCGCGAGCGCGTTCAAACCGTCGTGGACGGCTTGGCGCAAGTGTTCGTCGAAGCCGTCGCCCGGCACCGCGGCACGACTGCGGACGCCGTCGTCGCTGGCTACGGGAAGGGCGACGTCATGGTCGCCCGCGACGCGAAGGCGGCGGGCATGGCCGACGACCTGGGCACCTTTGAAGGCATGATCGGGGTTCCCGCATGGGGAGGGAATTTCAGCGCCAGCGCGGCGCCTTCATCCCCCCATCCCATCCAGAAACCGGCGTCCCGCGCCAAGGCGATGAAGCCGAAGAAGACGCAAAGCGCGCTGAGCGCCTACGCGGATCGCATGGCGGCCCTGGAAAGGAACTCCGCCAGAACATTCCGTGACGCGGTGGAAAAGGCGTCGCGGGAATCGCCTAACCGCAGCGTTCCCCCCACGCGCCCCGCATCCGAAGAAACCGACGTTGCCGCGATCGTCCGGCGCATCATGGAGGCGTAATCATGGCGTCGAACGACCCCAGCGTAATGATCAACATCGGCGGCAAGGTCGCGGCGCTTCCTCTGATCAAGTCCAGCCGACTGCCAAAGCCGATGAAACTGACGATCTAGCAGTCCGCATTGCGACAGCTTGAACAGAAAACCAATCAAACTTTTGAAAGGCACATAGCAAATGGAAAATCTGCCGACTTACCCGAATGCCGCTTTCCCGGCCGTGCCGGTGATCGCCGAAGACGACCCGGTCGAAGGTGGGATCGGCGGTGTCGACAACCGGCCGCATGAGGCGCTGGCGGAACGCACCGACCACCTGAAGGCGCGGGTCGTTACGGCCGAAGCCGCGATCGCCGACCACGGCGACCGCCTGGACGTGCTGGAGGTGTCCGACGCCGCCGCGGTGGCGCGGGCGCTTGGCCTGTTCTGGCTCTACAACGACGAAGGGTTCGCGTGCGAACTTTTTGCCGGCCGCTACGTGCTGCGCGACGTCGCCCCGCTGGGGGGCGTCGCCACGGTGGCGGGGGACGACAGCGTCGACGTGTCCACCACGGCGCCGCTGCGGGTCGGCGAGGCTTATGCCATCGCCACCGGGGCCGGGCTGGTGCAGGTGGTGCAGGTGGCGGAAATCCTGTCGTCCACCCGCTTCCGGGCGGCGTCGGACGTCGCTGTGACCGTAACGGGCGGCACGCTGTCCCGCACCACGTGGACGGTGGGCGCCGGCTTCGCCGTGGCGGCGCCGGGATCCGTCTACCTGTCGCAGCCGGTCGACGTGCTGCGCTACTACGACGACGGCCGGATCATCGTCCGCCGTGACGCCACGGACGGCGCCCTGACGGTGGCGTCGCGGGCGCCCGGCGGCGGGCCTTGGGTTCCGGCCACGTTGCTGGACGTGGCGGAAGCCGCCCCCGGCACGCGCGACGAAATCTGGTCGGTCAACGGCGGCCCCTTGGAACTGCGGATCGACGTGACGGCCGGGCCGTCGGCGGCCCCGGTGCGCGTCGATCATATCGTCGTGTGCACGGCGCCGCTGGCCGGCGTCGCGGCTTTCGTCCAGCGCCCGGCCGTCGTCGCCCCGGCGGCGGGCGCCGTGAGCGTTGGCGAGACGCCGACCATCACCGGCACGGCGTACCGCTCGCTCTACGGCATTGCGCAGGCGGACGCGCAGTTCCAGGTGTCGACGCGCGACGACTTCGCCACGCTGGTGCTGGACGAACTGGCCGGATCGGGCGTCGTGGCGCACACGGTTTCGGCTGGCGCGCTGTCAACCGATACCGTGTATTTCTGCCGACTGCGGTACAAGGATGCGGACGGCAATTGGAGTGCGTGGAGCGCGCCGGCCGGGTTCACCACCAGCGACGTGTTCACCTACATCCGGCGCCCCCTCAACGTGGCGCCGGCCGCGGGCGCAACCGGCGTAGCGGTGACACCGACCCTGCAATCGTCGCCGTTCGGCGTGGCCGGCGGCGCGGATGCGCACGCCAAGAGCCAATGGCGCGTCGCCACCGACGCTGGGTTCACGGCGGTGGTCTACGACAGCGGCGAAGTGGCCGACCTGACCAACCACGCCGTGCCGACGCCGCTGTCCACCGTCACCACCTACTACTTCAGCGTCCGCCACAAGGGCGCGGCGTTGGGGTGGTCTGAGTGGTCGACAGCCACGCCGTTCACCGTTCAGGCCCGCGCCGAAGCCCCGCTGAACGGGTCTCCCGCAGCGGGCGCAACCGGCGTATCCGTCACGCCGACGTTGCAGGTTTCGGCGTTCTTCATCCTGGGCGGCACCGACACCCATGTGAAATCGCAGTACCAGATTGCCACCGACGCCGGGTTCACGGCGATGGTCTACGACAGCGGCGAAGTGGCCGACCTGACCAGCCACGCCGTGTCGATGGACCCCGACATTGCCGGACTTACCCTGTACTACTGGCGGGCACGGCATAAGGGCGCGGCGACTGGATGGGGGGCGTGGTCCGCGCCCACCTCATTCACCACCGTCTTGCCGGCTGGATCGCAGCTTTTCAACGTGCCAGGGATATACCAGTTCTACCCGCCAGCCGGCGTCACCTCCGTGATGGTCAAGAAGTGCATCGGCGGCGGCGGCGGCGGCGGCGATGATACCAATCCGCACGATACCGGAGACACCTACGGGGCGAACGGCGGCGGTGGCGGCATCGCCATCAAAGCCAACATCCCCGTTACCCCCGGTGTTCCGGTCCCGGTCACGGTGGGCGTGGGCGGAGCGCGCGCGCAGCCGGGCGGTTCATCCTCATTCGGAGTGGCTGTTACGGCAACTGGCGGCAAAGACGGCGATACGGACAACGCGAGTCACGTTGGTGCCAACGGCGTGGGCATTGGTGGCGACGTCAACCTTTCCTGGGTCCAGTCCGAAGCAACCATCAATGGCGTTGTGTATGGCGCGGGCGGCAGGGGCGGCGGCGGTGACAACAACCCCGGCGTTGCGAACGGCTCGCCCGGTGGCTCTGGCGCCGTGTGGATTTCGTGGGGGAATGGCTGATCCAAAGGGAACCCGGTCCGGCGCGAGTCGGGCCGGGTTTTTTGTGCCCGCATGGCGGTTCGGAATATTTCGCCGTCATAAAATGGCGGACCGTCAAAGTTTCCATGACGGGTCGGCCTAAAGTTGCCTGTGACGATACTTTTTCTTTCAGCCCGGCGCGTGTGCCGTATCCTTGGGGCGCCCGGCGAGTTGTTCCAGCAACCCGCCGGGCTGACCATCCCACGACACCAGGAGTCGACAGAATGGCTACCCACGACCTTATCCAAGCACGAACCGCGGCGAAATCAATTCCTGCCCCGACCGGCGATCGCCCGGCGGCCGGCGGGGTCAGCTTTGCCGTGCGGGCGGCGGCGGAGTTCCCCATCCTCGCATCCACCGCCTTCAAGACGCTGGCCGCTGGCGCCATGCTCGCCGCGCTTCGAGGTGACGCGATCCCGCCGGGCAGCGCGGCGCATTCCGCCCTTCAGTGCCTTCGCCTTGCCGCGGACGGGGCGTCGCGTGACGTCCGCGCCTGGGCAGCGTTCGTGACGCACGTCGGCGCCGTGTCCGCCGCGCTGCACGGCGCCTGATCCACCTTCCGCCAGCGGGGCGCGCCGTGGCCGACGATCCTAAAGACCCGTCCGAGGCGCGCCCGCCGACCGCACCGGCCGGCGACGTCTACCTTGATTTCGAAGGCGTGCGCGACGCCGTCGCCGAACTTGGCTTCCCGAAGCCCGAACGGGTGACGGTGGTCGGATGGGCCGACCGGAAAGTCCTCCCCTTCTTCAAGGGACTGGACGGGGTCCGCTACATTTCGAAGCGGACCATTGTCGAATTTTTCCGCAAGCGGCAGGAAGAAGCGGTTTGGAAAAAGTTGGCCCGTGAAGCCAGACCCGCAGCTGGCATCGCGCCACAGCGGCGGCGCGGCCGACCACCAAAGTGCCGTGTCTGATCCGCATTGTAGGCCGCGCTAGACTACCGCGGGGTTACGCGCGTGCCGCCTTCCGGAAATCCACTTCGAAGCCGGCAGCATCAAGTTCGTTGGCTAGTTCCGTTTTCCAGCGTCCCCGATCATCCATTTCCGTGTAGACGACGCCTGAAAAGTCGGTCGGGATTTCCAGCGCGCCTTTCAGAAGTGGCAAGACCCGGCCGCGACCAAGCGTGCCAACGAAGTAGCCAAGTTCAGCAATTACGTTCTGACGCGCGCGCGGCTGGAACTCTTTGGCATCCTTCGGCCCGCCTATGTCGTCGGGCGTCAGAAGAACGACAGCGAAACCGACATCGGCGTTCCGTTCGAATTTCTCAATAATGGTGTCGCCCCGATTCGCCTGTTCATGTAAGATAATCGGCTCAAATCCCATCGCTTCCAGAAAGCGTGCGACCGCAAGCTTTGCAGCTTCATCGCGTCCGTGTACTACGAAGACTTTTCTGTTTGAATGGTCGCGTTCTTTATTGCCCTGCCCAGTGTGCAGGGTGGCGGATGGCTCTGGAAATAAGTCTAAGCGTTCAACGATAGATTCCAGGCACTCGACATAGGCTCCCATTATCTTTCGGAAATCCTGAATTTCCTCTTGTAAGGAGTCGACGCTAAACATCCAATAGCGCAGTTGTTCATCAAACTGCGTCTTTGGCTCATCATTGGTGAAAAGCACCTCAAGAAGGTGGGAGGAAAAGTCCTTCCATTTCCGTTTGGCCGACTCTAATTCTTCAAGTTTGCCTCTCGAAGTGATGCTTGCATCTCGAAGGGCCTTGCCTTTGTTGATCTGCCCGGTAAGGCGCTGGGCGGCATCAATCCGAGACGTGGTTAAGGCGAGTGGCGGCTTAGGTGCGACGGGGGGAGTAGTGGATTTGCGGGGCGGCATGGAGGTGGCTTCGCTCAAAGTTTGGCCGATTCTGCGACCTCCGAACCGACATGCAAATCGCGCCGGGTGGTGACGCCCTGGTGATGCACTCTGCGTCACCAGGGCGCCGAAGGCTGGCAGCAACGGCTAGGCCGTTGAAAAATATGGTGCCCCAGGCCGGACTCGAACCAGCACGCCCTTGCGGGCAACAGATTTTGAGTCGTTAAATCAAGGCTATCCTATTTTTATCCGGCTCTGCGATATTGTACGATAACGACTTGATCCATCTGGATTTTTTCGGTCGTGCATTCATCCTGTCCTAGCCGGAACCACGCCACCGTTGGATTTCTGGCTGCTCCTATGCTGCTCCTGGAATCCAGCCCCCTGGAGGGTAGGATGCCCAAACTGAAGCTCACCAAAACCGCCGTCGACACCGCGCTTGTCAGGGACAAGGACTACGAAATCCGCGACACCATCGTACCCGGTTTCCTTCTGAAGGTCACCCCGGCCGGCCGGAAAATCTTCATGGTGCAATACACCACCGGCAACGGTCAGCGCCGCAAGCCCGCCATCGGGCGCTTCGGCGAGATCACCGTCGAGCAGGCCCGCTCCATCGCCCAGGACTGGCTGGCCAACGTGCGCAAGGGCGGCGACCCGAGCGCCGAGCGATCCGCCGCCCGAAAGGCGCCCACCATGACGGAACTGTGTGACCAGTTCATCCGCGACTACTCCGAGACCCGGAACAAGCCGGCCACCATCCGCACCAACCGGGGCTACGTCAGGACCCACATCGTTCCGGCGCTGGGGCACCTGAAGGTCGCGGACGTGACCCGGGCCGACGTGACCGCGCTCATGAAGCGGATGGAGCGGTCGCCGATCAACGCGAACCGGGTGCTCGCCTGCCTGCGCAAGATGTTCAACCTGGCCGAGGTTTGGGGCTATCGGCCGGATGGCTCCAACCCGTGCCGGCACATTCCCAAATACCCCGAGCGTGGTAAGACCCGGCTGATCACCGATCCTGAGCTGAAGACGCTGTATGCTTACCTGGAGCAGGCGGATGTCGAGGGGCTGGAGCATCCCTTCCTCACCCTCGCCATCCGGCTCCAGTTTGAGTTCGCCGCCCGCATGTCGGAGATCGTGCAGCTCGAATGGTCCTGGGTCGATTTCCAGAACAGCCGCGTCGTCTGGCCCGACAGCAAGACCGGCGGGATGTCGAAGCCGATCAGCGCCGAAGCGCTCCGCATCCTCGAAGCCGCTCCACGCATGGAGGACTCCCCCTACGTCTGCCCGTCGATCTTCGATCCGACCAAGCCCATGGGCAAAGCCACCTACTATCACGGGTGGAAGCGCATCCTGAAACGGGCGGGCCTCCCGCACATCGGCACCCACGGCATCCGGCACCGGGCCGCAACGGACATAGCCAATTCCGGCGTGCCGCTGAAGGTCGGCATGGTCCTCACCGCCCACAAGACGGTGACCATGTTCATGCGCTACGTCCACACCGAGGATGATCCGATCCGTTTCGCGGCCGAGGCGGTGGCGGAACGCCGGAAGAGCGTCATTGCCGGTCGCCGGCCTTCCACCCGAACAGCAGAAGCTCCGTTGACGCCTGCGCCGCTTCCTCCCGCCATGCCAGATGCCGAACCGCCCCCCATGTCCGATCCGCCCGAGTCGGTCGGCGAGAAGCCGCCCGGCTATGACGATGGCCAATATACGTCCCGGACGAGGGTCGGAAACTACCGCCCGTTCCGTCATCGGGCCGGGGCCAATCGCGCGCTGCCGCCGGGAACGAAGCGCAGCGGCAAGAGCAGCAATCTGGCTGGGGAGACGAACGATGGCTGAGAAAAAGAAAGCTCAGCAGCTATGGCCGACGCCGGACACCATCCGGCGCGCCCAGTTCGCCGACGAGGCCGGGCCAATCCGTTTCGTCGACACTGAGGCGGCGGCCCGTTATCTGACGCTGACGCCGCACACGCTCGAATGCTACCGGTCGCTGGGCGGTGGTCCGGCATTCTACAAGTTTGGAAAGTGGGTCCGCTACGCTGTCGAGGATCTCGACGCCTGGGCGGCGGAACGTCGCTGCACAAGCACCGCTGAAAAGGGAGAGGAGCGAAGGGGGAGACCGTGACGGGCTTGGAAGCGGGAGGAGAGGCCTCCGGCTGCCCCGTCGTGGAGACCCGCCATGACCGATGCCTCGCGAACCGCCCGCTCCGGTGGTGCACGCGCCAGCCTGTACGCCGAGATCCCCGCCCGCAATCGCCGAACTGGGAGCCGGCCGGTTGCCCTGGGTGCAGCCTTGGGGCGGGGCGGGCACCGCCTCCCTCGGCCTGCCGCGCAACGCCTCCTCCGGCGCGCCTATTCGGGGATCAACGTCCTGATCCTGTGGGGCGCCGTCTTCGCCGGCGGCTTCTCCGGTCAGAACTGGCTCACCGACCGGCAGGCCCAGGCGGTCGGCGGCAACGTCCGCAAGGGCGAACCCGGCACCACCGTCGTCTACGCCGACCGCTTCATTCCCGACGACGAACGCCGACGCGCGCGGGATGCCGGGAATGAGCCCCAGGCAATCTCCTTCCTGAAGCGCTTCACGGTTTTCAATTGCGCCCAATGCGAGGATCTGCCCAACGGCATCGCCATGGTGCCGCCGATCCCGGAGGGGCTGATCCTGCCGCGGGTCGAGGCGCAGACCGCCGGCACATAGGTCCAGACATACCTGGCGATAAAGCGCTCCGCGCGGGCGCGCAAGGTGTCGAGACTAGTCATCTGGAGTTTCCTAGTGTGCTGCATTCATGTGTTAGTCAGCGCTGGATGTCCGCGCATCCGGCGAAGACGGGATCAAGGAGAAGCCAAGCCCCTTGGCGGTGGAGGGCGGACAGGAAGCCCTCCTTGTCCGATCGGGCGACGATGACGTTACCGAAGGCGCCGGCGCGCAACGGCAGACCGCCCGCATCGATCACCCGGCGGAGAGCCTCCGTTGTGGACACGCCAGGGCCGAAGACCGCCGCGACCGGAGCATGATCGTCCACTGCCCTCCCCTTGAGGGCCAGCGGCGCGCCAATCACGCCAGCCGACAAAAGAAACACCGGCATAAACGCCCTTAGACCACCCATGGCTTCCCCGGCCCGAATAACCAAACTCGTTTATCTACGGACGGCCGTTAAAAACGGATTTCCCGGACTGAGAAAATTTTTCCGCCTTGCGCGTGGGTCTTTCTGTTTCTGCCATGAGTTATAAAATTAGCCTTTCCGCCGGCAAATAAATCAACAGACAATACTCGGGAAAGATGCTCGCGTCTGCATTGGGCATGACCCAAGGGTCGCTTCACCCAGCAAGACAAGGGGGCACGTTTCGGGGTCGTCACCGTAACCGGCATCGGACAACCGACGGAGCAGCACTCGGCGCACCGCACTGGGCCGTAACGCCGTTCAGCGGATCGTCATGGGAATGAGCGCTCGAGCCGTATGTGGAGCGGGGGCTTGCCGCATGGCAATCCACGTCTGCAGTTCCGCCAGCGGCATGGGGCGCGCGACGAGATAGCCCTGCATCATGTCGCACCCGGCACTCCGCAGGAATGCCACGTGTGCTTCTGTTTCCACTCCTTCGGCGATGACGGACATTTCCAGCGCCCGCGCCAGCCGGATGATCAGGCCGACGATCTCGGCATCGCGGCTGCCTGGCTGTACCTTGCCGAGGAAGGAGCGGTCGATCTTGATGGCGTCGATGTCCAGGTGGCGCAGATACACCAAGCTGGAATAGCCGGTGCCGAAATCATCCAGTGCCACCTCCACGCCCAGTGACCTCAGTCGGTTCAAGGTGGCAAGCGCGCGGTCGGGGTCACCGATTACGGCGGTTTCCGTGATCTCGATCTGCAACTGGCTCGGGTCGATGCGGTGCAGCCGGGTCACACGGTCCACCTCCGCGGCCAAGTCGCCGCGGTTGATCTGAGCCGCGGCGACATTAACCGCCACGTGGAGCGGCCCGAAGCGCACTGCGTTCCAATCGGCGATGGCCCGGCAGGCCTCGTTCAACACCCAGGAACCGAGTGGCTGGATCAGCCCCACCTCCTCCGCCAGGGGAATGAACTCGGCGGGGGAGATGTCACCCCGCTCGGGATGCTTCCAGCGGATCAGGGCTTCCACGCCGCACAGCTCGCCGGTAGCAATGCAGACCTTCGGCTGATAGTCCAGCCGGAAATCGCCCTCCTCGACGGCGAAACGGAGAGCAGGAACGAGGGCGAGGCGCTGCTCGGCGGCCTGGGCCATCACCGGGTTGAAGTAGCGCAGCGTGTTGCGGCCGGCGGCCTTGGCCGCGTACATCGCCGCGTCGGCGTTCTTCAGCAGTGTGGGCAGGTCCGTTCCGTCATCGGGGAACACAGCGATGCCAATAGAGGCGCTGGGATGCAGCGTCTGCCCATCCAGCGCCACGGGCTTGCCGAGTTCGGCGAGGATCTGCTCCGCCACGTGCGCGGCGTCGTTAGCGTTCGCCAGCCCCTCCGTAAGGATCACGAACTCGTCGCCTCCCATGCGCGCGACGGGGTCCGACGGACGGACCGCCCGCCGCAGGGCGGCGGCGACCATGACCAGCAGCGTGTCGCCCGACGGATGGCCGAGTGTGTCGTTGACCACCTTGAAATGGTCGAGGTCCAGCAGCAGGATCGCCAACGTGCGTCCCTCCCGCGCTGCGCACCGCACCGCGTGCGCGGCACGGTCGGCGAACAGGACACGATTCGGCAGGCCGGTCAGGGTGTCGGTGTAGGCCAATTCTTGCACGTGCCGGTTCGACCGCTCCAGCGCCTGCGTCCGTTGCCGGACACGCTCTTCCAACTCCTGCTCGCTCCGGCGCAGCCGTTCGTTCGCGGCGGACAGCGCCATCCGGGTGCGGTACTGGCTCAGGCTAAGGACGGCAAGTCCCGCCGCGCACAGGAGGACAATTGCCGAGAATCCGAGCGCATTGGTCCGCAGGAATGCCGCGCGCTCCTCCATCGGACCGAAAATCTCAGTTTCGGACAATTGAACAGCGACGATCAGCGGGCTATGCGACAGCCTCCGGTATGCGGTCCACAGTGCGCGGGAATCGACATGGCTTACCACCCGGACCACGTCGGCGGCCGGTTGCGCCGGGTCGAAGTAGGGACGGGCGGGGTCCAGCTCCCGCCCGATCCATGCCCGCCGGGCGGGATCGTCATTGCCGGTACGCACCATACGGATAACGCGGTCGCTGCCGATGATCGAGACCACCCCCTCCTGCCCGACCGGCAGGTCGTGGGCGAGTTCGGCGAATTCGTAGGGATTGATCGAGAACACCAGCACCCCGGCGAAACGACCATCTGGATGGTCGATGCGTCGCGTGAACTGCAGCGTCCAGCGCTGCGACAGGCGGCCGCGCAGCGGTTTGCTAATGAACAGCCGGTCCTCCCGGCTGTCCGCCGGGCGGTCCCGGTGCACCAGGAAGTGCTCCCGGTCACTGAGATCCTGGCCGGCCGTGTGGGAAAGCGTGGAGTCGATCAGGCGGCCGTTGGCGTCGATCCGCGCGATCTGGATGAGCGCAGGATCGTCGAAGCGGTGGCGGAGCGCAGCCAAGCGTCCGGACGCCAGCTCAGCCACCTCCCCCAACTCGTCGCGAATGTGCAGAAGTGCGTGGTCGATCCGTTCGATGCGATCGATGAGCCGCGCCTCAAAAGCTCGGGCGAAGTCTGCCGCTTGGCCACGGGCCGCCGCTTCCGTCATCGTCCGGTCGTGGGCGAGCTCGGTAAGGGTGGCGTTCCACAGATAGGCCAATGTGAGGCTGGTGAACGCCGCAATCAGAGCCAACCCGCACCAGAGAGACTTCTTCTCAGACTTGAGCATCCCACCTTGAGGCTGATCAGGCATTGCTCACCACTTCGACAACACTCCCTAGCAAAGGAACTTGAATACGACTATGTGCCTATTGCTAAGGTGGTGGTGTTGACAATCGGTAAATACGCTCAAAACTGACCTGAGACCGGAAAATTCCTCCAGCAATGGGTAGAGTCCGTCATCGAGAGGAGACGGACGCATGAGACGCAGCCGGTTCAGCGAGGAGCAGATCATCGGCATCCTGAAGGAGCAGGAGGCCGGTCAGAAGACGGCGGACGTGTGCCGCCGGCATGGGATCAGCGAAGCGACCTTCTACACCTGGAAAGCCAAGTACAGCAGGCTGGAGGTCTCCGAGGCCCGGCGGCTGAAGGCGCTCGAGGACGAGAACACGCGGCTGAAGAAGCTGCTGGCCGAGGCCATGCTGGACAACGCCATCCTGAAGGACGTCGCCGCAAAAAAATGGTGACGCCCGCGGCTGTGCGGAGTGCCGTTGCTCATGTCCGTGCCAACCACGGCGTGAGCGAGCGGCGGGCGTGCCTTGTGCTGGGAGCGGATCGCTCGACCGTGCGCTATCGCTCCCGGCGCCCGGACGATGCTGCTGTCCGCGAGCGGCTGCGCGAGCTGTCGCGCCAGCGGCGCCGTTTCGGATACCGCCGGTTGCATCTGCTGCTGGCCCGCGAGGGCCATGCCATGAACCAGAAGAAGCTTCGCCGGCTCTACAGGGAGGAGAAACTCCAGGTGCGCCGGCGCGGTGGACGCAAGCGCGCCTTGGGCATCCTCGGAAGGCTTCCACATGAAGCGCCGGTGAACCGGATCATCGGCACTCCTGAGGGAGCGGTAGGCCGTGCAGCCGGCACCGAACGTCTGTCGTTGCCCTGGAACCGGCGACGACAGACGTTCGACACCCGGTGCGCGACAGCGTTGCTCTGTGGGCCACCCAGCAGGCATCATCGCTGCCTGCCCAAACCATGCCGATGCGTTGCCGGCGTCGGCAGCGGGACTGGATCGGTGGGCGGCGGCGCGCCAATCGCCGGCTGTGGCGGGACGATGATTGCAGTGTCTCCGGGGCTGATGGTGTCCCCCCCTGCCGGCCCACTCGCATCCGTCATGAAGAGACTACGACCACCCGACGGATGGAACGGAACGGGGTGATGGGCTATGCCTGTGCGTTCCGTCCGCTGATGCACGGTTTTTGGGAATGAAGAAGCCCGATAGCACCCTGAGAGCCCTGAAGCGGATGCTCGCCGCAGCGGTGGTCGTCCCCCTCGTGCTGGCGGGCGTTCTGGGTTGGCAGGGGTATGGACAGGCGCAACGCGATGCGGAAGCGACGGCGGACCGGAGCGCGCGCGTGCTGGCCGACCATGTGCGCGCCCTGCTGCAGGTCCACGTCTTCGCCACCTCACGCGCGGCCTCCCGCCTGACGACCAGCAGCGCGGAGCGGCCGACGACGCCGGACGCGCTGCACGCGATGCTCGTCCGCTACGTGTCGGATTCGCCCGAACTGGCGGCGTTGACGGTCATTGGCCCGGACGGGCGGCCGACCGCCAGCAGCGCCGACCGAGTCCAGCCGGACCTCTCCTTCGCCGACCGGGCCTATTTCAAGGCGCTGCGCGACGGCGGCCCGCCCACCCTGATCGGGCGGCCGGTGGCGGACCGCGTCACCGGCGTCACCATCCTGCCCTTCGCCCGCCGTATCCAGGGCGCCGACGGCGCCTTCGGCGGCGTCGTCCTGTCGGCCCTGCCGGTCGCACCGCTGGTCGATTTCTTCCGCACGCTGGGTGAGGCCAAGGGGCGCTCCATCACCGTGGCGCACACCGACGGCACCGTGCTGCTGCGCGAGCCGGAGACGACCACCGGCGTCGAGGTCATGGAGCGCGCCAGCGGCTTCATGCGGACCATCGCCGCCGCGCCGCAGGGCGGCACCTACCGCACCACCTCGGTGCTGGACGGCATCGAGCGGCTGCACGTCGTGCGCCCGGTCGCCGGACACGATGTGTACGTCAGCGCCGGCATCGAGACATCGGCCATCCTCGCCAGCTGGGTGCGCGAGAGCGGTCCGCTGGTGGGGCTGACGCTGCTGGCCGGGCTGGCGCTGGCCGGGACGGCGGCGGTGGCGCTGCGCCGGGCGCGCGGCGAGTTGGCGGCCTACGCCGAACTGCGCACCGAGGTGGAACGGCGTGAGGCGGCGGAGCACGCCCTGCGCCAGTCGCAGAAGCTGGAGGCGGTCGGGCAGCTGACCGGCGGCGTCGCGCACGACTTCAACAACCACCTCCAGGTTATCGGAGCCAACCTTCAGCTGCTGCGCGGCCGGGCACTGGACGGGGAGGCCCTGTCGCTGGTCGGCAACGCGCTGGCCGGCGTGGACCGCGCGGCGACGCTGGCCTCGCGCCTGCTTGCCTTCGCACGGCGCCAGCCGCTCAGCCCGAAGGTGGTGAACCTCGGCCGCGTCGTGCAGACCATGACCGACCTGCTGCGCCGCACGCTGGGCGAGTCCATTGAGATCGAGACGATCGTCGCCGGCGGCTTGTGGAACACCAGCGTCGACCTCGGCCAGCTGGAGAACGCCATCCTGAACCTGGCGGTCAACGCGCGCGACGCCATGCAGGGGCGCGGCAAGCTGACCATCGAGGCGGTCAACGCCGAGCTGGACGATGCCTACGCCGCGCGCCACGCCGAGGTGACAGCGGGGCAGTACGTGCTGGTGGCGGTCAGCGACACCGGTGCGGGCATGCCGCCCGAGGTGCTGGAGCGGGTGTTCGAACCGTTCTACACCACCAAGCCGGCGGGCGAGGGGACCGGCCTGGGGCTCAGCATGATCCACGGCTTCGTCAAGCAGTCGGGCGGGCACGTGAAGGTCTACAGCGAGGTGGGGCAGGGCACGACGGTCAAGATCTATCTGCCGCGTGTGAAGGCCGCGGAGCAGAAGCAGACGGACTGGGCGGCGGAGGTGCGCGGCGGCACCGAGCGGGTGCTGGTGGTGGAGGACGACCCCGATGTCCGCGCCGCCGCCGTGGCGCTGGTGCGCTCGCTGGGCTACCGCACCATCGAGGCGGCGAACGCGGAGGCCGCGCTGAACCTGCTGGACAGCGGCGCCAGGGCGGACCTTCTGTTCACCGACGTGGTGATGCCCGGAACGATCAACACCCGCGACTTCGCGCGCCGCGCGCAGGAAGTCTGCCCGGAGTTGAAGGTGCTGTTCACCTCCGGCTACACCGGCAACGCCATCGTCCACCACGGCCGCCTGGACGAGGGCGTGTCGCTGCTAAGCAAGCCATACAGCCGTGAGGCACTGGCCGCCAAGCTGCGTCAAGTGCTGGATTTGCCGGCAGCGGCGGACCCCGGCGTCGTGGGGCCGGCGCGGCTGTCGGTCCTGGTGGTCGAGGACGACGCGCTGGTCCGTTTGACCACCCTGGAGATGCTGGATGACCTCGGCCATCACGCGTTGGAGGCGGCCGACGCGGAGGAGGCGTTGGAGGTCCTGGCCAGGGTGCCGGTTGACGTGCTGTTGACCGACGTGGGGCTGCCCGGCATGTCGGGCAGCGACTTGGCCGAGGAGGCGCGGCGCCGCAAGCCCGGCATCGCGGTGGTGATGGCCACCGGCTACGCCGGCTTCTCGCACCCGGGTGCGGCCACCCTGCCGAAGCCCTACAGCCGTGAAGGTCTCCAACGCGCGCTGGCCGAAGCCGTCAGCCTGCCCCATCAAACAGCATAGAGCCCCGGGCAGGCCGGGGTGCGTCTGCATAGGTGCGGCGGGTTGAGAGGTGCGCTGGCTTCACACGCCTGTTGCCGGTTGAGTGCCTGCGATGGCGTCATCCTGGGCATCCTGTCGCTGGCCTTCCGGGCTTGATGCTGGTGGTGACGGTCAAGCACGTCACCGTCGTCAAGCACAGCCGCAATCTTCCCAGCCGCTCCGCCGAGCTCGCCCTCAACGTCCCGGTCTGAATCAAGCTCGCCATGTTCCGTCAGTGCCTCCGCCGACTCTGTCTGTCAGACACTGCCCAAACAAGCGTCAGGCGCAAACCAACGGTGTGCACCAAACGGGAACCACAGGTCCCGCGCATTTTCCAACGTAAAAGCGAAATGGTTCGTCTGACCCGGCTTTCCGCAAGGTTTGCCACCCGGTTGCGGATCGGCATAGGATAGCCAGCCACCAGTTTTGCTGACGGGCCCGCGCAGAAGGCAACCTCAATGGCACTTCATCCCAGGATCCTCGTCATCGGTGCTGGCATCTCGGGTCTTGCGTCGGCGCGCACCTTGGCCGATGCGGGCGCGTCCGTCACCATCTTCGAGGCCGCCGACCATGTCGGCGGCCGGATGATCAGCGAGGAGGTCGACGGCGCCCCGATGGATTGCGGCGCGCAGTTCCTATCCGCGGCCTATACCACCATCCCGGCGCTCATGGAGGCCGCCGGCTTGTCTGAAACGCTGATCCCCACGAGCCCCTGGACGGCGGTCGCGGCCGGCGGGCGGCTGTGCCGGGTGCACGGCGGCCGGCCAGACTCGATGTTGAGGGGCGGGCTGCTCGACTTCGGAGGATGGCTGCGGCTCGGGCTCGGCAGCATCCAGGCGGCGTGGCGCGGACTGCGCTGCCCGCCCGGTCACGCGGCGGCGTGGGAGCGATGGGACAAGCCCGAGGCCGGTCCCTGGGCTGACAGGGTGTTCGGACCGCAAGCGGCTGCCCGCGTGGTGGAGCCGATGCTGCATGGCTTTTTCTTCCAGGAGCTCCGGAACATGTCGCGAGCACTGCCCATGGCGATGATGGCGTTGGCCCATCGGCCGCGGCCGCTCCGAACATTGGCGGGCGGCATCGGTCGGTTGCCGCAGGCACTGGCAGCGGGACTGGACGTGCGGCTCGGCTCACCGGTCACGGCGGTGCGCGCGACGGCACGCGGCGCGACCGTGTTGACGGAGGATGGCGAGCACACCGCTGATGCGGTTGTGCTGGCGACCACGGCGCCTGTTGCGGCGCGCCTGCATCCCGAAGCACGGGAGTTGGAGCGCCGTCTGTTCGCAACGCCGTACAGCGCCACCATCAACATGGTGCTGGCCGCCGATGAGCGGTTCCGCCTGCCCGAGGCGTTGTGCGACGTCTACGGCGTGCTCCCCGCTCGCGACTCCCGCAACCGCGTTGCCGGCATCGGCATCGAGCGCCACAAGGCTCCCGAACGGGTCGTCAACGGTGAACGCTTCGATGTCATGCTGTCCTCCGACGTCGCCCGCGCACTGATGGAACAGCCGGATGGAGCGGTCATTGACGCCGTTCTGCCGGAGGTGGAGCGCTGGCTGCCGTGCTTGCGCCGGCACCTGCGCTGGGCACGTCTGTGGCGGTGGCCGCAGGCCATGCCCTGCACACCGCCAAGCCGCGTGGAAGCCATCCGGCGCTACCGTGCCGCACCGGTCGGGCGCGTCGTCCTGGCTGGCGATTACATAGGGTTTCCTTGGACCGATTCGGCCGCCGAGACCGGCCTCTGGGCAGCGCAGGCCGTTCTGGCGAGGCTGGGGCGCGATGGCAGAGGGGCGGTGGGATGATGCAGTCCTTCCCATTTGTGCTGCATGGGGCTCTGTGATCTGGCCGTTGCTCAATGGGAGCGGCTGGAGCCGCACCGTTCCCAAAATCCACGCACTGGATGGCCGAACCGCTCTCCCGGCTGGATGATCAACGGCATGCGGCGGATCGCCCGGACAGGCGCGCCGTGGAGGGATGAGCTGATGTGGTGGACGGCCCTTCCGCATCGCCTTCCGGCCAACAGCGGTTGCCCGCTTCCTCTGCGGCATCAGGCGGTGCAAGGGGCCGTCGTTGTGCGATCAATCGGTTAGGGTCGGCGGACCGAAAGCGGGCGGCAGGGCGACGCTGATCGTGGTCCCGGCACCGAGGCGGGACTCCGCTGCAATCCGATGGCCAAGGCGGTCCGCCAACGCCTTCACGATGAACAGGCCCAGCCCAAGACGGCCGACGCCGTCTCCGGCTTCGACGCGGTAGAACTCCTCGAAGACGGCGGCCAGGACGTTCTCCGGGATGCCTCTGCCGGTGTCGGAGACGTCGATCCACACCCTTCCGTCGTCGGTGCGGCACGAAACCCGGATTTCCCCCTGGTCGGTGTACTTGATGGCGTTGTCGATGAGGTTGTGGAGGATGCGCGAGGCGAGCAGCCGGTCCGTGCGCACCAGCAAGCCACCGCCGCCCCTCTCCATACGCCAGTGCAGCCCCTTGGCTTCGGCGGCCAGCCGGAAGGTCGCTTCGGCGTGCGTCGTCAGATCGTCCAGCGGGACGTCGTCGATCCGGACGGCGACCCTGTCGGCCTCCATCCGTACCAGATCCTGCACGCCGTCCAGCAGGCGCTTCACGACATCCAGGCAATGCTCCATCGTCGTCACGTAGGTTGCATCGCGGGCGGCTACCCGGGACGACAGGGCATTGGCGGCGAGGACCAAGGCATTGACCGGCTGTCGCAAATCGTGGTTCAGCGCCGTGAGGAGGCGGGTGCGCACCGCGTTGGCCCGCGCCACCTCCATGGCCTGGATCCGTGCGGCATCGGCCGACTCCCGGGCGCGGTCGGCGGCCTCCTGCAACGATGCGAGGAGGCGGACGTTGGACAGCGCCAGGGCGGCCGACCGGGCGATGGCCCGCAGGAGGGCGACGGCCTGCGCGCCCGGCGTGTGCCGCGCCGCCCAGTAGGCGCCGATGGCGGCGATGGGGGCGGGCGCGCCGACCGGCACCATGACGAGACTCTGCACGAAGGTGGGGCGGTAGGCCTCATGCGGGATGCGCGGATCGGCATAGATGTCCGGGATGACCGCAGGCTGCCCGGTCAGCATGGCCCAGCCCGAGATGCACGTGCTCATGGGAAACCGCCGCCCCTTCCACAGCGGGCTGATCGCGTCCTCCTCGACGTAATGACACAGATCGCCGTCGCGCAGCACGATGGTGATGCCGTCGGCGCCGCTCAGGCGGCGCGCCGCCGTGCGCAGCACTGCGGTCACGGCCGTCCGGTCGCGGGCGAAGAACAGGCGCTCGTTGAGATCGACGAGCGCCGCCAAATGGTCCGCGTCACGCACCTCGGGCGGTTTCAGAGCATCGGTGTCGGCAGCGGGCTTCGGCACGGTTCCCTGGCGGTTCACCACGCCGACACCAGTGTGGCGTGAAGGGGGCGCGAACTCCGCATGGCCAAGCATAATGCACGGCCACCGCATCCGCAGCAGAGAAAGCCAGTGCCGTCGGCCGCCCCTTGGTTGAGGAGTCCTGTCCGTTCAGGACATATAAGGCGTTGAAAGGTTCGGCGGCTGCTTACGGGAAGCCTCTGCTGCCCGAGTTCTCTCCCGGCGGTATGCCCGCAATGCCGCCCTGCTGGCGACCAGCCGCTCATGGGCCCGCAGAATGGTCCTCTCGCTGGACATCATGCGAGCCTCGACCTTTTCCAGAATGTCGGTGGCCCCCAGGGCCAAACGCGGCTGCTTTGGCATGGTATGATTGAAAATAGGCGTTCAGTGAGGTCATGGAAACCCCGGCCCCCCGGCCACGTTGAGAGGGGGCTTCCGTGCCGGTGTTTCCTCCCGACGAAGGGCGCCCACCGGGCGGCCATCCCGCTTCAGAGCCCGCTGCCCCCAAGATCGCCCGCGCCGACGGCGCGGGATAGTCTCGTTCCCCGCCGGATGTCCCGCACCTCCATCACGAAGCCGACACCGGCAGCCTTGAGCTTGGCTTCCAGTTCCCGCGCTCCTTCCAGCAGCGCAGTGGGGCAGTCGTCGGCGCTGGTCGGGCAGAACACGAGAGTCTGGAGCTCGTAGTGCATAGGCTTCCTCCAATGGATGGAAGTCCAACCCGGCCTGGGGAATTGCGTTCCCGAGGACCGACGGATGCTTCAGCCCCGGCCTTCGGGCGGATCGGATGTCTGGTCGGGCTTATCAGCCTCCTCATCCCAGGGAACCGGCGCAGGGCAACGGCCTCCAAGCCGCGCCCGGTGGCGGGCCAGAGTTTCTCGCACGCGCCTACGGAGCTGCTGCGAACGGGCTATGAGTTCCTTGTCGTCGTCCACGATAGGGCTCCTGGAATCGGTGTCGTCTCCGTGCAGATGCGGCGTCCTGGCGGGGGCAGGACGCCGCATGCAAGGGCAGGAGCAAACACGGGCGGGCAAACGGAACCGGCTCGGGAGCGAGCCCCCCATTCAACCATGCCACGCTCGACCGATGCCGAGGTTCGAAAGACATACGCGGCATGATGAGGGCGGCTTTCCCTTTGATTGCTTTGAGCCGCATCCGGCTCGCGCGCCGCAACCCGCCGCGCCATCGTGGGCAAAGAGCAACGGATGGCGGTCGCGGAGCAACGACGATGCCCACTCTTGCCGCCCTGATGGGACGTGCCGGGCTGGTGCGCGGAAAAGGGAGAGGATCCGGGCGGTGTTCGTGACGGGTTTGGTGGGCTGGAAGAAAGGCTTCCGGCCGGCCCGTTGCGGAGACCATCCATGCTCCATGCGTCCCGAACCGCCCGCTCCGGTGGCGACCGGACCAGCCTCTACGCCGAAATCACCGGTACGATCATCGCCGAACTGGAGGCCGGCCGGCTGCCCTGGGTGCAGCCCTGGGGGACGCCGGCCGCCACCGCCCCGCTCGGCCTGCCGCGCAACGCCGCCACCAGCCGGGCCTACTCCGGGGTGAATGTGCTCATCTTATGGGGCGCCGTCGTCGCCCGCGGCTTCTCCGGCCAGAACTGGCTCACCTTCCGTCAGGCCCTGGCTCTGGGGGGCCACGTCCGCAAGGGCGAGCACGGCACCACCGTCGTCTACGCCGGCCGCTTCATCCCCGACGACGAACACCGACGCGCGCGGGATACCGGGGAAGAGCCCCAGGCGATCCCCTTCCTCAAGCGCTTCACGGTCTTCAATTACGACCAATGCGAGGACCTGCCCGACGGCATCGCCACGGCGCCGCCACCGATTCCGGAAGGGCTGATCCTGCCGCGGGCCGAGGCGCTGATCCGGGCCAGCGGCGTCGATGTCCGCATCGGCGGCACCCGCGCCTTCTACAGCCCCCAGCATGATTACGTGCAGGTGCCACCGCCGCAGGCCTTCTTCGAGCCCATCAACTGGCACCGCACCGCGCTGCACGAACTGGGGCACAGCACCGGCCACGCATCGCGGTTGAACCGCGACCTGTCCGGATCCTTCGGCTCCCGGAAGTACGCTTTCGAGGAGCTGGTTGCCGAGATCGCTTCGGCCTTTCTCTGTGCGGCGCTCGGCATCGTCCCGACCGTCCGCCACGCCGATTACGTCGGCGCTTGGCTGGAGGTCCTGCGCGGTGACGATCATGCCATCGTCCGGGCCGCCAGTCAGGCCAGCAAGGCGACCGACCATCTCCTTGGCTTTCTGCCCGAAGCCGCCGCCACGACCGGTGACGAGCGGGCGGCCGTGTGATGGCCGCGCTTTTCCCACGGTGCCTGTCGTCAGAACTGGCGGCGTTCAGCGTCGTGATAACGGAGACTGTGCGTTCAGGCGGACGGTCGACTGGACATATCGGAAGACGGTCGCCAGGAGACGATGGTCCGCACCGCCCGCAGGGCCTCGGCGTTGTCGTCGATGCACACGTGGCGCCGCAGTTCCGCCACCGCCGGCCATTCGCCCCGCTCGTCAAAGGCCCGGCGCACCGCCGCGGCCATTGCCTCATCCACCACGAACACCAACGCCCTCCCCGGACGGCTCCGCCGAACCCGACCGGGGTGATGCGCGTGGCGGTGCTCCCCGGCAAGCGGCTGTTCGGGTGGAGACCGCTCGCCGATTGCGGAACCGTGCCCGGCACAAAGGGAGAGGAGGGCGGGGATCGGGGTGACGGGTGAGAAGGTCGAGAGGCAGGCTCCCGGCCGCCCGTCGCGGAGAAGACCACCATGGCGACGCCCAAGATCGTTCTCAGCCCCTCGCGCGACATCCCCTTCAACAAGCTGGTGCTGTCCCAGGCCAACGTCCGCAAGGTCAAGGCCGGCGTCTCCATCGAGGAGCTCGCCGAGGACATCGCGCGGCGCACCCTGCTGCACGGCCTCGCCGTTCGCCCCGTGCTCGACGCCGAGGGCGCCGAGACCGGCGTCTTCGAGGTGCCGGTCGGCGGCCGCCGCTTCCGGGCGCTGGAGCTGCTGGTCAGGCAGAAGCGCATGAGCAAGACCCAGCCGGTGCCCTGCGTCGTGCGGGACGCCGGCCTGGCCGAAGAGGACTCGCTGGCCGAGAACCTCCAGCGGGCGCCGCTGCACCCGCTCGACCAGTTCCGCGCCTTCCAGACCCTGCGCGCGGCCGGGCTGGGCGAGGAGGAGATCGCCGCCCGCTTCTTCGTCACCCCCGGCGTGGTGAAGCAGCGCCTCAAACTCGCCGCCGTCGCGCCGGCGCTGCTCGACGCCTACGCCGAGGACCGCATGACGCTGGAGCAGTTGATGGCCTTCACCGTCAGCGGCGACCACGCCCGCCAGGAGCAGGTGTGGGAGGCGCTGTCGCGCGCCTACAGCCGTGAGCCCTACCAGATCCGCCGGCTGCTCACCGAGGGGGCGGTCCGGGCGTCGGACAAGCGGGCGCTGTTCGTCGGGGTGGAGGCTTACGAGGCAGCCGGCGGGGCGGTGATGCGCGACCTGTTCCAGCACGACGACGGCGGCTGGTTGCAGGACCCGGCGCTGCTCGACCGGCTGGTCGCCGAGAAGCTGGAGGCCGAGGCCGCCATCATCCGCGCCGAGGGCTGGAAATGGGTCGAGGTGGCGCTGGGCTTTCCCTATGGGCACAGCCGGAGCCTGCGCCGTCTGGCCGGCGAGCCGGTGCCGCTGACCGAGGCCGAACAGGCCACCTACGACGCGCTGCACGCCGAGTACGAGCAACTGGAGAACACCGATCCGGCCGACCTGGAGGCGCTGGAAGCGTCGGCGGAGCGGCTCAACGCCATCGACGTCGCGCTGCGGGAACTGGAGGAGCGGCCGCTGGTCTTCGAGACCGCCGAAGTGGCGCGGGCCGGGGTGTTCGTCAGCGTCGACGCCGAGGGCCGGCTTCAGGTCGACTGCGGCTACGTCCGGCCGGAGGACGAGGCGCCGGTCGAGCCGGTGCCGGTGGCCGGCAGCGACGACGCCCCGGCAGCCGAACCGGCGGGCGGTGTCGGCGGCCCCGTTGCGGCCCAACCCGCCACCATCAGCGGCGGCAGCCGGGTCTCGGCACCCGCGCCGACCCCCGCCACCGGATCGCAAGGTGCGGACGAGGAGGACGCCATCCGCCCGCTGCCCGACCGTCTGCAGACCGAGCTGAGCGTCCACCGCACCCTGGCGCTGCGCGACGCGCTGGCCCGGGAGCCGGACACCGCCTTCCTGGCGGCGCTCCACGCGCTGTGCCTGCGCCTGTTCTATCACCGGGGCAGCGGCACCTGCCTCGACCTGGAGGTGAAGAGCGCGACCTTCAGCGTGCAGCCGCCGGACCTCGCCACCAGCGCCGCGGCGAAGGCGATCGACGCCCGCCAGCGCCTGTGGGCCGAGCAGTTGCCGCGGGAGCCGGACGAGCTGTGGGCGGCGCTGCTGGGGTTCGACGGCGACAGCCGGGCGGCGCTGTTCGCCCACTGCGTCTCGCTGGGCGTCAACGCCGTGCATGAGTCCTGGAACCGGGCGCCGCAGCGTGCCGCCCACGCCGACGTGCTGGCCGAGGCGGTCGGGCTGGACATGGCGGCGGTGGGATGGACGGCGACGGTGGACGGCTATCTCGGTCGGGTGCCGAAGGTGCGCATCCTCGAAGCGGTGCGGGAGGCGCGGGGTGCCGAGGCGGCCCGGCTGATCGACCATCTGCGCAAAGGCGACATGGCGAAGGAGGCCGAGCGGCTGCTCGCCGGCAGCGGCTGGCTGCCGGAACCGCTGCGCGGCCGGCCGGAGGAAGCCCCGACGGTCGGGGATGGAGAGGTGGCTGGTCATGGGGACGCGGTTGACGGCGCCGACACCGTCGGCGGTGCGGGCACCGATGCTCTGCCCGCCTTCCTGACCGGCGTCGGTGGTCCGGAGGATGAGGGAGAGGAGGCGTCGGCGGAGGCGGCCTGATCGCGGTGTGGCGGAGCGGCGCCCGGCCGCTCCGCTTTCTCCCCTTCCTTCATCCGGAGGTTCGCCATGACCATGATCGCCGATGCTCGCGGCTTCTCCGCGGACACCCTGGCCTCCGCGCGCGGGAGCACGGGCTCCGCCCTGTTCGCCGTCGCCGAGCGGCTGCTGCCCGACCTCGAACGCGGGCGCGCCATCGACACCACCACGTTGCGCACCGCGATGACGGCGGCCTTCGGCGGCACCGACGCCGAGGGCGCCTGGACCTGGAAGCTGGCCTACGATGCCGGCGAGGCCGCGCAGCTTCTGTTCCTCCGCCGCTTCGGCGCCGCCATGCGCCTCCGGGCCGGTGACCCGGCGGCCTTCGCGGCGCTGCTGGCGCGGGTGGCGGCGCTGCTGCCGTCCCAGACCCGCCGCTCCGAGGAGAGCCAAGCCCGCCAGCAGTTCTCGACCCCGCTGCCGCTGGGCGCAGCGGTCGCCGCGGCCGCGGCGCTGACCCCAGCCGACCGTGTGCTGGAACCGTCCGCCGGGACCGGCCTACTCGCCATCTTCGCCGAGCTGGCCGGGGCCTCGCTCGTCCTCAACGAGTTGGCGGACAGCCGGGCCGGCTTGCTAGAACGGCTGTTTCCCGGCACGCCGGTGACGCGGTTCGACGCCGCCAGCCTGCACGATCACCTCAACCCGGCGGTGGTGCCGACGGTGGTGCTGATGAACCCGCCCTTCTCGGCCCTGGCCGCGGTGGACGGCCGGGTGGCTGACGCCGCGCTCCGGCACATCGCTGCGGCCCTGGCCCGGCTGGCCGAGGGCGGGCGCCTCGTCGCCGTCACCGGTGCTGGGCTGTCCCCGGATCATCCGGCGTGGCGGGACGCCTTCGTCCGCGTGCAGGAGCGCGGCCGGGTTGTTTTCTCCGCCGCCGTTGACGGTAAGGTCTACGCCCGCCACGGCACCACCGTCGACACCCGCCTCACCGTCATCGACCGCATCCCGGCCGAGGACCAGACCGTCGTCCCCGCCTCCTTGGGCACCGCCCCCGACGTCGCGACGCTGCTCGACTGGGTCCGACAGGCCGTTCCGTGCCGTGCACCGATGGCAGCGTCCACAACGCCGCTCCGGCCGATGATGGCCCGGCCTGCGGCGGGACGAGAGGCGCGCCGGGCGATGCCCAGCCCCCGGGCCGTGGCGCCGATGGAGCCGACGGCGGTCGAGCTGGTCTACGAGACGCGCGATTGGACGCCGCCCGCCGACGCCCGGCTCACCGCCGGCCTCTACGAGCCCTACGCGCTGCAATCCATCGTCATCCCCGGCGCCCGGTCACACCCGACGCCGCTGGTGCAGTCCGCCGCCATGGCTTCGGTCGCGCCGCCCAAACCGCGCTACCGCCCGCATCTGCCGGCCGCCCTGGTCACCGGCGGCACCCTCTCCGACGCCCAGTTGGAGAGCGTCATCCTCGCCGGCGAGGCGCACGCCGGCCACCTCGCCAGTTCCTGGATCGTCGACGAGACCTTCGACACCGTCTCGGCAGCCCCGGAGGGGGCCGAGGGGGCGGTGCGCTTCCGCCGCGGCTGGTTCCTCGGCGACGGCACCGGCGCCGGCAAGGGCCGGCAGGTCGCCGGCGTCCTGCTCGACAACTGGCTCAAGGGGCGCCAGCGCGCGCTCTGGGTCTCGAAGTCCGACACTCTGATCGAGGACGCCCAGCGCGACTGGTCCGCCCTCGGCCAAGAGCGGCTGCTGGTGACGCCGCTGTCGCGCTTCCGTCCCGGCGTGCCGATCGCCCTAGAACGCGGCATCCTCTTCACCACCTACGCCACCCTGCGCGGCGACGGCGGCGAGGGCGCCGTGCCGCGCGTCCAGCAGATCGTCGACTGGCTCGGCCGGGATTTCGACGGGGTGATCGTCTTCGACGAGTCCCACGCCCTGCGCAACGCCGGCGGCACCGCCGGCTTCAGCCGCGACGGCGGTCCCGTCACCCCTTCCCAGCAGGGCCGCGCCGGCCTGCGCCTTCAGCACGCCCTGCCGGACGCCCGCGTCCTCTACGTCTCCGCTACCGGCGCTACCACCGTGCACAACTTGGCCTACGCCCAGCGCCTCGGCCTGTGGGGCGGGGCGGATTTCCCCTTCGCCACCCGCGCCGAGTTCGTCCAGGCCATCGAGGCCGGCGGGGTCGCCGCCATGGAGGTGCTCGCCCGCGACCTCAAGGCGCTCGGCCTCTACGCCGCCCGCTCGCTCTCCTTCGACGGCGTCGCCTACGAGATGGTCGAGCACCGGCTGACGCCGGGACAGATCGCCATCTACGACGCCTACGCCGCCGCCTTCCAGATCATCCACGCCAACCTCTACGCGGCGCTGGAGGCCGCCAACGTCACCGGGGCCAGCGGCACCCTGAACCGCGCCGCCAAGGCGGCCGCCCGCTCCGCCTTCGAGAGCGCCAAGCAGCGCTTCTTCAATCACCTGATCACCGCGATGAAGACGCCGACCCTGCTGCGCTCGATCGGGCGCGACCTCGCCGCCGGCCACGCGGTTGTGGTGCAGCTCGTTTCCACCGGCGAGGCGCTGATGGAGCGCCGGATGGCCGATCTGCCCACCGAGGAATGGGGCGACATCCGCATCGACGTCACGCCGCGTGAGTACATGCTCGACTATCTGGCCCACTCCTTCCCGGTACACCTGCACGAGCCCTTTACCGACGGTGACGGCACCCTCTCATCGCGGCCGGTGTGGCGGGACGGACAGCCGGTGCTGTGCCGCGAGGCGGTCGAGCGGCGCGACCGCATGATCGAGCGGCTGGCGGCGCTCGACCCGGTGCCGGGGGCGCTCGACCAGATCATCCAGCACTTCGGCGCCGAGATGGTGGCCGAGGTCACCGGCCGGGCGCGGCGCATCGTGCGCAAGACCGATCCCGGCGGGCTGGAGCGGCTGGCGGTGGAGAGCCGCCCCGGCTCGGCCAACCTCGCCGAGACCCAGGCCTTCCTCGACGACGAGAAGCGCATCCTGGTCTTCTCCGACGCCGGCGGCACCGGCCGCAGCTATCACGCCGACCTCGGGGCGAAGAACCAGCGGCTGCGGGTGCATTACCTGCTGGAAGCCGGCTGGAAAGCCGACAGCGCCATCCAGGGGCTGGGGCGGTCCAACCGCACCAATCAGGCGCAGCCGCCGCTGTTCCGCCCGATCACCACCAACGTGCGGGCGGAGAAGCGCTTCCTCTCCACCATCGCCCGCCGGCTCGACACGCTGGGCGCCATCACCCGCGGCCAGCGCCAGACCGGCGGTCAGGGGCTGTTCCGTGCCGACGACAACCTGGAATCCGTCTACGCCCGTGCCGCACTCCGCCAGTTCTACGGCCTGCTGCACTCCGGCAAGGTCGAGGGGTGCTCGCTGGGCGCGTTCGAGGCGGCGACCGGGCTGGCGCTCTGTGACCGCGACGGCGGCCTGCGCGACGAGCTGCCACCGATCACCACCTTTCTCAACCGCCTGCTGGCCCTGACCATCGGCTTGCAGAACACGCTGTTCACCGTGTTCGAGCAGTTGCTCACCGCGAAGGTCGAGGGGGCCATCGCGTCGGGCACCTACGATCGCGGCGTCGAGACGCTGGTGGCCGACAGCGTCACCGTCACCGGGCGGCGGACGCTGCACACCCACGCGGCGACCGGGGCGGAGACCCGGCTGTTCACGCTCGCCCGGCGCGACCGCAACCAGCCGATGAGGCTGGAGGAGGCGCTGGAACGCGGCGCCGGGCTGCAGGCCCAGTTGCTGGTGAACACGCGCTCGGGGCGGGCGGCGGTGGCGGTGCCGGCGGCGAGCCTGATGCTGGACGACGGGACGGTGGAGCGCCGGGTGCGGCTGCTGCGGCCGATGGAGCGGGTCACGGTGACAGTGGCCGAACTGGCCCAGAGCCACTGGCGCCCGACCAAACCGCCGGCCTTCTCGGCCGCCTGGGAGGCGGAGGTCGCCACGGTGCCGGAATTCTCCACCAGCACGCTCCACCTCGTGACCGGGCTGCTGCTGCCGGTGTGGCGGCGCTTGCCGGACACGAACCTGCGGGTGGTGCGGTTGCAGACCGACGCGAGCGAGCGGATCATCGGCCGCGTGGTGGCGCCGGACGTTCTGCCCGAGGTCGAGCGGAGCTTCGGCGTTGGGGTCGGGGCAGCGGTTCCCGTGCCGTCGGTCGAGGAGTCCTGGGGACTGCTGCAAGGCGAGCGGGTGGCCCTGCATCTGGCCGACGGGCTGTGGCTGCGCCGGGTGACGGTGGCGGGCGCGCATCGCGTCGAGCTGTTCGGTTTCACCGGCGGGATGGTGGACCGGCTGAAGGCGCTGGGGTTGACGGGGGAGATCATCGCCTGGAGCCTGCGGCTGTTCGTGCCGGTGGGCGAGCGGGGCGCGGCGGTGTTCGCGGCGCTGCTCGCACGCCACCCGCTGCTGCGCGTCGTCGATCGGACGATTGCGTGAGCGGCCGGCGCCATGTCCGCGGCGTCGGAGATGGCGCAGCGCCTCGCGCGGGAGGCCGAGGCGGTGTGCCGGCGTTATCTGCCGGTTGGCCGACGGGAGGGGCACTACTGGCGGATCGGCGACGTTCAGGGCACGCCAGGGGGCAGCCTTTACGTCCACCTGCACGGCATCGCCGCCGGCAAATGGGCCGACGCCGCCACCGGAGAGCACGGCGATCTGCTCGATCTCATCGGGGCGAACCGGGGGCTCGACCGCCTGCGCGACGTTCTGGCCGAGGCCCGGGCGTTTCTCGGCCAACCCCGAAGCCCATCCATCGTCGGTTGCTGGAGACCGTCAACGTCAGCCGGATCGCCGGAGGCCGGCCGCCGGCTGTTCGCCCGGTCCTTGCCGATCGCCGGCACGTTGGCCGAGGCGTATTTGCGCAACCGCGGACTTCCGGACATCCGGAATTCCGGCCCTCTGCGCTTTCAGCCGCGCTGCTGGTACCGGGATGCCGAGGACCGGTTTGCCGCCGGTCCGGCGCTGGTGGCGGCGGTCACCGACCTGGACGGCCGGATCACCGGGGTGCAGCGGCTCTGGCTCGACCCGGTCGGCGGGGGCAAGGCGGCCATGCCATCACCGCGCCGGGCGCTGGGGCACCTGCTCGGCAACGGCGTCCGCTTCGGCGTGGCGCACGACGCGCTGGCGGCGGGGGAAGGCATCGAGACCATGCTGGCGCTGCGGCTCGCCCTGCCGGTCCTGCCCGCGGTGGCCGCGCTCTCGGCCGGGCACCTTGCCGCCCTGCGGCTGCCGTCGGCGCTGCGGCGTCTCTACATCGCCCGCGACAACGACGCGGCCGGGCAGCGGGCCGTGGACCGGTTGGGCGACCGTGCCGACGCGGCCGGCGTCGAGGTTCGGGTGCTGGTGCCGCAGGCCAAGGACGTCAACGACGACCTGCGGGACCACGGTCTGGCGATGCTGCGGGCGCATCTGCGGGCGCAGCTCGCACCGGAGGAGGGCGCAGGGGGCTGGGAGACCGGCGATTCGGAGGGCTGATGGATCGGCGGGCGGGAAGAAGGGCCAGTGTCGGTCGGGGCGCTGGTTGGAGCCGGGCAGGCCCTTCGGTCCGGGAGAGGCCACGGCCACGGCCTTCCAGCGGGCGATCGGGCGACAGCCGGGGCGGGACCGCAACGGCGGCGGGCGGCTTTCTTCCCCGGCCGGCCAAGCCGGCCTTCCTCGCGGGACAAGAAAGCCGCCCGCCGCCGTCCTCCGCTGCGCTGCGGCCCAAGAGGGTGCGGTCCCGCCCCGCCCGCCGCGAAGGGATCGCCACGAAGGCCGCGATGGGCGCGGCCGATCCCAGCCGAAGGACGATCCGCCATGCACACCGCCCCCGACACCGACGACGCCGAGCCCCGCCACGCCGCCTCCGCCACCGACCACGCGCTGGTCGAACTCCAGCTCTACGGCCACCGCCCCTTTCAGGACGATCCCGACCCCCGGCCGCTGCCGGACGAGACCGCCATCCGCGGCGCCCTGGCCGACGTCTTCGACGCCCTGGTGGTCACGCTGACGGACACCCGCCTGGAACCCGACCTCGCCGACCTGCTGTGGTCGACCGTCAACCTGTTCCACCGCGCCGCCGACCGGGTGCAGCGTGAACTCGACGACAACGAGAACGCCCAGAAGCGCAGCCAGCGCGAGCAGGATGGCTCGGAGGTTCGCTCGGTCGAGCTGGAGCGGCTGCTGGCCGAGGGGCTGACGCTGATCGAGCGTCGTACCGCCATGGAAGCCTTCCGCGACCACGCCGCCGACCTGTTCGAGCGGCACACCGGTTCCGGTTGGCGGCCGCGCGCCGGCTCGCTGGTCAGCCGCCGCACCCTGACGGCGTCGCTGATCGACAGCCGCGACTTCCTCGCCGCCAAGCGGCGGGCCGAGACGGAACCGCTGCTGCCGGCCGGTCCCCGCATCGCCTTCACCGGCGGCGTCGAATGCAACGACCATCACCGCATCTGGGCGGTGCTCGACAAGGTGCGCGCCAAGCACCCCGACATGGTGCTGCTGCACGGCGGCAGCCCGAAAGGCGCCGAGCGCATCGCCGCCTGCTGGGCCGAGCACCGCAAGGTGGCGCAGGTGCTGTTCCGGCCCGATTGGACCCGTCACGCCAAGGCCGCTCCGTTCAAGCGCAACGACCGGCTGTTGGAGGCGCTGCCGATCGGGGTCGTCTCCTTCCCTGGCTCGGGCATCGTGCAGAACCTGGCCGACAAGGCACGGCGCCTGGGCATTCCGGTCTGGCGCTTCGGTGATGGTGGGGCGTGAGCGTCCGTCCATCCGGCGATCCGCAAAGGCGGATTGCCGGATTTCCGTAAAACAGAGGAAGCTGACTGGCAGCTTTTAGGGCTGACGATTGGGAAAACTATAGTTCGCTGGCTTCGCGACCAATGCACGCCCTTGAGAAGTATTTGGTACGAACCAACCACGGTTGCTTGCGTAGTATCGAGGGCGGAGCAGGCCCTCGATACTATGATCAGGCAATATGGACGTGGGTCAGTCGCTGGAAATGCGCGCCGTCCAGGCCTTCGAATGACGCGCCGGTCATAATGACTTGCGCTCTGGCATAGTCATCGCGGCTCAGCAGGTCGATGAAAGGCTGAACGATGAAATTTTCCTTGTCGCCGATCTTCTCACCAAGGAAATCACCAGGCACATCGATGATCACGAGCCCGGGATAGTGACAGTCCTTGATGGTCGAAAGCGTGAGGAGTCCGTAGTGATAGGCCATCAAGAAGTAGAGGGAATCCGTTCCGCCCAGCGCTTTAGACCATATGCGCCGCCCGACGAGCACCCGAAATGCACGACCCGAAAGCTCGACGCGTACTGGATTATGTCGCCATGTTTGAGGTTGAAGTTGGTTCAAGGTTTCCAGATAGGCATTCATCCCGACTTCGAGCTGCTCAGCTGGAATGTCGAAGTCGATGGCACGGGTTGATGCAGCAACACTGATCTCCAGAGGCGCGATCAACTTTTCGAGCTCTGCGATCTCGCGCGTGATCTCCAGGCCGACACCCAGCGCCTCAATGACCCGGTCGAGCTGCCGGTCCCGTTCGTTGATCTGACCCACCATCAGGTCGATGGCACTCACATTGTCCTGCGCAAGTGCCGCAACGGTCGAGCGCGCCGGCGCCAATTCTCGGTCAATCGCCCGAAGCTCGGTTTCTGCGGCGGCAACATCGGCCGCAAGCTTTTCTGCCTCTCTTCCGATCATCGCTAATAGCTCGTCCGCTTCCGCCAATTCGCCGACGAGGCGATCGCGCTCGAAGCGTAGCCTCGCCGTGCCCATACCCTCGATCATCGGATCGGCGGGTAGATGCTGATGGCACAAGAAGCAATCGTGACTATGCCCGATCGTTGGCCTCACTGTCTGATCGCAGGCCGGGCAGTGGGTAATCCGCAGATCGGCGAGGATCGCGCCGGCGTCCGCCGCTCGATCCATCCGCTTGATCTCTTCTGTAAGGTCGAGGCGATAACGTTCAACCTCGCCGAGACGCTCGGCAGCTTCCTTCTGCCGGCGACTGATTTCCTCGATCCCTACCGAGGTGGCGGCGCGCAAGACGCCGAGTTCCGCAACACGGCTGCGCTGTCCGGCCGGCAGAACGGCGTCCGCAGCAGTCGATAGAAGCGCATCGCGCTCTTGAAGCAAGCGGGTGCGATGATCTTCCAGTCTCGTCTTGGCAGCCGCAATCGTTGCGGCACTGACATCAAGCTGGATGTCGCCATCGGCAAGAAGCTCACGCGATAATTGGTTTAGCGCCGCCGCATAATTTTCGCGCTGAAGCTTCAGTTTCTCGACCTGCAATTTATACTCGACGAGCGTGCCGTAGTCCGAGGTGAAGATATGCTCGGCAAGTCCTGAGAACTGTAAAACGCAAGCAAGTTGCTCGGCTTCGGGTTGGCGGTCGGCGAGATCGGTCCAGAACCCCTGGCGACGATAGATATGGCGCAGCAGCATCCGAAAGCTCAGTTCGGGCCATGTCTGGCCGGACATCGGATTGCCTTTGGGAAAATTAAGCAGCGGGATGCCAAGCTTGTCGAGCAGCCAATGCTGAAACTCTCGCGCGAGCATTGGTTCCTGATCGACATAAACCTTGCCCTTGCCGCCAGGTTCCTTCCACCGCCGAGAGATCCAGAAGGTTTGCTCGCCGATCCGAATTTGTGCGGAGGCAGCGTCATATTTGAGGGCGAGACCTTCGTCCTCATCATCTTCAAATGGATCGGGGCCGGGATCGCCGAGAAGATAGTCGAGGGTCTGGAGCCATTTGGTCTTGCCAGTATTAGGGCTACCGACAAGCAGGTTCACCCCCTCCTCGAAGAACAACCTTTCATTGCCGCCCGTGGCAAAGCGACGATTCAACGACAGGATGGAGAAGAAGATGGTCGTCATCTTTGGATCACACGTCCCATTTCGCGCCGACTGACTTCTGTATCGAATAATTTATAGATTAGATCTTTGAGATAGCCGCCTGATTTGGGGCCGAACACAGTCTTGATCTGCTTCATTCGGGCGACGAGAGGCGCGAAGGACGGCCGCTCGGCGAGCCGTTGCGCGCTTTCTTTGCCGAGCGCGGTCAGGCTGATTTGATAGGAGTTCTTCTCCTTAACGACGCTGATTAGCTGCTTGGCTTCAAGATGGGCGAGTACGTGATAGTAGCGCTTGTCCCAGGGGCCATAATGGTGGCGCACCATCGAGGCTTCAACGGCCTGATGATGGTTCGCGGTTATGTCGCGGTCGCCTGGTGTTCTGGCGATTGCAGCGCGCGCGACCTCAAAGAATTCGGGATAGCGCGCAAAGAAGTCGAGCTTAGCCATCTTGGTCAATCCATCGATCCGGCCGGCGGTCCCGCACACCTTCATGAGAAGCAGCAGACGCGCGGCGTGGAATTCGAGGACATCATCTGCTGCGAGGGGAAGGCTCGCCGGCTGCGTGCCCAGGCGGGACAGCGATTTCATGATGCCGGCGGCTCAAAACGCAGCAGGCAGCGGTCGGCGATGTCGTAGAGGCAGCCCTTCAAGAAGGCGGACTGGTCGGGAATTCCGGTCGGCCGACTCGCATTGATTGCGTCCATCTGCTCGACGCACCGGGCGTGGAATTGCGTGCCATCGAGTTTCAGCGCGCCAGACATCAGTTGGGTGCGCAGCGTGAGCGCGTCGGACTTAACGCGTCCCTGGAAGGCGCGGATCTCATCCGATTCCATATAGCGCGGCGACCGGATCAGCGCTGCGTAATCACGTCGCAACTCAACCGCCAGACCGATGATATCCGCTGAGACCCCTACGGCCACGAGTTTGTCGGCTAGCTTGCCACCGGATTTCTGAGCAGCGCCTTCAGCGATTTCACGCAGCTTATCGGACCACCAATTCAGTATGAACTCGCGCGTGATAATCTTCTTGGCCCGATGCGGCACCCATTGGAGGTCGCTCGCCGTCTTCGCCATGGCGCGCAAATCCTCAAGCAGCGTCGTGATTTGCTCGATCAAAAGGACGCAGCCAGCTTTGTTTCCAAGTGAGAAAAGACGCCGCTGGTTGTCTTTGACGACCGTTTGCAGGTCGTAACGCGCATCCCAGCGACAATGGACGAGCCAATAGGCGCTATCATTTCCTTTTGGAGATTGCGCCTCGGGGAACCGTCGGCCAAGTTCCTCGTGGATCTCCCTCATTGCCTCGCAGTCCAAGACCCGAAATTCGGAATCGGCCGGATAGGTCAGGGGCTCCAGCGCGCTGGCGGGCGGCCGCAGCGTAACGATCCGGAAGCGGGCGGTTTCCGCATGGCGGTCGCGTGCCAAGGAGCGCTCGAAGAGCGAGCTGTTCGCTGACTTCTTCTTCTCGCAAAGCGCGGCGACCGTCCAAAGCTGATCTGGTTCCTCCGCTTTCACCTGCACATATTCGGCGATCCGCTCGGCCCCGGGATCGGCTGCTCGCACGAGAACGAGATCGTCATGAGTCTCGCAATGTACCTTCAGTAGGTTCGCATCCTCGATCATCTCTAGGAGGAATCCGACGGCGATCTCATCCTGATAGCTGAAGCCACCGCGCGCTATTGGCCCTCCTTCTTCAGAGGGCTGCGCATCGTCGATTGAGGGCCAGTCGATCTGCGCCGCGAGCGCCGGTGCATCGGATTGCGTCACGCCGGCGCCCCCCTGGGTGGTGCAACAATCCTGTCGGTCCGCCATACGGTCATGCGAGACAGCCCAGCCCCAGTAATGGTTCGTTCCCTTGCCGACAGGAGACACTGAGCGTGCTTGAATTTCAAGGTTTCAACTCGCTTACCAATCCAGGTAGGAGTGAACAACCTATCGGCGCGGGATTCTGGAACGCCCGGCTCTGCACGCCTTCGGCCTGGGAGCCGATAGGCAAGAATACGCCCGAAGCCCCCGTGGTCCCCCAACAGATCCTAATCATTGCCATAGGGTACTCGGCCGCTGTAGGCGGCTGTGCGGGCAAGCCCGCCCACCGGGCTCTCGTGAACCGAGCCACCTGTGGTGTCTCGGCCCTCCGGGCTTCGATCCCTGCCGCGGCTGCCGTTTCGGCGGGAGCGAGAGCGAGGGGCCGGCGCGTCTTTCAGCATCGTGCGAGGGCAATCGGTCAGGCAGGGAACGACCACCCGGTCATGCCGCCGGATCGCCGCCGAGGCCGACTGATTTGAAGGCCCGTTGAAGGCTGCCCGGTGCGTAGTCGCGCGGCGATCTCCCCTGCTCTCGAAACGGCGCACCACCGACACGGACAAGGTCGCCTTCTCGGCCTGGGTCTCCTGGGGCCATCGATGCCGGCTCCGGAAGGTTCGGCACTGTTCGGGGCGCGTCCTATCTCCGCCGCTCTATCGAGGCGCAATCATGGCCGGTCGGGTCGGTTCGTGCCCCTTCTGCCGGTGTGGCCGCCGCAGTGTGCCGATGGTGGAGCGCCTGGGAGCGCCCAGCATGACCATCCCTCTCCGGGGCGACCCCGCTGAGCCATCCAGCATCCCCAGCGGTCTGGAGTCCGGTGCGGCCAGCGCGGCTTTGTCTGCTGGCGACTCTGGCGTCGGGAACGGCTGCCTCGGCAGCCCGACCTCAATCCCGCAACCGGCGAACGCCGACCGTCTTCCCCGCCGTGCTCGGCCAAGGCCGGCGCGCGGCTTCCTCGCGAGGCAAGACGCCCGGCTCCTGCCGGTCCTCCGCTGCGCTGCGGCCCCTTGGGTGCGGGCCGGTCGCCCGGCGCCCCTGGATCGCCATCAAGGCCGCGATGGTCGCGACCGCACCCCATCAAGGAGACGACAGATGGCCCAGATCGGCAGCTTCACCCGCAGCGACGACGGTTCCTTCGCCGGCACGATCAAGACCCTCACCCTCAACATCAAGGTCCGCTTCGTTCCCATGGAGAAGGAGCACGACAAATCCCCCGACCTGCGCGCCCTGTACGGGCCGATCGAGATCGGCGCCGGCTGGCGGAAGGCCGCCAAGGACACCGGCCGGCCCTACCACTCGGTCAAGCTCGACGATCCCAGCTTTCCGGCCCCGATCTACGCCAGCCTGGTCGAAGTCGATGGCGGCTACGCGCTGATCTGGTCCCGCTGAGGCAACGCGCCGGTTGCAGCACTCCGTCCGGGGGCTGCAACCGGCAGGTTTGTCCGTCCGGTCCATCACGGCGGTGGCGGTCCGACCTGCGGCGTCTCCGTTTTCCCGAACGTTCTATCTGCCTTTTCAGACCCCCCAGCCTACCATGCCGGATCGCCCCGCATCGAGGACGAGCGGTGCCCCCAAAATGCTGCGCATTTCGGCTCCCCCGCTCACCGGCCGGCCGGTCGCCTGCGGCGATCCTCGACCCGGACCGCTCCGGCACCGTGCGAGCCCTCCTGTCTTCAAACACAGGAGGGACCGATGCTCACCATCGACCGGCAAATCCAGGAACTCCGCGTGGAGTTGGCTGCTTGTTTCCTGACCCGTCGCGAGCGTGTCCAGGCCCGGCGGGAGCTGGACACCCTCCTCGCCCGGCAAGCGGACCGGGAAGACGCCTTCAAGACCCTGGTCGCCGACGACCCGGCGCCCGACTGAGGCGCTGTTTCTCTGGATAACCGAATGTGTGCGATGGTTTCGGGGTGTCCCCATCGACGGCCTGCCACCGCGTTGAACGCGCACGGTGCCGGCCAATCCCTCCCTGTCCTCAGGAGGACGATCAACCGGCCCCTTCGGCAGCCGGGGCACCATCCGGCTCCAGCAACGTGCTCGGCGGCACACCCAGCGCGTCGGCCAGTTCCTTCAGCACCGTGATGGTCGGGTTGCGGGCGCCGCGCTCGATGCCGCTGATGTAGGTGCGGTGCAGCCCCGACTCGAAGGCAAGCTCTTCCTGCGACCAGCCGCGCGTGCGCCTGATCCGCTGAACGTTGAGCCCGGCCTGCCTGCGGATGTCCATCCGGGCAGCTAGCCCGCGTGTAGCCTATTGGTCTACAGACTATGAGTAACATTTTCTTGAGAGCATGCGCGCGACGGTCCATGCTGCACAGCCGACACGCGAGAAAGGGCATGGCCGCATCCCGCAGCCGAAGGCGCGATGCAGGAGGGGGCTTCGTGAACGTCGCACCAGAGGTGAAGAGCAAGAGGCGTGGTCGCGCACAGAAGGCCGGGACCGGCTTGGACACGGTGGACGCCCATGTGGGTGGACGGCTGCGGCTGCGGCGCACGCTGCTCGGCCTGTCGCAGACCGAGCTGGGCCGGCGGGTCGGCCTGACCTTCCAGCAAATCCAGAAGTACGAGCACGGCGCCAACGGCATCGCCGCGTCGCGGCTCTGGCAGTTGGCGGACATACTCGACGTTCCGGTCAGCTTCTTCTTCGACGACATGCCGGACGCGGCGCCCCGCGCCTCCGAGCCCCCCGATCCCGAAACGCCGCCGATGGGGCGGCGGGAAACGCTGGAACTGGTGAAATGCTACTACCGGATCAAGGACCCGCGCGTGCGCCGAGGGATCTTCGATTTGGTCAAAGCGACCGTGGGCTCACTGGAAAATCTCACGAGTCCTCAACGGCATGCTGATCAGTCTTGAACCGTACGCCGACTCCTTTCCCCAACTCTGGCGCAATGAACTCCACGCCCGCCGCATCGAAGGCCCGGATGATTGCATCGACCGTCACTTCATGGGATCCCAGAGGGCCAGTCTTCACCTCCAATCGCTTGATCGTTGGAAGCGAAACTTTGGACGCCTTCACCAAGTCCTTCTGTTCCCAACGGAGGAGGGCTCGGGCTGCTCTGATTTGCGCGCTCGTGAGCAATGTTTCCTCTCGCATTTTGATGCTCCAGGCATCGTACGATGCCGGTGGTGTTGACGATGCCTGAGGGCGCATGTTATGCTTCAGGAATACCCATGAACTTGACCGCGGCACAAGTGGCCGCGTGCTTTTCGTTATGCGCTGAACCCGGCCATCGTACGCCCGGTGTCCAGATCGCTGCAAAGGGGGTGGCCGTGTCCTCCAGGGTTCGAGTACCAAAAAGGAGTAAAGCATCTCGTCGGGCGACTGTGACCGCAGCCACCCGGCTTTTGACCTCCACTTTGCAAGAGAGTCAGGACACTGACCCGCTCATCCTGCTCTGGCAGGATTGGCGGGAGACCTTCACCTCCTCGCAGCGGCTGTGCCACGAGGCCCAGCGCCTGGAACGGGAGCTGGCCGAGAAGATTGGCTTTCCCCGTGTCGAAATCCCTCTCGACGATCCCGGGCGCCCTTCGGTTGTCGCCACCGACGCCCGCCAGATCGACCGGGTGCTGGGAACAGCACCGGCCACACGGTCGCTGCGCCGGCGGCTGAAGCGTGACCTCGCCGCTTCACAGGCGCGCTGGGATGCCGAGGCGGCGGCGGTCGGCCTCACCAGCGCGGTGGAACGGGAGGCCGCCGCGGACCGGCGGGTGGACGAGTTGCTCAAGACCGTGTCCCGCACGCCGGCACGGTCGATCCCCGGCGTCATCGCCAAGCTCGCCATCGCCACCGAATGGAGCGAGCTGGAGCCGGACGCCGACGGCTATCCCTGGGACTTCATCCGCGGCGTCCTTGCTGACCTGACCGCGCTGACCGCAAAGAAAACGTAGCGCGGCTCGTGCCTCCTCCACGCCTTCCGCAAGTGATCTCCAAGAGAAGATCGGATAAGGTCCGCAACCATAGGAACCATGTTCGGGCGCGAGAGTCGGGATCCTTTGACGGCCAACATACGAAGCCTCGTTGCCGCGCTGGTCGGATCGGCGGTCGCCGTCACCATCATCGCCGTGAGCGCCACCACCATCGTCGATCACCGGACCACCCGCGTGCATGCGGAGCAGGAGCTGGATCAGCGCACCCTCCTGGTGGCCGAGCACGTCCGGGCGGTGATCCAGACCGACGTCATGCTGCTCGGGCGGGTCGCCGACCACTTCGCCGGCCGGCCGCTGCCGGCCCCCAAGACGGCGGACGCCGACCGGGAGGCGTTGCGGGCGATGCTTCGGGATGCCGACGGCATCGATTCCCTGTGGGTGTACGACGAGCGCGGCGATGCCGTCCTTTCCACCGCCGAGGAGAGGCTCGGCCGCTTCAGCGTGGCGGACCGGGAGTATTTCCAGGCGGCCAGGGCCGGCGAGCGGCTGTTCCTCAGCCCGCTCATCTGGGGGCGGGTGACCGGCGGCTTCTTCTTCGTCGTCGCCCGGCGCCTGGAAGATCCCTCCGGGGCCTTTCGCGGCATCGCGGTGGCCGGGGTGCCGGCCGGCCGCTTCGCCGACTTCTACCGCCGCATCGCCGGCGACGAGAACGCCTCGGTCGCCATCCGGAAGCTGAACGGCGACGTCGTCGTGCGCGCCCCGCTGCCCGCCGCCGAGCCCGCCAAGGGCTGGCCGACGGAGTCCTACATCCAGGAGCGCTTGACGGAGGAGGCCGGGGTCTATGAACGCTCCTCGACCATCGACGGGGTCGCGCGCCTGTACGCCTTCCGCCGCCTCGAACCGGAGGGGCTGGTGGTGATCGCCGGCCGGCCGATGGACGCGCTGTTCGCCCCCTGGTGGTCGCGGACCCTGCTGGTCTGGGCGGTGGGCGGCGGCGGCGTGGCGCTCAGTCTGGCGCTCAGCGTCCTCGTCCTGCGCAGCGCGCGCCGCGAGGCCGCCGCCCTGCGCGATGCGCTGCGGGCGGTGCGGGAGAGCGAGGAGCGCTTCGACATGGCGGTGGCCGCCACGGCGGACGGCATCTGGGACTGGGACCTCCGCACCAACAAGGTCCGCCGGACGGCCCGGATGAAGGCTTTGTACGGCTTGGCCGACCACGAGATGGGCGACGAGTCGCGGGAGTTCTGGGACCTCCTGCACCCTGACGACGCCCCGCACCTCCAGACCGCCGTGCAGGAGCACCTGGAGCGGCGCTCCGAGCAGGTCGAGGCGGAATGCCGGGTGCGCCACAAGGACGGCTCCTGGCGCTGGTTGTTCGTCCGCGGCCGGGCGCAGTTCGGCGCCGATGGCGAGCCGTTGCGCATGGTCGGCATGATGACCGACGTGACCGAGCGCCGGGAGCGCGAGCTGCTGGTCCAGGCCGCCCACCGGGCGGCCGAGGAGGAGAAGGACCGTGCCCGGCACGCCGCCAACCACGACCCCCTGACGGGACTGCCGAACCGCGCCTATCTGACCGAACGCCTGACCGCTCTGGTGGAAGCCACGGCGCCGGACGGCGCCCGGCAGGCGGTGATGCTGCTCGACCTCGATGACTTCAAGGCGGTCAACGACACGCTGGGGCACCCGGCCGGCGACGAGCTGCTGCGGATCGTCGCCGGCCGGCTCCGGAGCTGCCTGCGCGACGGCGACTTCGTGGCGCGGCTGGGCGGCGACGAGTTCGCCGTGCTCGTCCCGTCGATCTGCGGGGCGGCGTGCGGCACGCTGGCGCTGGCGGAGCGCATCGTCGCCACGGTGGGACAGAGCGCGGTCGTCGCCGGCCGGCCGGTGCGGGTCGGCTGCTCGGCCGGCGTGTCGGTGTGGACGGCGGCCGAGCTGGAGCCGGAGGAGGCGATCCGGCTGGCGGACGTCGCGCTCTACGAGGCGAAACGCACCGGCAAGAACCGGGTGGTGCTTCAGGGATGCGGGGACGGACCGTCTTCCGGCCGCTGCGACGGAACGGCCTGAACGGCGGCGCCCGTCAATCCCCCTTGTGCAGTCGCCGGCCGGTTCGGCCGAGGCCCCGCGCCTTGGCAAGCGCGGAGCGCGCGGCGGCATAGGCCGGGGCGGTCATCGGGTAGGTGTCCGGCAGGTTCCAGCGCGCCCGATACTCCTCCGGCGTCATGCCGTAGACGGTCCGCAGGTGACGCTTCAGCATCTTCAGCTTCCGGCCGTCCTCCAGACAGACGATGTGGTCGGGCGTCACCGAGCGGCGGATCGGCACCGCCGGCGTCCGGTCGGCGTGCGGCGGTGCCGCGGGCGCGCCGAGGGTTTCCAGAGCCCGGCGCACGGTGGCGATCAGGGACGCCACCTCCTCGACACCGACGCGATGGTTGCGGACATAGGCGGCCACGATCCTGGCGGCCTGTTCGATGGCGTCGGTCATGAGACGGAGCACTCCGCGTTGGCGTTGCATGACATCGTGTGAAGCGGTCCTTGGCCGGTCAAACCCGCATTCGTTGTCGGGGTGGCGAGCCATCCCCGTCCGTATGGCTGGGCGTGGTCATGACGACCCGAGCACGGTTTGGATGGCCGCGATGACCGGCCGGGGGCTCACCGGTTTGGTCATGATGATGGTGCCGGCCGCCGGTGCGCTCCGCAGCTCGTCAAGAGCGCTGGCGTCCGCGGCGCCGGTCATCACGACCACCGGCAACGTGGGACACGCCGCCCGCAACCGCCGGATCAGCGCCAAGCCGTCGAGGCGGGGCATCTGGAGATCGGTCAGCAGCACGTCGGCGGGGGTCTGGGCCTGGAGGGCGAGCGCCTGCACCCCGTCGTGGGCGAGCGTGACCTGGTAGCCCGCCTCCTCCAGGATGGCACGCAACGCCCAGGCGACCAGCACCTCGTCCTCGGCGACGAGGACATGGACGGGCGTGTCTTCGGCCATGACTGTCATCCTCCATCCCCCTCAGGATGCGCCGTCCCGCATCGGCCGCGCGCCGACGATCACCGCCCCTCTATCCAGGCCGACCGTGGGGCGCAATGCGGCGAAGGTCGAACGCAGCCGGTGCACCTCGGCCACGTACGGCCGCAGGACCTCCGTGAAGTGGCTCGACGGGTGTCTGTCGGTGGACAGCACGGTGCGGGACAGGGTGGCCAGAGTGACGAAGCCGAAGCCGGCGGCCAGCGACAGCATGGCCTGGGTGTCGTTACGGATGCCCGGCCAGTCCCACGGCTCTTGCTGAAGCGAACGCAGCCGCCGCTCCATTTCCTCGTCGAGCGCGGCCAGGACGTCGCGGAACGCCGCCTCGCCGAGATCGCGCCGGAGGACGGTGAGCAGCGCACCATCGTTTCGAGTGGACGCACCCGGCAGCGTGGCCGAATCAACCGGCCCGTTGCCGGCCCGCTGCGAGTCGCCGGGAAGCCGAGTCGCTGAACAGGTCTTGATCATCTATTGCCAGCCGCCCCCGGCAATGAACGCCTGCACGGTCTGTAGATCGTCCTGCCAGCAGCCGGTGCACGGCATGGGAACGCGGAAGCGCTGGGCTTCGTGGTAGATCAGCTCCTTGATGTCCACCGCCTGCCAATAGCTCTCCACCGCTGCGGGCAGGTCGGTGGGCGTCAAGGCATCGCCGTCGGTCATGCACTGCTCGTAGCGTGTTACCAAGGCGGCCAGTTCCCAGACGCGCGGCATCACCCTCGTCCTCCATACCGTTGCCAGCCCTTTCCCAGGTGTTTGTCGCTGCGCGTGTGGCTGGACAATACCGGTGGCGAGGCGGGACGGGAACGCGGCTCCTCCATCATCACCCCGCGACCGGGAAAAGGCGGCGGATATTTGCAGCCGGAGAGTGTAGCGGCTTCAGGCTCTAGAAGCGACTAAAATAGTCGTCTTTGTAGCGTCGAGCGGGCGTATCGGGGATGTGATCGTCAATGATCACACCCAGGCAAATACGGGCGGCACGGGCGCTTCTCGGCTGGACCCAGGAGACGCTGGCGGACACGGCCCTGGTCGCCTTGACCGCCCTGAAGCGGCTGGAGTCGGACCGCCTTGAGGTGCGGGACGCGACGCGCGACGCCGTGCGCAAGGCGCTGGAGGACCACGGCGTCATCTTCCTGTCGTCGGCCCGCGGCCTCGGCGTCATGCTGGTCGATCAGCCGGACGACGCGCCGGTAGCGCTGCAGGACACCGGCGGGCCGCCGCCGCAGAGGCGCGGTTAGGGCGCGCCCTCTGCCGGGGTGAAGAAATGCGCTTGGGCGAACCACCTCAGAAGACGGCCGATGGGGATATGGGGCCGGACTCCCGCGTCACAGCGAAGGGACACGCCATGGCAAAGAACACGATTTGCCTCTGGTACGACAAGGACGCCGAGGCGGCTGCCCGTTTCTATGCCGAGACCTTTCCCGACAGCGCGGTGAGCGCCGTCCACCGTGCGCCCAGCGACTACCCGTCCGGCAAGGCGGGCGACGTGCTGACGGTCGAATTCACCGTGGCCGGGGGCCCGTGTCTCGGCCTCAACGGCGGTCCCACCTTCCAGCACAACGAAGCCTTCTCGTTCCAGATCGCCACCGACGATCAGGAGGAGACCGACCGTCACTGGAACGCCATCGTCGGCAACGGCGGCCAGGAGAGCGCGTGCGGCTGGTGCAAGGACAAGTGGGG
>NZ_DASPMG010000107.1:0-15217 GCF_035627195.1 Azospirillum sp.
GCGCACTGGACATCCAATCCAATTCACGGCAATCCTCCGCCCTTCAGTCGTGAAGGAGGCATGCGGTGAAGGCTGGCAACGCGATCCTGTCGAGCTACGGGACGACGATCTTCGAGGTGATGTCCCGCCTGTCGGAGGAGCACGGCGCCATCAACCTGGGCCAGGGCTTCCCGGACGAGCGCGGCCCGGCCGATGTGCTGGAGGCGGCGTCGAAGGCGCTGCTGGAGGGCTGGAACCAGTACCCCTCCATGATGGGGACGCCGGAGCTGCGCCAAGCGCTGGCCGCCCACGCGCGGCGCTTCTACGGCCTGGACGTGGACTGGAAGACGGAGGTGATGGTGACCTCCGGCGCCACGGAGGCGCTGACCGCCTGCCTGCTGGGCCTCATCAACCCGGGCGACGAGGTGGTGCTCTTCCAGCCGATGTACGACAGCTACCTGCCCATCGTCCGGCTGGCCGGCGGCGTGCCGCGCTTCGTGAACCTCACCGCACCCGACTGGAGCTTCACCCGCGCCGACCTGGACGCCGCGTTCTCGGACAAGACCAAGCTCGTCCTCATCAACGATCCGCTGAACCCGGCCGCCAAGGTCTATGACCGGGCGGAGCTTGACCTGCTGGCGGAGTACGTGAAGCGCTTTGATGCCTATGTGGTGTGCGACGAGGTGTACGAGCACATCGTCTTCGACGGCCGCCCGCACATCCCCCTGATGACGCTGCCGGGCATGCGGGAGCGCTGCCTGAAGATCGGCTCGGCCGGCAAGACCTTCTCGCTGACCGGCTGGAAGGTCGGCTACGTCACCGCGGCACCCCAGCTGCTGCAGCCGGTCGCCAAGGCGCACCAGTTCCTCACCTTCACCACACCGCCCAACCTGCAGGCGGCGGTGGCCTACGGCCTGAACAAGGACGACGCGTACTTCAGCGGGCTGGCGTCGGCCATGCAGGCCAAGCGCGACCGGCTGGCCGCCGGGCTGGAGGCGGCGGGGCTGGAGGTACTGCCCAGTGCCGGCACGTACTTCGTCGTGGCGGACATCCGCGCCTTCGGCTTCGACGGCGACGACCAGGCGTTCTGCCGCTGGCTGGTCAAGGAAGCCGGGGTGACGGCGATCCCGGTCAGCGCCTTCTACGTCGAGAACGCCCCGGCCACCTGCATCCGCTTCTGCTTCTCGAAGAAGGACGAGGTGCTGGACGCCGCCGCCGACCGCCTGAAGCGCCGCTTCGGCCGGGGGTGACCGGCACGAAGCGGTCTCTGGAATGGTTCGAAAGTTGCGTCCGGAGGTTCTAGTTCGTCCGTCTAATGGAAGATTATTAACGACTCTGCTTTAAATTCCCTGGAATACGGTTGCATGGGCGGCAATCCCGCGCCGGCGCCGTTCGGGCGATGGGGTGGAGGCGATGAGGGAGAGGCTGCAGATTGGCCTGCTGGTCCTCGTTGCCGTCGTGGTTGCGGCGGTGTGGGCGGGCTACGCCCACCTCACCCGCGCCATCGAGGAGAACCACGAGCGCGAGGCGCTGGCCGCGGCCGACAACGCCATCCGCGGGTTCGAGCAGAGCACCGCGCACATCATGCGCAGCATCGACAATTCGTTGCGCTCCTTCGCCAAGGAATACGGCGAGGGCGGGCTGCGCGAAGCCAACGAATTCGTGGAATTCGGGCTGTTCGACCGCGACGTCATCCACCACCTGTCGCTGATCGCCGCCGACGGCACCACGCGTTACGTCAGCACCCGGCCGGCCGCGCGGCTGAACGTGGCCGACCGGCCGTTCTTCCGGGTGCACGCCGAATCGAACGGCGACGCGCTGTTCATCGACGTGCCGAGCGGCGGCGACATGGTGGCGCGGCCGCTGATCCGCATGAGCCGGCGCCTGAGCGCGCCGGACGGCGGGTTCGCCGGCGTCGTGGTCGCGGCGGTGGACCCGAACGCCTTCGTCTCGCTGTACCGCACCGCCAACTTCGGGCCACACGGCTCGGTGTCGCTGATCGGCCTGGACAAGGTGATCCGCGCCCGCGGCTCGCCCGACGGCGACGCCGCGCTGGGCCGCGCGCTGCCCAACGCGCGGGTCTGGGACGAACTGGCGCAGGCGCCGGCCGGCCGGTTCTGGCAGCCCATGCAGACCGACGGGATCGAGCGCGCCTATTCCTACCGCCGGCTGGAGGGGTATCCGCTGGTGGTCACCGTCGGCGTGGCGCGCAAGGACATCCAGGCGGCGGTGAAGGACCTGCAGCGCAACGTGCTGATCCTGGCCCTGCTGCTCACCGCCACGACGGCGGCCGTCGCCGTCTTCATCCTGGCCCAGCGCCGCGCGGCCGAGCGGCTGCACGGCGCGCTGCGCCTCAACCGCGACTTCCTCGCCCGCGTCAGCCACGAACTGCGCACGCCGCTCAACGCCATCATCGGCTTTTCCGAGGTCATCAAGGGCCGGATGCTGGGTCCCGACGCCCTCGACCGCTACGCCGAATACGCCGAGGACATCCACGCGTCGGGCCAGCAGCTCCTGGTGCTGGTCAACGACATCCTGGACCTGTCCAGCCTGCAGGCCGGCAAGGTGGAGCTGGCGCGCGAGCCGGTGGACCTGGCGGCGGCCATGGAGTGGGCGATCCGCATCATCGGCCCGCAGGCGGAAAGCAAGGGCCAGCAGATCGACATGGCCGTGCATCCCGGCGTGTCCCGCGTCACCGCCGACCCGCGCGCGGTGCGGCAGATGCTGGTCAACCTGCTGTCCAACGCCGTGAAGTTCACGCCGGACGGCGGGCGCATCGTGGTGGCGGCGCTGCGCGGGCCGGGCGGACGCTGCGTGCTGCGCGTCTCCGACACCGGCATCGGCATGACGGCGGAGCAGATGAGCCAGGCCGTGGTGCCCTTCGGCCAGGCTTCGGCCCTGACCGCGCGGGTCGGGCAGGGGCACGGGCTTGGCCTTGCCATCGTCAAGACGCTGATCGAGGCGCACGGCGGCCGGCTGAGCATCGACAGCCGCCCCGGCGAAGGCAGCCGCGTGGAGCTGGAATTCGCCGCCTGAGCGGTCCGAACGTCCTTTGGCAAACAGGGGGCATGGACGGGGCGCGAGAGGCTTTTGAGCCGATTGCTCCACAACACGCGCCAAGGCGCTGTAAAGCCGTGGCGAAACGCTCGGCGGTTCGGCATACTCCGCCGCCGATGCGCGCGGCCGGATCGGACGCGGCGGACGCTTCGCCCACGAACCCGTATCGCGCAATCCATGTCGTTTCCGGTCGCCCGGCCCGCGGGCGGCCGCACTTCAGGGTCGGGAGCCCAAGTTGGTCATGCAGCGTGCCTTGGCGCGTGTCTTTGCCGTACTCGTCGCGGGGGCCTTCCCCGCGCTGGCCGCCGAGGCTCCGTCCACCCCGCCGACACCGCCCCAGGCCCAACCCGCCGCGCAACCCCCGGCGGAGGTGCCCTTCGGCGTGGCGTCCGTGGAGGTGGTGGCCGAGCGCGAGGCGCCGCAGGCCTGCTTCACCTTCACGGCCCGGCTGGAGAAGACGCGCGCCGTCGACTACCGCGCCTACGTCGCGGTCACCCCGGCGCCGGCCGCCGTCACCGCCGTGGCGCGCGACCGGACGCTGTGCGTCGAGGGGCTGCTGCACGGGCAGAAGCACGAGGTGCTGCTGCGCCAGGGCCTGCCCGGCGACGACGGCACCAGCCTTGCCCAGGACGAGCGGCGCGAGGTGGAGGTGCCCAACCGCAAGCCCAGCCTCACCTTCCGCGGCGGCGGCTACATCCTGCCGCGCGTGGGCGCCGAGGGGCTGCCGCTGCGCACCATCAACGTCGAGCGCGCCCGGCTGCAGGTGCTGCGCATCGCCGACCGCAGCCTTGTCGAGAAGATCTACTTCGGCCGGGTCAGCCAGCAGATGTCCGACTATGACGTGGGCGAGATCGTCGACCGCGCCGGGCAGGAGGTGTGGAAGGGCGAAATGGCGGTCGAGACGGTGCGCAACGCGCCCGTGGTCACCGCCTTTCCCATCGACGCCGTGCTGGGCAAGCTGGAACCCGGCGTCTACATCGCCGTGGCCGGCGCCGGGGAGCTGAAGCCCGGCGGCTGGGACCAGAAGGCGACGCAGTGGTTCCTGGTCTCCGACCTCGGCCTCAACACGATCCGCGGCGAGGACAGCCTTCTCGTGTTCGCCCGCTCGATCGGCAGCGCCAAGCCGGCGGCCGGGGTGGAGCTGCGCCTGCTGGCCCGCGACAACACCGAACTGGGCAAGTTGGTGACGGGGGAGGACGGGCTCGCCCGCTTCGACGGCGCGGCACTGCACGGCACCGGGCCGAAGGCGCCGCAGGCGCTGTTCGCCGCGCGCGGGGCCGGTGATTTCAGCTTCCTCGATCTCGCCACGCCGGGCCCCGACGTGGCCGGGCGGCCGGCGGCGGACGCCTATCTCTACACCGGGCGCGGCATCTACCGTCCCGGCGAGACGATCGACCTGACGGCGCTGCTGCGCGACGCCGACGCCCGCGCCATCGCCGGCAAGCCGCTGACCGTCAAGCTGCTGCGCCCCGATGGGTTCGAGGCGGACCGCCGCACCATCGGCGACGCCGGGGCGGGCGGCGGCACCGCGCGCTTCGCCCTGCCGGCCAACGCCTACACCGGCGCCTGGGCGATCACCGCCCACCTGGAGCCGGAAGGGCCGGCCGTCGGCCGCGCCGAGTTCCTGGTCGACGACTTCGTGCCGCCGCGCCTGGACGTGACCCTGCGCAGCGACCGCAAGGACATGGAGGCCGGCGCGCAGGCGAAGCTGTCCATCGACGCGCATTACCTGACCGGCGCGCCCGCCGCCGACCTGCCGGGCGAGCTGACGCTGACGCTGCGCGCCGCCGCCAACCCGTACCCCGGTCATGCCGGCTACCGCTTCGGCTTGGCGCAGGAGGACCTTCAGCCCGTGCGCAGCGAGCTGCCGGGCTTCACCACCGACGACGCCGGCCGCGTGCAGACCGAGGTGACGCTGGCCAAGGCGCCGGACAGCTCCAGGCCGCTGGAGGCGGTGCTGCGCGCCAACGTCTTCGACATCGGTGGGCGGCCGGTGCAGCGCGAGCTGGTGCTGCCGCTGCGCCATCAGCCCTTCGCCATCGGCGTGCGCCCGCGCTTCGACGGCGACGGCGTGCCGGAAGGGGCGACCGCCGGCTTCGACATCGTCGCCGTGGCGCCGGACGGCACCGCCGTCGCCCGCAACGACCTCTCCTACGAGCTGTTCGAGGAGGAGCACGAGTACGTCTGGTACGAGGCGAACGGCCGCTGGGACTATCAGTCCAAGGTGAAGGACCGCCGGGTGACCGGCGGCACGCTCCAGGTCGCCGCCGACAAGCCGGCCGGCGTGGAGGAGCCGGTGCAGGCCGGCCGCTACCGGCTGGAGGTGTTCGATCCCAAGGCGGGCGTGGCCACCAGCGTGCGCTTCGTCGCCGGCTGGTGGGTGACCGCCGGGGCCGCCGACCGGCCGGACAAGGTGGACGTCACCGTCATGCTGCCCAACTACCGCGGCGGCGAGACGGCCCGCGTCTACGTCCGCCCGCCGTACGAGAGCGAGGTGCTGATCGCCGTCGCCGACCGCAAGGTGCGGCAGGCGCTGACCCGTTCCATCGGGCCGGAGGGCGCGTTCCTGGAGATCCCCGTCGATCCGTCGTGGACCGGCGGCGTGCACGTGCTGGCCACCGCCTTCGGCACCGCCGACCCGCAGCAGAAGGGTCCGCCGCGGCGCGCCATCGGCCAGTCGTGGCTGGCCATCGATTCGGCGCCGCACGTGCTGGCCGTGGCGCTGTCCGCTCCGGCCGAGAGCGAGCCGGAGCGCACCGTCACCGCCGAGGTGACCGTGACCGGCGCGGAGGAGGGGCAGCCCGCCTTCGTGACGGTGGCGGCGGTGGACGACGCGGTGCTGCAGCTGACCGACCACGCCGCCCCGGACCCCAACGACCATTACCTCGGCCGGCGCCGGCCGGCGGTGGAGATGCGCGATTCCTTCGGCCGGCTGATCGACCCGGCGCAGGGCGACCGCGCCCGGCCGCGCGCGGAGGCGCCGCGCGTCCGTCAGGTGGGCGGCCTGCCGCAGAAGACGTCGCGCGTGGTGGCGCTGTTCTCCGGCGTGCTGCCGGTGGGGGCGGAGGGCAAGGTGTCCGTCCCGCTGGACCTGCCGGACTTCAACGGCCGGCTGCGCCTGATGGCGGTGGCGTGGAGCGGGGGCAAGCTGGGCCACACCCAGGCCAGCATGATGGTGCGCGACGGCGTCGTCGCTGACCTGGCGTTGCCGCGCTTCCTGGCGCCCGGCGACACGGCGCGGATCACGGCCACGATCGAAAACCTCGCCGGCCCGGCCGGCGACTACACGCTGGCGCTGACCGCCGAGGGCGCGGTGGCGATCGCCGACGGCACCGTCCCGGTCGGCGGGCTGGCGCGCGGCAAGCGGATCAGCGCCGACCGCGTTCTGGCGGGCACCGGCGTGGGCCTGGGCACCGTGCGCCTGGAGGTGACCGGGCCCGAGGGCTTCCGCCGCGTGCACGAGTGGGACATCGCGGTGCGCGCCGACGCGCCGCGCGTGATGCGCCGCACCGTGGCGCAGCTGCCGCCGGACAAGGAGGTCACCATCGCCCCCGACGCGGCCGCCGGCCTGCGGCCGGAAACCGCCGTGGTGGCGCTGTCGCTCGGCACCCTGCCGGAGTTCGACGTGCCGAACCTGCTGCAGGCACTGGAGCGCCACCCCTACGGCAGCGCCGAGCAGGCGGCGGGCCGCGTTCTGCCGCTGCTGCAGAGCGGCGACCTGCCGGTTTCGCTGGGGCTGGCGACGGCGGAGCAGGTGAAGACGCGGGTGCAGCGCTCGCTCGACCGGTTGATGACCATGCAGCGGCCGGACGGCGCCTTCGCGCTGTGGTCGCCGAAGGGCGACGCCGACCTGTGGCTGTCGTCCTTCGTCATGGACGTGCTGGGCCGCGCCCGCAACGCCGGCTACACGGTGCCGGAGGTGCCTTACCGGAAGGGCATGGAGTGGCTGCGGCAGGTGATCGACAACACCTGGTTCGACGTCGACGAGCTGCCGGGCCGCGCCTACGCGCACTACGTGCTGGCGCGCGGCAAGGCGGTGGACGCGGCGGCCGTGCGCTACTTCCAGGAAGCCTTCTGGCCGAAGTTGCAGACCGACATGGCGCGCGCCCAGGTGGCGGCGGCGCTGGCGCTGATGGGCGAGGGCAAGCGGGCGTCGGAGGCCTTCGACGGGCTGAGCCACGCCCGCGTGGTGGCGCCCAGCCTGCGCGACTACGGCTCCGTCGTGCGCGACGAGGCGGTGGTGATCACGCTGATGGCCGAGAGCGGCGTGGTGGATCGCGACAAGCTGGTCGCCGCCGCCGACCGTCTGGTGAAGGTGCACGCCGCAGTCTCCAACCCCTCGACGCAGGAGCAGGCGTGGCTGCTGATGGCGGCGCGCGCGCTGGCCGAACGCTCCGGCGCCGTCAAGCTGCAGGTCGCCGGCCAGCCGGTGGAGGGCAACCGGCCCTTCTACCGCCGCGTGGAGGGCGAGCCGCTGACCGTGAAGAACGCGGGTGGTGAGCCGCTGCATCAGGTGGTCAGCGTCGCCGGCGTGCCGGACCAGCCGGCGGAGGCCGCGGAGAACGGGCTGAGCATCCGCCGCAGCACCTTCGACATGGACGGTCGCCCGGTGGACCCGGCCGGCGTGCGCCGGAACGACCTGCTGGTCGTCATCCTGGAAGGTGCGTCCTCCGGTTCGCTGGAGCATCAGGCGCTGGTGACCGATCTGCTGCCGGCCGGCTTCGCCATCGAAAACGTCCGCGTCGCCGACAGCGGCCAGTTGGGCGCGCTGTCGTGGCTGGGCGTGCTGTCGCCGGCCCATCACGTGGACTTCCGCGCCGACCGCTTCGTGGCGGCGGTGGACCTGAGCAAGGAGCGGCCGGGCTTCCGTCTCGTCTACCTGGCGCGCGCGGTGACGCCCGGCGACTATCTGGCGCCCGGCGCCTTCGTCGAGGACATGGTCCGCCCGCACCTGAACGCCCGCGCCGCCGCGGCGCGGGTGCGGGTGAACGCGGACTGATGGGGAAGGAGCGCCGCTGGGCCTAGAACTCCTTCGGATGCGTGCGGTGGCGGGCGATGATCATCATCACCGCCACCACCGCGCCGAAGAACGCGGTCATCGCCACGTAGAACGCGAGCGCGATGCCGACGGTCATGGTGCCGACCAGCACCATCAGAAGGATCCATAAGCCCAGCGACACGATCGTTCGTGCCGACATGGTGTGTCTCTAACCCTGCCTGTGTCTGGATGTTTGTCTGGATGGGGCGGAGGAGGCTTTTGCAACGCCTCCACGCTGCCACAGATCATCGTGCGGGCACGGCGTGGCAAGCTGTCACTGCGCGCCCGCGCCGCACCCGATCGGGTAGGTGGCGAGGCCGTTGTAAAGCCCTCGCGTGCTTCGTAGGTTGGGTTGAGCGCCAGCGAAGCCCAACACACCTGGCACCGCGGGCACGTTGGGCTTCGCCTGCGGCTCAACCCAACCTACGAAGCGCTTGCCCCCGGATCACTTGCCCGCCGCCAGCTTCGCCTCGGTCGCCTTCGCCTCGGCCTTGGCCGGCGCGGCGTGCGCGGTGGACTGGCTGGCCTCGCCCTGGCGTTGTGGGGCCAGGGCGGCCACCAGACGGTCGAGGATGTTGAAGACGATCTCGCTGCCATAGCCGGCCACGAAGGACAGCGCGTAGCGCGACAGGTTCTGCACCGCGGCGCCTACCGTGGCGGCGGAGCCGGGATCCCCGCCCTCGGCCGGGCGGACGAACCAGTGGATGATCAGGCCGGACAGGATGCCGATGCTGATGCGCAGGCCGTAGCGGATGCCGGAATCGGAGGTCAGCGTGCCGTCGCGCATGTCGTAGGAGAACTTGCGCAGCACGAAGGCACAGGCCCCCAGCGCGCCGTACAGCGCCGGCAGGATGAACAGCTCCATGAAATGGCGGATGTTCACCAGGGCGCCCATGTGGACGTAGTGCTTGTACTCGCGCACCGTCCCGGCGGTGTTGGAACGCGCGATCTCCGCCTCGTCCAGCGCCGTACCGGGCAGCAGGAAGGAATAGGCTTCCAGCAGGTGGTCGTAGCTGCGCAGCTGGATCAGCGCCGTGTGGTATTCCGGCTCCATGACAGTGCGGGTCGGGCAGTTGTTGGTCTTGCCCGCCGGTGCCGCCGCGCGCGCCGGCTTCTCCGTCGCGGCCGTGGCCGCCGCTGGAGCTGCGGCGGCCGGCTCGGCCAGGGACTTGCAGAATTCCGTCTGGCTCAGCGTGTAGTCGCGGACGATGCTCCATTCCGTCTTGATGCCGTCGATCAGGCTGGTGGCCGAGATGAACGCCGCCTGCACCAGCATCAGGAACGCCAGCAGCATCAGGAAGCCGCCGTTGTAGCGCCGGCGCAGCGACGTGGTGGTGGCGACGTTGGCGCGGATGTAGGCGTAGGCCTTCCAGAAGCGCGATTCCTGCTCGGCCGTCAGGCCGCCGGCGTCCAGCGCGCGCTCCGTGCCGATCACCGCGTCCACCGTTGCGTCGGGCAGGGCGATGGCCTCCTCGGCGGCCTGGCGCAGGGTGCGGCGCGCGACGGCCACGCAGTCCCGCACGTCCCTGGCGTCCTTGCGCTGGCCGTCCTGCCACGCCGGTTCGGCGGCGACGCGGGGGGCGGAGATGGCGGTGTCGGTCACGGCGGGCCTCGCTGCTTGGTCGCTGCGCGCCATACTTACCCATGAAGCGCAGAGACGGCGGTGATTTTTGGAAAATACTTGAGAATGCCGTTAGCCGGCAAAGGGTTTCTCCGACCAACGGGTTAGGCCGTTCCGCCCCTTGACGGCATGCGTAAGTCACCTTACGTTTACGTCAACGTAAGGCCTGGAAACGCAAGGCGAGGGGAGGGGCGGCATGCCCGGTGCGACGGCGTTGCGCGCGGACCAGACAAGCTCGGGCATGGCTGGGGACGGCGGCGAACGCACATACGGAATCGGCGAGCTGGCCGAGGAATTCGGCCTGACCCTGCGCACCATCCGCCATTACGAGGAAGAGGGGCTGTTGCTGCCCGCGCGCGAGGGGACGAGCCGCGTCTACGCCCACCGCGACCGGGCGCGGCTGGCGCTGATCTGCCGTGGCAAGCGCCTTGGCTTCAGCCTCGCCGAGATCAAGGAATTCCTGCACCTCTACGACACCGACGAAAGCCAGGCGGAGCAGATGCGCTACATGCAGCGCATCGCGCGGCGCCGCATCGCCGACCTCGAACGCCAGCTCCAGGACGTGCAGCAGACGCTGCGCGAGCTGCGCGACATCGACACCCAGATCACCCACCACCTGACCCGGAACCGGAACCAAGACGGCCCGACCCAAGCGGCCGAAAGGGAGGACCAGTAACCATGAAATCCGTCGTCATCGCGGGCTTCGCCCGTTCCCCGTTCGCGTTCGCCGGCAAGGGCGAGCTGGTCAAGGTCCGCCCGGACGACCTGCTGGCCCGCGTCGTCGCGGCGCTGGTCGAGCGCACCGGCGTGAACCCGCAGGACATCGAGGACGTCGTCGTCGGCTGTGCCTTCCCCGAGGGCGAGCAGGGGATGAACGTCGCCCGCACCGTTTCCTTCCTGGCCAAGCTGCCGCAGACGGCGGCGGCCACCACGGTGAACCGCTACTGCGGCTCGTCCATGCAGGCGATCCATCAGGCGGCCGGCGCCATCCAGATGGGGGCGGGCGAGGTGTTCGTGTGCGGCGGCATCGAGTCGATGAGCCGCGTGCCGATCATGGGCTACAACCCGATTCTGCATCCGGGCCTGCAGAAGGAGTACCCGGACGCCTACTGCTCCATGGGCATGACGGCGGAGAACGTCGCCGCGCGCTACGGCATCCCGCGTGCCGAGCAGGAGGCGCTGGCCGCCGCCTCGCACGCCAAGGCCGCCGCCGCGCAGGCCGAGGGCCGCTTCTCGGAGGAGATGGTGGCGATCCCGCTCCAGGGCGGCGGTGCGGCGGAGCGTGACGGATGCGTGCGCCCCGGCACCACGGCGGAGACGCTGGCCGGGCTGAAGCCCGCCTTCCTGGCCGAGGGTTCGGTGACCGCCGGCACCTCCTCTCCGCTCACCGACGGTGCGGCGGCCGTGCTGGTGGCGACGGAGGAGTACGCGCGCGCCAACGGCCTGCCGGTCCTCGCCCGCATCCGCTCCATCGCCGTGGCCGGCTGCGCGCCGGAGGTGATGGGCCTGGGCCCGATCCCGGCGGCGCAGAAGGCGCTGAAGCGCGCCGGCCTGTCCATCGGCGACATCGGCGTGGTCGAGCTGAACGAGGCCTTCGCCGCGCAGGCCATCGCCTGCATCCGCGACCTGGGCATCCGGGAGGAGACGCTGAACCTGGACGGCGGCGCCATCGCGCTGGGCCACCCGCTGGGCGCCACTGGTGCCCGCATCACCGGCAAGGCGGCGGCACTGCTGAAGCGCACGGGCCAGCAGTTCGCGCTGGCGACCCAGTGCATCGGCGGCGGCCAGGGCATCGCCACCGTCCTGGAAGCGGTGTGAGCGGGGGGATCCGGACCATGGACATCAAACGCGCCGCCGTGATCGGTGCGGGCGTGATGGGCAGCGGCATCGCCGCCCACATCGCCAACGCCGGCATCCCCGTCGTCCTTCTGGACATCGTGCCGAAGGGGGCGGAAGACCGCAGCGTGGTCGCCAGGACGGCGATCCAGAAGATGCTGAAGACCGACCCGGCCCCTTTCATGCATCCGAAGAACGCCCGGCTGATCACCCCCGGTAACCTGGAGGACGACCTGGGCCTCCTCGCTGACGTCGACTGGATCGTCGAGGCGATCGTCGAGAACCCCACGGTCAAGGCCGACCTCTACAAGCGCATCGACCCGGTGCGCAAGGCGGGCTCGGTCGTGTCGTCCAACACCTCCACCATCCCGCTGGCCCACCTGACGGAAGGGCAGTCGGAGGCGTTCAAGCGCGACTTCCTGATCACCCACTTCTTCAACCCGCCGCGCTACATGCGCCTGCTGGAGCTGGTGACCAGCGAGGCGACGCGCCCGGACGCCGCCGCGGCCATCGCCGATTTCTGCGACCGCGCGCTGGGCAAGGGTGTGGTGCGTTGCAAGGACACGCCGGGCTTCATCGCCAACCGCATCGGCACGCTGTGGATCCAGGCGGCGATCAACGCCGCCGTCGACCTGGGCCTGACGGTGGAGGAGGCGGACGCCGTCGGCGGCCGCCCCATGGGCATCCCGAAGACGGGCGTCTTCGGCCTCGTCGACCTCGTCGGGCTCGACCTGATGCCGCACATCGCCAAGAGCATGCTGGCGACGCTGCCGCCGGACGACGCCTACCGCGCCACCTTCCGCGAGCATCCGGTGATCACCAGGATGATCGCCGAGGGCTACACCGGCCGGAAGGGCAAGGGCGGCTTCTACCGCATGAACAAGGCGGACGGAAAGCGCGTCAAGGAGGCCATCGACCTCAAGACCGGCCAGTACCGCCCCTCCGACAAGCCGCGCCTGGACAGCGTGCAGGCGGCCGGCAAGGATCTGCGCGCTCTGGCCGAGTTCCCGGACAAGACCGGCCGCTTCGCCCGCACCGTGCTGGCGCAGACGCTGGCCTACGCCGCCAGCCTGGTGCCGGAGATCGCCGACGACATCGTGTCGGTCGACGAGGCCATGCGCCTGGGCTACGCCTGGAAATACGGCCCGTTCGAGCTGATCGACCGGCTGGGCACGGACTGGTTCGCCGAGCTGTGCCGCGGCGAGGGCATCCCGGTTCCGGCGCTGGTGGAGCAGGCCGCCGGGCGGCCCTTCTACCGGGTCGAGGGCGGCAGGCTCCAGCACCTCACCACCGCCGGTGACTACGCCGACGTGGTGCGGCCGGACGGCGTGCTGCTGCTGGCCGATGTCAAGCGGGCGTCGAAGCCGGTGTTCAAGAACGGCTCGGCCGCTATCTGGGACATCGGCGACGGCGTGCTGTGCTTCGAGTTCACGTCCAAGATGAACGCGCTGGACGACCAGATCATGGCCGCCTACGGCAAGGCCATGGGCCTGATCGGCGACGGCAAGGGTCAATGGAAGGCGCTGGTCATCCACAACGAGGCGGACAACTTCTCGGTCGGCGCCAACCTGGGCCTCGCCATGTTCGCGATCAACATCGCGCTGTGGCCGCAGATCGAGGAGATGGTGGACGCCGGCCAGCGCACCTACCGGGCGCTGAAGTACGCGCCGTTTCCGGTGGTGGCGGCGCCCAGCGGCATGGCGCTGGGTGGTGGGTGCGAAATCCTGCTGCACTCCGACCACGTCCAGGCGCACGCCGAGACCTACATGGGCCTCGTCGAGGTCGGCGTCGGGCTGATCCCCGGCTGGGGCGGCTGCACGGAGATGCTGGCGCGCCACGCCGCCAACCCGAAGTTGCCGCGCGGGCCGATGCCGCCGGTGGCGCAGGCGTTCGAGACCATCAGCCTCGCCAAGGTGGCGAAGTCGGCGGCCGAGGCGAAGGACCTGCTGTACCTGCGCGCGTCGGACGGCATCACCATGAACCGCGACCGCCTGCTGGCCGACGCCAAGGCCAAGGCGCTGGAGCTGGCCGCCAGCTACACCCTGCCGGAGAAGCCGGCGTACGTGCTGCCCGGTCCGGGCGGGCGCGCCGCGCTGGAGCAGTTCCTGCACGGCTTCCGCTTGCAGGGGAAGGCGACGCCGCACGACATGGTCGTGTGCTCCGCGCTTGCCGAGATCCTGACCGGCGGCGACGCCGACCACACCGAGCCGGTCGGCGAGGACCACCTCCTGGGCCTGGAACGCAAGGCCTTCATGGAGCTGATCCGCACGCCCGGCAGCATCGACCGGATCGAGCACATGCTCACCACCGGCAAGCCGCTGCGGAACTGAGGGGGAGGAACAAGGGATGCCGATCTACAAGGCTCCGCTGGAGGACGTGCGCTTCGTCCTCGACACCATCATCGGCCTGGACAACGTCACGGCGCTGCCGGGCTATGAGGACGCCACGCCGGACGTGATCTTCCAGGTGCTGGAGGAGGGCGCCAAGCTGTGCGAGGAGGTGCTGCTGCCGCTGAACCAGTCCGGCGACGCGGAAGGCTGCACCTTCGAGAACGGCGTGGTGCGTACGCCCAAGGGCTTCAAGGAGGCGTACGACACGTACATGGCCGCCGGCTGGCAGGGCCTGTCGTGCGACCCCGCGTACGGCGGCCAGGGCCTGCCGAAGCTGGTCTACACGATGCTGGAGGAGTTCGTCTGCTCCGCCAACCTCAGCTTCGGCATGTACCCGGGGCTGTCGCTGGGCGCCTACAACGCGCTGGCCCGCTACGGCTCGGAGGAGTTGAAGGACCGCGTGCTGCCCAAGCTGGTGGACGGGTCGTGGTCCGGCACCATGTGCCTGACCGAGCCGCACTCCGGCACCGACCTGGGCATCATCCGCACCAAGGCGGTGCCGCAGGACGACGGCAGCTACAGGATCACCGGTACCAAGATCTTCATCTCGGCCGGCGAGCATGACCTGACGGACAACATCGTCCACCTCGTGCTGGCCCGCCTGCCCGACGCGCCGGCCGGCACGCGCGGCATCAGCCTGTTCCTGGTGCCCAAGTTCCTGATCAAGGACGACGGCGCGCCGGGCGCGCGCAACGGCGTGGCCTGCGGCTCCATCGAGCACAAGATGGGCATCAAGGCCTCGGCCACCTGCGTCATCAACTTCGACGAGGCGATGGGCTGGCTGGTGGGCGAGCCGCACAAGGGCATGCGCGCCATGTTCGCCATGATGAACTCGGCCCGCCTGGGCGTGGGCATCCAGGGGCTGGGCATCGCCGAGGTCGCCTACCAGAACGCCGCCGCCTACGCCAAGGAGCGGTTGCAGGGCCGCTCCGTGAAGGGGGCGAAGTTCCCGGACAAGCCGGCCGACCCGATCATCGTGCACCCGGACGTGCGCCGGAACCTGCTGACCGCGCGCGCCTACACCGAGGGCTGCCGGGCGCTGGGTGCGCTGGTCGGCTATCACCTGGATGTCGCCGAGAGGCACGCCGATCCCAAGCAGCGGCAGGCGTCGGACGAGTTCGTCCAGTTGATGACGCCGATCGTCAAGGCGCTGTTCACCGACGTGGGTTCCGAGGCCGCCAACATCGCCGTGCAGGTGCACGGCGGCCACGGCTTCATCTGGGAGACCGGCGTCGAGCAGTTCGTGCGCGACGCCCGCATCACCCAGATCTACGAAGGCACCAACGGCATCCAGGC